>JBBPZD010000235.1:0-9229 GCA_038199265.1 Actinomycetales bacterium | reverse complement strand
GCCACCACGTCACGGCGATCGTGGTCCAGGCTGAAGCCGGGCTCGTGGCCCGGCCGCAGGACGCGTTGCATTCCATCGCGGGCCACGGTCGACAGGCATTGGGTGAGTTGGACGCCCTCGTGGTTCATCTGCGAGATCCGGACGCCACCCTGCTTATCAGCGCCCCGCCGCGCCTTTCTGACATCGACGAGATTCTGGCCGGACCACTGCGTGCACACGGGGTGCATGTCGAGGTGCGCCTCGATCCGCGGGTGGAACTCGACGAGGTCGCGGTCCTTACGCTGTATCGGATTTCCCAAGAGGCGCTGACCAACGTGGCGCGGCACGCCGACGCGCGCCACGTATGGATTGAGATCGCGACCACTGGAACCCACGTGCGGTTGAGGGTGAGCGACGACGGCATCGGGCCGCCGGACACTCTCGAACGAGGTAGCGGCCTGATCGGAATGGAAGAACGGGTGCGCACTCTGAACGGCCTCTGGTCGTGGAGCGGACGCCCTGGCGGCGGGACGATGGTCGACGCCTTCATCCCGGTCGAGCCCGCGCTCGCGGGTGGGGCTGCATGATCCGAGTCGCGGTCGTCGACGACCAGCACCTCGTGCGAGAAGGCTTCTCGCTCATCCTCGGATCTCAACCCGACATCGAGATCGCCCTGCAGGCAGAGCACGGTCAACAGCTCCTCGACGGAGTGGATGCCGACCCGCGTCTTGATGTCGCTCTCGTCGACATCCGGATGCCCGTCCTGGACGGTCTAGCCGCCACCCGGGCCCTTGGAACGCAACCTCATGCCCCGGCCGTCATCGTGGTGACCACCTTCGACCACGACGAGTACGTCCTGGACGCCATCGCCGCCGGCGCCCGCGGATTTCTGCTCAAACGCTGTACCGGTCGCGAACTGACCGACGCCGTCCGACGCGTAGCCGGCGGCGACTCGATTTTGAGCCCCGAGATAACCGGCGCCGTCCTCGACCGGGTCCGCCGCGGTCCCAAAAAGCAACGAGTGGACGTCGCGAAGTGGGCGCTTACGGCGCGCGAATTCGACGTGCTGTCACTGATCGGCCGCGGCCAGAGCAACACCGAGATCGCCGAACAGCTCTACCTGTCGATGAGCACCGTCAAGAGCCACGTTTCTGCGGTACTGACCAAAACTGGTAGTCGTGACCGGGTCGGCGCAGCGATCCTGGCGATCCGCAACGGTGTGGCCTGAAGCCGCCGCTGCAGCGGTTCAGGCGGCTTGTCGCGTCAACGCGGCGGCATCGGACAGGTACTGGTCAGACATGTCGGCGACGAGATCCTCTCGACCCTCCTCGAGGAGAACATTCACCCGAAAGGTGTAGTCGTCCTGCAGGGCCCCGAGTCGGGTGTCGAGTTCGGTGGTGCTGATCACTATGTGGCTCCTTATCGCGTTGTCGTTACCCAAGCGACAACCGACCTCAGGGCCTGGGTACTCCGGATGTGCTGCGTGCCTTCGCTCACAAACGCCTCCTGCGGTAAGGCACGTGGGGTCGGCGGGTCGGGCATCCGGAGCGCCTCACCCGGTGGCGACCACCCGGAAGATCTCGGCCAGATGTCCCGGCTCCATCCCGGCTTTCTCAGCGATGCCCGCCCCCCACGAACGCAGTCTCTTCTCCAGTCCGTCGCCGAGGTGCGCGGTCTGGCTTGCGTGTGCGCGCAGGGCGTCGAGTTTGGCGTCGAACGTGTCGGTGATGTCGACCGCGTGGTCGGCCCGCTCGTCGGCCATCAGCCACATCTCATCCACCGCCCACGGCCTCAGGCCTTCTTCGGCGAGCAGTTCGGGGAAGGCGAACGGGTTCCGCGCGGCAGGGTAGAGCGCACGGACGGTGGCCTCCCCGGCAGCGAGGTGGTCAGGGTGGGAGGCGCCGATACGGTCCCACCACCGCTCCGGGCTCTGGGTCAACACCCGACGCGGACGCACCTGGCGCATCACCCGGACGATGTCGCGTTGCAGCTCACGGGTGGGGTCCAACGAACCGTCGCTGTACCCGGTCAGGAAACGGACATCGGACACACCGACCGCCGCAGCTGCACTACGTTGCTCGGCCTCTCGGATGGCGGGCATCTGCTCGCGCGGGGTGTCATCGAAGCCGCCCTGGTCGCCGTAGGTACACAGTAGGTAGGTCACCTCGATGCCCGCGCGGGTCCAGCTCGCGGTGGTGCCGGCGGCGCCGAAGTCGGCATCGTCGGGGTGGGCGACCACGACGAGGACGCGCTCGATATCGGAGTCGGGCAGGGGTTGGGACATAGCGAACTCCAGGGGGTGCGGGCGGCGGGACTACTCGACGGTAAAGCCTTCAACCTTTGTGAGGGCCGTCAGCTACCCGGAGATGTTCCCGCGTCGCGCGGAACGCCCGTCGCCCGCGCCGTATGCACCGGTCGGTTAGGGGTGCCGAACTTGGTTGCCCTCCAGAAGAGCCGCGTAGCCCTTGCGGAAAGTGGGGTAAGAGAAGACGAACCCGGACTCGCGTAGCCGGGTGTTGTCGCACCGCTTGCCCCGGCTCTCTTCGCTGCCTGCCGAAGCAGCGGCAACAGGTGGCACGGGTACGTCGAGACTCCGAGCCAGGAACTCGATGAGTTCGCGGCGTTCGATGGGGCGGTCGTCGACACCGACGTAGACGGTCTCGGGCGAAGCCTGCATCGTCGTGAGGTGGACGATGGCCGCTGCGGCGTCGTCACGATGGATCTGATTCAGGAACTTCGTGTCCGATGAGGTCGTCTCGGCCCCGTCGCGGACCCGGTCTATCTGCCGGGTCCGGCCCGGCCCGTAGATTCCGCCCAGTCGTAGCAACGTCGCCGCAGGGACGGCCTGGAGCAGCGTCTCCTCCGCTTCTCGCAGTACTTCAGCAGTGGGCGTGCTCGGGTCAGCCGGGGTCGACGTATCGATCCAACTGCCGTCATCGACCCCGTAGACCGCGGTCGATGATACGAACAACACCCGGGGAACGACGATGCAGTCGCGGCGAATGGCCTGGGCCATTTTGCGGACGCTCTCGACGTACGCCGCGCGGTACCCATCGACGCTGCGCTGGTCCGGGGCTATCGCGATCACCACGATGTCGGTGTCTGCTGGCAGTGTCGGCACGTCGGCGGACAGGTCGACCGATTGGCCTTCTATCTCGCTGGGCAGCTTGTCGACACAGCGGCGTAGTCCGATCACGCGATAACCGAGGGCGGCGAACCGTAGCCCGGCTTCGGTGCCGAGGTCACCACAACCGGCCATCACAACAGTCATCTCGATCTCCTCAGATTTCGCCGCTCGTCTTGGTCCCCAGGGCCCGTCCCACCGTAACGAAGGGGCGAGAGTGGCGCGCAGCCTAGGAATGCGGACACCGGGCCAGCTCATAGGCAACGGCAAGGGGCAATCCCGGCCAGCGGCGGACAGTGCACCTACGAATCGGTTGCATCGTTCGGCAGGGATCGAATTTCAGCCATAGGTCTTCTTGTGAGCATCGCGGAGGGCGGTGTACTCGCCGACCTGTTCCACGGCGTCCCACGCAGCTTTGAAGATGGCCGCAGCCTCAGCTTTGATCGGGTCCTCTTCCTGATGAGCTAGTTCGGCTCGACCGTGGGCTCCGCTGCGGCCGCGCTGGTCGACCGGTACCGGACCGTCGTACTTCTTACCTCCTTTGTGGTTGGCGTAGCGGCGTGCGCGGGTGAAACCCATCTGCCGGAACTTGCGGGCCATGTCGGCTCCGACGACGTCGCCGTCTGCCAGGTAGGCGTCGAACTTCTCCCGGATCGCGTCGGCACTCACGCGAGCTACCTGGGGGTCCTTGAACCGCCACAGCGGTAGCAGTTCGGACTTGTAGGGCTGGACCAGCAGTACCCCCTGCTCGCCGCGGCCGACCCGGTACACCTCGGGTTGGCTGCGCAGATCGAGGGTGGCGTAGTCGAGGTCGTAGTCGAAGCCGGACACCCCATCATCCTGCCTCGCGGGCACTTGGATTGCGTGACCCCGCCGGGCCTCGAGGGTCAGGGCGCCTTCGGTATGAGAGCCCGCTGGATCGATCACCTGACGCGCCGGACGACGGCATCCTCGCAGCGCGGACACGCAGACGGACGAGCCTCTTAAGATGTCGCCGGGAACGTCCGGCAAGTTCCTTCTCTACTTGGCACCATTGCTGAGGACGAAGCAGCCCACGTCAGCTCGACAAGTTCAGACGAGTTCGGCGACCGCCTCGATATGAGCGGGTCCGATCCCGCAGCAGCCGCCGATCAGGTGCACACCACGTTCGACCCAGCGCCGGGCGTAGGCCTGGTAATCGGCGGGGGAGATGACGCCGTCGAACACCCAGGAACCATCGACGAATTTGCCGCTGTGTGCATACACGCCGACCGTTCCCGACCACGCGTCCAGAGCGACGTTCAGGCAGTCGTCGATCAGCGTGACGTCGGTGTGCATGATCACGACGGCGTCGACGTCGTAGTCCTCGAGCGCAGCGATGGCATCGGCCAGGGGCTCGCCATCGCGTAGTCGGGGCACCCCATCGTCGGAGACCGGCCGACCGTCCACGGTGCCGCAGGTGAACCCGACCCAGACGGGCAGGCCCGACGCGCGAGTTCCGTCCAGCGTCGCCCGCATCCGATCGATGTCGACCATCATCTCCAGGATCAGCAGCTCGGCACCGCCGCTGGCCATCGCCTCAGCCTGCTCGGCGGTGTTGCGGCGCAACACGTCCAGTTCGGGGTGTGTTCCGATGAAGGTCCAGTTGCTGATGCCTGCTGCGACAACGACAGTGTCATCCCCGGCAGCTTCGCGGGCCTGAGCCGCCAGTTCGCACGCACACCGGTTGTAGGCGACGAAGTTGTCGGCGACGCCGGCCGCCTCCAGGGCGTGCCTGTGGGTGGAGAAGGTGTTGGCGATGACCACCCGGGCACCGGCCGCGATGTAGTCCTGGTGGACCTCACGCACGATCTCGGGATGACTCAGCGCGCCGCCGCTACTCCACGCACCGTCCAGAACGGGTACGCCCCGGCGCTCGCACTCGGTTCCGGTACCGCCGTCGATCAGCACCGTAGCCCCGGCATCGATCTGGGACATCAAATTGTCGAGCCTGGTCATCCTCACCCCTGTCGTCGCACGCCAGCCTAGTCCCGCTCTGACGGTGAAAAAAGGCGGTGGTTCGCCGCGCGCGGGTGATACCCGCAGTTTCTATGACGGTCGCCGGCTCAGTGCGGCGGCCAGTGCGTCAAGGGTGCCGGTCACCACGCGGTAGTAGGACCATCGGCCCCGTTGTTCACGGGTCAGAAGCCCGGCGTCCACGAGTTGCTTGAGGTGGTGGGAGACCGTTGGCTGGGTGAGGCCACCGGGCTCGGTGAGGTCGCACACGCAGGCTTCCGCATCGACGTGGGCTGCGATCTGCGACAACAGTCGGACGCGGGTCGGATCGCCCAGGGCTTTGAAGATGCGGGCCAGCCGTTCGGCCTCCAGCAGATCGAGCACGCCGCCGGTGACCGGGCTGCAGCAATCCGTCATGTTGTTGGAGGTGGGCAGGGCTGTGGTCATCCGTTGAGTTTGTCACACTGATTGACAAACATCGATGCATCAACGAAAGTCGATGTATCGATGTTTGTCTATCAAGGAGTGGCTATGGCCAATATTCAAGAAGTGGTCCGGGCTCGCTACGCGCAGGCGGCGACGGCAGTCAGTGAGACCGGCCGGGACGCGCTGGCCGTGGTCGACGCCGATCAAAAGCAGGTGCCCATCCCCGTCGTCGAGGCGAACGCCTCCTGTTGCGGGGGTGGCGACGAGGTCGATGCAGCGTTCGGGTCGAGTCTCTACAGCGCCAACGAGCACGGCGAACTACCCGCCGAGGCCGTGGCCGCGAGCCTGGGGTGCGGCAACCCGATGGTCGTAGCGCGGTTGCGGGCCGGGGAGAAGGTCCTCGACCTGGGATCAGGCGGTGGAATCGACGTGCTGCTCTCAGCCCGGCGAGTCGGGCCCAGCGGGTACGCCTACGGCGTCGACATGACCGACGAGATGCTCGCGCTGGCCAACTCGAACAAGGCCAAGGCCGGCGTCGACAACGTCGAGTTCCTCAAAGGAACGATCGAAGACGTCCCGCTGCCCGACGCCTGCATCGACGTCGTGATCTCCAACTGCGTGATCAACTTGTCCACGGACAAACCTGCTGTGCTGGCTGAGATGTTCCGGGTGCTGGTGCCAGGTGGGCGGATCGGGATCTCTGATGTTGTAGCAGAGGACCATCTCAGTACCGCCGATCGGGCAGCGCGCGGCTCGTACGTGGGCTGCATCGCCGGTGCTCTGTCCCGCGCCGAATATGTCGAAGGGTTGACGGCAGCCGGTTTCACCGACGCCGAGGTCGAATTCACCCACGAAGCCGCGCCCGGGATGCATTCGGCCGTCGTGCGAGCAACCAAACCAATGGCGTAGGTCGCACGGAGCACGACGTGACGCTTTCGCGGACTCTGAGCAACGCCCGGTCGAGCGTGTCAGCGACCACGCAGAATCAGTCGCCCACGCGAACCTGATAATGGGTTGATGAGCCGTGAGCGTGAACACGCACACCCCGTCTTCGCGCAGGTCTACCGGCTCGTTGCCGCGGTCGGTGAACGTCGCGGCTATGGCCGGTTGCGGGCGTCCGTCTTAGCCGATGCCAGCGGTCGGCTGCTGATCCTGGGTCTTGGCCCCGGTCATGACCTGGCCCATCTGCCGGCCGCGGTGACGTCGGTGGTCGCCGTCGAGCCTGACCCCTCGATGCGCTCGCTCGCTCGTGGACGGGTGGCTGCCTGCGCAGTACCGGTAACGGTGCTCTCGGCAGACGCCCACGACCTGCCGCTGGCTGACGGTTCGGTCGACGCAGTGCTGTGTGCCTGCGTGCTGTGCTCGGTGGCACAACCGACCAGAGCGCTTGCGGAGCTGCGACGGGTGCTGATCCCGGGCGGCCGGTTGCTGCTGCTCGAGCACGTTGCAGCCCCGCCAGGGCACTGGGTGGGGCGTCTCCAGCAACTACTGAACCCCACGTGGGGGCGCGCCGCCGGGGGGTGCTCGATCCGTCGCGACACCATGGGGGCCGTCGAGGCCGCCGGTTTCGACGTCGCAGACGTGCGTAGCACGATGGTCTGGCCCAACATCCCACCCGTCGCCCCAACCGTCCTGGGCACCGCCCTCAACCAGTGAAACAGCGGACCCCTGGGGGTCCCGATCGCGCAGTGCACGCGAATAAGTGTGCCCACGGGTATAACGGTGCCCATGACCGCCATCCACAATTCCTCCATGGACCGGCTCGACACTCCCGCGCTGGTGGTGGACCTCGATGTGGTGGAACGCAACATCGAGACGATGGCGCAAGCGGTCAAGGCCCGGGGGGTTGCCCTGCGGCCGCATTTCAAGACGCACAAGGCCACGCAGGTCGCCGCACTGCAGATGCAGGCCGGGGCGACCGGCATCACCTGCGCAACCCTCGGGGAAGCCACCGTGCTCGCCGACGCGGGCTTCGACGACGTCTTCGTGGCCTACCCGATCTGGCCTGGTGGTCCCAAACGGCAGATCCTGCGCGACCTGAACGAACGGACGACGCTCTCTGTGGGACTGGACTCCGAGGACTCGGCGCACGCTCTGGCGTCGGCGTGCCGGGGTCAGGCGCACCCACTGCGGGTCTTGGTGGAGATCGACACCGGTGGGCGACGTAGCGGAGTCCAACCTTCTAGCGCCGGACGCATTGCCGCGTGTGCTGTGCGGGACGGGCTCGACGTTGTCGGGGTGTATACCCATGGCGGGCACTCGTACGGTCTGGGTGAGGCCGCACGCCACGCTGCCCGCGACGAGGTCGAGGGCCTGGCGATGGCCGTGGAATCGATGCGTGCGGTGGGTATCGAGGCGCGGGTCGTCAGCGCCGGTTCGACTCCCACGGCGTTGCTGTCCGCTGACGGCCTCGTCACCGAGGAACGGCCTGGAACGTACGTCTTCGGCGATCGCCAGCAGGTCGCCATCGGCAGCTGTAATGCTGCGGACGTGGCGCTCACGGTGGCCTCCACCGTCGTGAGCCTCGCCGTGGACAACCAGGTTGTCATCGACGCGGGCACCAAATGCCTGGGGCGCGAAACCCAACCGTGGCTTGATGGGTTTGCGGAAGTCGTCGGTTGGCCAACGATCACACTGACCCGTTTGTACGACCATCACGGCGTCTGCCTCGTGCCGAACGGTGCAGAACGGCCCACGACGGGCTCGATGCTGACGCTGATACCGAATCACGTGTGCCCGGTCGTGAACCTCGCGCGCGAACTGGTGATTACCCGGGATGGCCGAATCGTCGATACCTGGCCGGTCGCCGCGCGAGCACTCGTCTGACGGTTTTTCGGCCAGACGACCCGCAGCCGTTGCCGCTCAGCGACGTCGAAAGGGGTTGACGCGGCGGTGGAGCGGTGTGGGCGCGCGGCACGCCTCAAGGACCCCCGTCAATTAGGAAGGTCTTAGGGAGTCGCAGGCACCTTCTCAGCTAAGCGTTGATCGATAGTGACCGAGTGATCACAGCGGGCCGGTCTACTGAATTTGCTGATAACCGCATCGGCGAAGCCGAAGCGTTCATTCAACTAGATCTTTCGTGCAGGTAGGGGATAGTGACTGACTTCATCACGTGGCCCACATGGCTGCGGACCACGCCGAGCATGGGAGAATTAATGGGTGACAACCCGATAGAGGGTGGTTTTTTGGCTGGAGTTTCTGCAGTCGGGACCACAGCGGTGACCGCATTTTTCGCGTTTCCGGCGGATATTCAATGTGAACGAAGTGGCTCCTTCGGGGCCGCTCCCGATTGCACCAATATCAACATTCTGGGAATGCGCGTGGTGGAGCTCAATGAGCTAGAGGTGTTGGTTCTCGCCGGTTCGCTCGGGATAGTCGTTGGACTGTTGGTCCTGCTTTACAGGTACCTATCCGGCAGAACCTGCTCACCAGAATAAGCGGGTTACCAGACTCAACGTTGACGATATGTGTGCGGAACGTTGCGATCTTTCTCGACGCGGTTCAGAAATGTGTCTGCCGGCCCCTGTCGGTGGCATGCTCGAACTATCGACAAGCGCCGCGAAAGAAGAGTTCAGCGTGTGGCTGGTCGCTGTCTTGGCTTGACAACAAGCCGAGTAGGACGAGTTCTCACCCTCTTGTAGAAGTTCTCAGGCCGGCGAGCTGGCGGGTAACTGCTTCAGCAACGTTCGCATACGGGTGATTTCGGCATTCTGAGCGGTGATGATC
>JBBPZD010000234.1:0-6791 GCA_038199265.1 Actinomycetales bacterium | reverse complement strand
GATTTCCCGGCCCCGTTCGGCCCCAGGAAGCCATGCACTTCCCCGGCAGCCACCGTCAGGTCGAGACCATCGAGTGCGCGGGTGCGGCCGAATGTTTTGACGAGGTTGTGCACCTGCACAACGGGTGCGGCAGTAGGCATCGTCTACTCACTTCTCCGGCGCGCCAGGAGCACTGCGCAGGTAGTCCTCGAGCAGATCGGAGGTAGCGAACAAACCCCCGGAATACAGCTCGAGAGCCGGCAGGGTGATCTCTTGGGTGTAGGCACGCAACGCCTCGCCGAGATCGCCGCCGGGCGGTGCGTACAGCCGGAGGTACAACAAAAACGCGCCGACACCGCTGTAGGCGAGGTACCGCGCACGGGCAGCGGGGTCACGACTCTGGCGCACCTGGCCAGCCTCGGTGGCCTGCGCCAAGTAGTCCCGAGCGTCATCGATCAACCGCTCCAAGAACGTCGCCGCCAGGTCACCACCTGCGTGTAGCGCCTGAACCAGGTACCCCGCGACAGTCGCGTGCTCCTCCACAGCCGCCAGCTGAGCGAGCAGAAAACCAGGAGTAGCGGTGACCACGGTCGCGGTCTTCGCCTCTCGAACCGTGCGCAACACCTGCTCGTCACACACCGCGCGCAGCCCTGCTTTGGACTCGAAGTGGTGGATGACCAACCCGTGGGTGACACCTGCATCAGCCGCCACCACACGCAGAGAAGCGCCGAACCCATCAGCCGCGAACCGGGCGATCGCCGCATCCCGAATCCGGGCCCGCGCCGTCAGATCATCAACCGACACTGCCTCTTTTGACCGCATGGTCAACACGCTAACCGCTTGGTTAACCAGCGTCAACGCCGCACTTCGCTTCGAGCAGTCGACAGTCGGGGCTACGGGCGGGCGCTGCGGGCGAGGTCGAGGTCTTCGGGGGTATGTAGACGCACCATCGTGCGGGCCACATTCGCTGGCCGTCGAGAGCGCGTCGCCAGTGACACTCCGATCATTGCGCCGAACGCCAACGGCACTGTGATCAGGGCAGGTTGGCTGACCACGGCGCCGAGTGCGCCACCCGGTGCCCGGCCCAGCAGCACCAGCACGACGGCGATCACGGACGACCCGCCGCCCACGGCCAGCCCGGCCACCACCCCGATCGCGGTCAGGCCGCGCCACCAGATACCGAGCAAGAGCATCGGCGCGAACGTCGATGCGGCCACCGCGAACGCCAGCTCCACGGCCTGCGCGACGGCGACCCCGGTCGAGGCCACAGTGAGGATCAACGCCCCCACTGTCGTCAGCACCGCGCCGATGCGGAACGCGCGCACTCCCTCGAACCACCGGCCCAGCAGGTCCTGTCCGAGCACCCCGCCGATCGACACGACCAGCCCGGACGACGTCGACAGGAACGCCGCGAATGCGCCTGCCCCGAGCAGCGCACTCAACACATCGGCGCCCACGCCATCGAGCATCCGGCGCGGGAGTTCCAACACCACCGTGTCGGCGCGACCGGAGCCGATCAGGTCAACCGCGAACACCCGACCGAGAACACCGTAGACAGTGGGCAACAGGTAGAAGACACCGAGCAACGCGAGCACTCGCACCGTCGTGCGGCGCGCCGAACGCCCGTCGCGATTGGTGTAGAAGCGCACCACCACATGCGGCAACCCCATTGTGCCGAGAAAGGTCGCGAGGATCAGTGAGTAGACGAGATAGTTGTCATGCGGACGCTGCATTGGTTCCAGCCAGTCGCTCGCCTGAAGCCCGGCGTGACCGCCCGTGCGGGAACTCCAGACCCGCAACAGAAAGAACAGCGGAAGCAGCAGAGCGACGAGTTTCAGCCAGTACTGAAAGGCCTGTGCAATGGTGATGCTGCGCATTCCGCCCGAGGCCACGACAACCATCACGACGAGTGCTACGACGATCGCGCCGACCGCGTCCGGCGCGCCAGTCAGTGCCCGCAACGTCAAACCCGCACCGAGCAGTTGAGGCACCAGATAGAAGGCCCCGACCAGCACCACGAGCGCACTCGCGACGCGGCGCGCGAGCAACGACTCCACCCGGAACTCAGCGAAGTCGGGCAGCGTGTACGCCCGCGAACGACGCAGTGGCGCAGCGACGAAGACGAGTAGCAGTACGTACCCTGCCGTCCAACCCACCGGGTACCAGAGAGCATCGACCCCGTGTGCGAGCACCAGTCCGGCGACACCGAGAAATGAGGCGGCAGAGAGATACTCACCACTCACCGCGGACGCGTTCAACCCCGGGCCGACGCTGCGCGACGCGACGTAGAAGTCGCTCGTCGTGCGTGAGAACCGCAACCCGAAGATGCCGACCGCCAGGGTGGCGCCCATCACCAGCAGCACGGCTGCGATGGCTAGTGGGGCGAAGGTGCTCACAGATCGCCGGTCTTTGCTCGCTCGCCGACCAGCTCGGTGAACAACGCCTCGTGCCGGTCTGCGCGGCGCGCGTACACCCAACCCAGCACCCACAGGAACGGATACACCACGATCCCGAGCAGGATCCACGGCAACGGGACGTCGAGGACTTCGGCACGTCGGATGGTCGGGAAGAGCACGAAAAGCAGCGGAAGCGACCCGATCGTGGATACCAGCACCGCCACGGTACCCAGCGCCAACCGCAGTTGCGCACGCATCAACGATGCGATGTAGACCTCACCGACGGAAGACCCGGCGTCGATCTCAGAGGCAACCGTGGTGCTGCGCGGTCGACCGGTCGGCGGCCGCGTGACCCGTACCCGGCGTGGCGGAAGATCCGGTCGCGGCACGTCGGGTTGCGAGGCGTCCCTGCTCATCGCGGGTCGGGTGACTGCATCCGCAGCGCCTCGCGCACCTGCGCAGTGTGTCGGCGGCTGACCGGCAGTTCCACCGCACCTCGTTCCACCGCACCCACCACCACAGTGGCCCGCCCATCATCGATCCGTACCTGCTCGATGAAGACACGAGCGACCAGCAGCGAACGGTGAATCCGCAGGAACCCGTGTGCTGCCCACCGCTGCTCGAGCGATGACAGCGGCAGGCGCACCAGGTGGCTGCCGGAGGCTGTGTGCAGTCGGGCGTAGTCGCCGTGCGCCTCGACGTACCGCACCTGCGAGCGCTGCACGAACCGCGTCACTCCCCCGAGCTCGACCGGGATCGTCTCGTCGGTGTCGGTGTCGGCAGGGGCGCCACCCTCTGCCGACTCGCGCGCCTCCAATGCTCGACGGACGGCTTCGCGCAGCCGCGCCTCACGCACCGGCTTCAGGAGGTAGTCGACTGCGGCCAACTCGAACGCCTCGACGGCGTGTTCCATGTGGGCCGTCACGAACACCACTCGCGGCGGATGGCGGAACTGCTGCAGCACCGCAGCCAGTTCGAGTCCGTCGAGCCCCGGCATCGCGATGTCGAGAAAGACCGTGTCGACCGGGTCCTCACGCAGCATCCGTAGGGCATGCCCGGCAGACTCGGCCGTTGCGATCTCGCCGACCCGCTCGTCGCGATCGAGCAGATAAGCGAGCTCGGCTCGGGCCGGTTGCTCGTCGTCGATGACCAGGGCACGCAGTGGTTCGGTCACGGCCGCACTCCCGCCGCGAACTTGGGCACCCGCATCGTGACCTTGGTGCCGGCGCCGGGCGCCGTCTCGACGACCAGGCCGTAGGCGTCGCCGTACGCCGTGCGCAGCCGCGCGTCGACGTTGCCCAACCCGATCGAGTCCATCGACGAATCTCCGGCGAGCGCGCGGCGCACCCGCTCCGGGTCTTCACCCACCCCGTCGTCCTCAATCGTGATGACGGCTTCACGGGACTGATCCTCGGCGTGAATAGTGATCTGGCCACCACCTTCCTTACCTGCGATGCCGTGTCGCACCGCGTTTTCGACCAGCGGTTGCAGGGACAGCACCGGCACGGTCACGGCAAGCACCTCCGGGGCAATCAACAACGTCACGCGAAGCCGATCGCCGAACCGCGCCTGTTCCAGCACGAGATAACGCTGGATCGACCTCAGTTCCTCCTCCAGCGTCGTGTATTGACCCATCTCCTGCAGTGAATATCGGGAAAAGTCGGCGAAATCGAGGAGTAGCTCCCGCGCCCGGTCCGGGTCTGTCCGCACGAACGACGCAATCGCGTTCAGTGCGTTGTAGACGAAGTGGGGGGAGATCTGCGCCCGCATCGCCCGCACTTCGGCCTCCATCAGCCGCGTGCGCGAGGTGTCCCGCTCGGCGAGTTCCAGCTGGCTGGAGATCCATGACGCGACCTCGGTAGTGGCGCGCACCAAAGCCGCAGAGCTGCTCGGCGCGTAGACCTGCAGGGTGCCGACGACGTTGTCCTGCACCACGAGGGGGCTGAGGACCACCTTGCGTAACGGGCACCCCGTCCGGTTGCAGTCGAACGAGCGGTGATCGTGGACACAGGTGCTGCCGTCAGCCACGACACGGTCCGCCAACTCAGCGGCCCAGGCTGCGTGAACGTCCCCTGCGTCGCCGTCCCAGGCCAGTAGCTGCTCGGTGTCGGTCAGTGCTGCAGCCGTGGCCGGCAACAAAGAACGCACGTGCAGCACCGATTGAGCGGCCGCCTCAGAGGTGAGACCCCCGCGTAGCGCACCGGTCATCAGAGTCGCAGTGTGCAACGTCTGCAGCGCCGCGCGGTCGGCGGTGCTGCCCAGCGGTCCGGACCGTCTTCGCCACGGTGGTGTGACCATGCGTGCACCCTACGGCCGTCGCGTTCGATGCCGGCAAAGTCACAGACCGGTCACGAATCGGCGCGGAGGATGAATGGTGGGCTCCATCAGGCCTCAAAGGACACCGTTCTGGTTAGCATCGAAATTCCCACCGCATCCTCCCGGGCAGACCCGGGTCAAGTCCCCCTGAAAGCAGGATCCGTCATCATGATTCGTCGCCTTGCCACAGTCGCCGCTGTGCCCGTGATCGCCGGGCTCGGTGTCTCGCTGGCCGCGCCAGCCCACGCCGACACCGGAAGCAATTCCAAGAAGACCGTGCACTCGAAGGCCTTCCAGCGTGCTGCCGCCAAGGTGCACGCCGGCAACCCGACTATCTCCTTCTACGGAAGCTGCAAGCTTCTCGTGCCGCGCACGGCCCGTGTCGTGCAGGACCTCTACGAGGTTCCCGTCAGCGTCACCGGCGGGTGCGCGCTGCACCCTGGCCCCACTGCTATCTGGTACGTCGGCCGTAACATAGAGGACTCCACAGACGGCATCTTCTTCGACGGTGCGAAGCGCTCCACCTGGGATCTGTATTACGACACCCCGCTGGGCACGCGCACCTGGACGGGTCTCGGCGCGATAGATGACAACGACAACGAGTATTCCCAGGATGCGCCGAAGACCACCGTCAAGGTCGGTTCGTGGGCCGGGTTGCAAACCAAACGCTCGGGCAACAAGATCACGCTGAACTCGCGCGCAGTGCGCTATGCGACCAGCCTGGACTACAACATCCCGTGGGCCGGACAGGGTGGCGTCATCCAGTACCGCACCGTCGGTAGCTCGATCTGGACCAACCTGAAGTTGTTCACGACCAACTCGGCCGGTGCCACGAGCTACAGCTACACCACCACCGCCAAGCGCGACTACCGGGTGCTCTACAACGAGGCGGCCTACATCTGGGGAGCCACCAGCCCCACCTCACGTCGCTGAACCCAGCTGCACAAATCGATGGCCGGTCACACCTGGTGACCGGCCATCGTTTTGTCCATCAAGCTGCATGTTCACCCAGTGCCTATGCGGAGGGCGCGGGCCCTTCTTCGACCAGACGCTTGATCTCGCGCAGTGTCGCGTCGACACCCTCGTCGATCTGCTGACGGTCGCCATGCTCAGTGTGTAGCTTCACGGTCACCGTCGAGGTGTGGTCGTCGCCGGTGACATCGAGTAGTCCGCGGTAGCCGCTCGCGCCCTCCGAACCCCATTCCAGATGCTGCTGGTCGTGATTGACCCGGAACCACGCCTCGCCCTCGACGCGTTCCCCGTTGACTTCGGCAACAACCTGAACGGCCTCGCCCTCTGCGGGCTCTGCACTGACCATCGAAGTGAAGTAGTCGGGCAGGTGACCGATGTCGGAAAGGTACTCGAACAACTTGCTCGCGGGCGCGTTGACGTCTGCTGTGCCCTCGTGGTCAGCCATGGAGAAACCCTTCAGTGTGCTGGTTGGAGCCGGTGGCGACGACGTTACGCCGCAGGGACGCCCAGCGATACAGGCTGCCTACCTGAGGGTGTGCACGACAATCGCTGCACACTGCACACTGTTGCAGAGGGGGGTCTCGCAGCAGCTGAGGTACATCCCGGCAGCGCCCTCCGAAAGGGAGTGGTCCGACATGCCCGCCCACACTTCACTTCCCAGGATCAGCTGGGTCCGTGACCCGAAGAGGTCCAAAGGCGTAATGGCGCACGCGACGCGACCTGGTACTCACCGCTCCCTGTGCGGGGCCGCTACCCCGTATCTCGGGGATCCATGGCCGTGCATTGGTGATCCTTGGCCTCCACAGTTCTCCCGATGCCCATCGTGCGCGCACCGTATGTATGCCGGTCTACGCCCCTGACGCTGCGCCTGCGCAATCATCGACGGATCCCCTGTGGATAAACGCCAGAGCTTTGTCGAACCCGATGGGGGATGTAGATAACTCACGGCGAATCAATCGCATCCGTAACGGTTTTCGGCCCTTTTGATCTTGCTTGGATTATCGAACAGGCGTATGATGTGGACATCGGTTCGAACAACCGGACCTGGGAGAAAGAGGGGGTGGATCGTGAGTTTCTCGACACCGATCGCGCCCCCTGCGATTGTTCCGGCGGCGCCCGGGGAGGGTG
>JBBPZD010000233.1:0-7815 GCA_038199265.1 Actinomycetales bacterium | reverse complement strand
TCCGCCAGGGACGGACCGCGATGACCGGCACCCTCGCCGACCTGCGGCAACACCCCCGCACGCGCATTCACGCCGTCACCAGATCGTCGCCCGCAGGAATCGACGGTGTCGTCGGACTCGTCATCGAGGCCACCGACTCCCTGTTCGACGTCACCTTCGCCGTCGATTCCGACCATCTGGGCGGTGCTGTAGGGGCACTGCACGCCGCCGGACTGCACACTCTCACAGCGACCCCACCGGGTCTGGAGGACCTCTTTCGACGGGCCTACCAAACCGAGTCGTCCAACGGCAACGCGGCGAGACCGTCATGAGAATCCTAGCCAGGATGACAGGTGGACAGATGCTGTCCATCTCGTGGAGCAGTACCCGGAGCGTGATCATCGGGTGGGTCATCGGGTTGACAGCGGTCTTCGCCGCCACGGCTGTATCGATCAACAACCTGTACGGCACTCGAGCCCAGCTGCAGATCTACGCCGACGCCACGTCGACGGGTTCTGCGCTGTATGCCATCAACGGTCGTCCGTTCGGATTGGACACCATCGGCGGGCCGATCGTGTACGAGTTCGGGTTCGTCGCCGCCATCGCGATCCCCCTGATGGCGATCATCCTGATGACCCGGATGACACGCCGGGAGGAGCAGACCGGGCGGATGGAACTGCTGCGCGCGGGCACCGTCGGGCGCACGGCGGCCCTGAAGTCGGCGATGGTTCTCACAACGACCGCATTTCTCGTGATGGCTGCGGGGATGGCGGGGGTGCTCGCCGCGCTGGGCCTGAGCTGGCCGGGCGTGCTGCTCTACCCGCTCTCGCTGGCCCTGCTCGGTATCACGTTCACTGCAGCGGGAGCACTGTGCGCCCAACTCGTCGCGTCCGCACATGCGGCAACGGCGCTCGGGCTCGGCATCCTGATCGTCTCTTTTCTCCTACGTGGTGTCGGTGACGTCCGGGAGAACGCTCTGGTGTGGCTCACGCCGCTGGGCTGGGCAGAGCAGACCCGGGCCTTCGGACACGCCCGCTGGTGGCCATTGCTGCTGTTGATATCGGCGGCGATGGCGGCGCTCGTCGCCGCTCTGCGCCTGGCCGACCGACGTGACCTCGGCGAAGGTATGCTCGCCCGGCGCCGCGGGCGCCCGCAGGCAAGCCGCACGCTGTTGCACAGCTTCGGCTTCTCCGCTCGCCGACACCGCACCTCAATTACTGGGTGGTGCTTTGTTGCCGCGCTTGTCGGGGCAGGGTTCGGCTCCGTCGGCGACGCCTACGACACCGTGACCAAGGACAACCCGACGCTGCAGAACGTCGTAGGCGGGGGGAGTACTTCGGCCAACGCGTTCGTCACGCTGATCGTGATCCTGATCGTCCTCATCTGCATCGGATTCGTGATCTCGGGGGTCAACTCAGTGTCAGAGGAAGAACGAAGCGATCGTCTGGAACCCCTCCTCGCGGGAGCCTTGAGCCGACCCGAGTGGCTTGCCGGGCACGCGGTGGCGCTCATCGTGGGGGTAATCGCCGTCGCCACGGCCGGTGGGCTCGCCCTGGGGGCCAGCAACGCGATCACCACTGGAAAACCCGCTCAGATCTGGCGTCTCACCGCGGCCACCTTCGCCTACCTACCGGCGGTCGCTCTCGTGCTCGGGCTGTCCGCCGCCCTCTACGGCCTGCGCCCAAAACTGTTGTGGATCTCGTGGCTGGCACTCGTGTTCATTTCCGTGGTTGCCATTCTCGGCGACATCCTGCAGCTGCCCCACTGGGTGCAGGACATCTCCCCGATGAGCTGGGTCGGGCGGGTCCCGCTGGAGACGGCCAGCACCCTGGCTCTGGTCGGCTCATTGATCGCAGCCCTGGCTCTGGCGATCCTCGCCCTACGCGCCTTTGAAAAGCGCGACATCCCGTCGCGCTGAGGAACGGACCCGCGATATTCAGCGGGCTTCGGTCAGGTTGGCGATGGTGTGTCACGGTGAACGCGTGCCACAACTATCTCGGGTAGTTCGGGCCTCGATCACGCCACTGGCGTCGATCCTGGGCTCAGGACTGTTGATTATCGTGCCGGTGCTCGAGCACACCCTCGGGTCGCTGTCGGTCGTGGGCGCGGCGGCGGTCTGCGCGGTGGCCTGGGTCGTGGGCACGTCGGTGCGGCACTGTGTTCGGGTCGTCGAGCCGGCACTGGCGTCTGCGTCACCCAACCGGGTCGATGCGGCGCTGGACCGGTCTGGTGACGTGGTGATCGTCGTGGCTTACGTCATCTCGATCGCACTCTATCTGCGGATCATGGCCCAGTACGTGGTCGGCTACGCGAACCCAAGTGGGTCCGCAGTCGGTGAGCGGATCCTGGCGTGCGCTGCCGTCATCTTGATCGTGCTCGTCGGGATCACCCGCGGGTTCGCGGGACTAAACCTGCTGGATCGGTTCAGCCTCGGGGTCGTACTCGTGTTGACGACGCTCCTCGGCGGGACCCTTTTGTTCCACGATGCTGCCAGCCTGTCCGGCCCCGGACTCACCCTGCCGCCGGTACCGAACCTCGGGATCGGCGAAACCTTGCTGGTACTGGGCGGGATCGTGATCACAGTGCAGGGTTTCGAGACGGTCCGCTACCTCGGTGATCGCTTCGACCCCGACACTCGGATCTGGGCCTCGCGGCTCGCGCAACTGGTTGCGACATCGATCTATATCGGTTTCGTGGCGGTCGCCACCCCAGTGATGGGGCTGGGGACCGCTGAGGGGGCTGACAGCACACTCCTGGACATCACCGCCCGGATAGCCCCATGGCTTGCCCTGCCGCTGGTGCTGTCAGCTGTGCTCAGCCAGTTCAGTGCGGCCGTTGCAGACACGGTCGCAGCCGAAGGCAACCTCACCGGCCTCTCGCGCTTCATGCGCGGCCCCACGCCCTACCTGGCCAGTGGTGCCGCCGCTGTATTGCTCGCAGCCACCACCCCCACTTTCACGATCGTCGCGGTCGCCTCTCGCGCGTTCGCCGCCTACTACGCCATTCAGGCCGTGTTGGCGATGCGCACATCTACCGGTTTGCCGCGCAAGGGTGGCTACGGGGCGCTGGCTCTCCTCATGGTCGCCGTAACCCTGTTCGCCCGTTCAGCGGGCTGAAGAAGCTACATCAGTTAGTGGTGGCCGGTGCAGCGGTGCTACCGGAGGGGTCCAGAATGCGATAGGCGACCAGCTTGATCCGGTCGCTGAGCAGTGCCCAGATAAGTGCGTAGCCCCACACGAATCCTGCCCAGCCCCAGCCGAGCGGATGCATGAACAGGCCGTAGACGGCGATCAGGGTGGCGATGGCCTGCGTTCCGAGAACCGCGAGCAGCAGGATGCGGGCCGGTCGGATCGACCAGAACGGCCCGCGGGTGCGGGTCAGGAAAATCGTGAGGTGCCCCGCCACGGACAGCATCAGATACATCATCGTCTGCAGCCGTGGATGGCCCAGATCGAAAACACGGTCCCCCAGATAGAACAGTCCGAACGCAGCGATCGGACCGACGACACCCAGCACGGTCGCGATACCCAGCACGACGCGCATGTTCCAGGCTTCAGGCTGCATCCGGTAGTGCACGTTGTCGTAGGCGATGGACAGAATCGCGCCGTCGTTGAGCAGCGCGAGCATCACGATCATGATCGCGGTGACCGGGTAGAAGTTGAAGACGAGAATGGCCAAGGTGACGAACAGCAGCACCCTGAGGGTTTCTGCGATGCGGTACATGGCGTAGGAGTTCATCCGCTGGAAAATCTTGCGGCTCTCCTTGATCGCGTCGATGATCACCGACAGCCCAGGGGTGAGCAACACGATGGCGGCGGCGGCGCGGGCGGCGTCGGTCGCGCCGGATACCGCGATACCGCAGTCGGCCTTCTTCAGCGCTGGAGCGTCGTTGACGCCGTCGCCGGTCATCCCGACGATGTGGTTACGCTGCTGCAGGACGTCAATGATGTGGTACTTGTGCTCAGGGAACACCTGAGCGAAACCATCTGCAGTCTCGATAGATTCGGCGACCTGCGGGGTTTCTTCCTTCTTCACGTCGCCCAACCCGGCCGCGTCCAGGATCTCGGTGCCCAGGCCGACTTTGGCCGCAGTCTCCTTGGCGATGGCAATCGCGTCGCCGGTCACCATCTTGACGCTCACGCCCATTGACCGTGCGGTCTCGATCGTGGTTTCCGCGTCTTCCCGAGGAGGGTCGAACAGCGGCAACACACCGAGCATCCGCCATGGGCCGTCACCGTCGGCGCGGGCCACTCCCAGAGATCGAAAACCGCGGGCGGCGAAGTCGTTCACCGCTGTATCGACCTCGGGCTTGCTGGATCCAACTCCAGAATCGGCCGTGTCAGCGAGCGCGAGGATGACCTGCGGGGCACCTTTGCTGACCTTGAACATGGCGCCATCGGGGTCGGTGACGGTCGCTTCGGTGCGTTTGTGCACGGGATCGAACGGCTCGAAGTGGCTCACGGTGTAACCGCCCAACGCCCTGGAGTCCCCCAGCCCACCCAGGACCGCCAGGTCGATGGGGTCATCGTTCTCGGCGCGCGAAGCCAACGCTCCTGCAAGAATCACGTCGTCGGCAGTCATGTCACCGACGACAAAGGGGTCGCCCAGAGTCAACGAGTTCTGGGTCAGCGTGCCGGTCTTGTCCGCGCACAGGATGTCGACACCGGCGAGCTCCTCGATCGCCACCAACTTGCTGACGATTGCCTTCCTCTTCGCCAGCAGCCGGGCACCGACCGCCATCGTGACCGACAGGACAGTCGGCATCGCAACTGGAATCGCCGCGACCGTGAGCACCAGCGCGAACTGCAGGGTGGTCAGGATCGGATCGCCACGCAGCGTAGCCACCACCACGATCACCGTCACAAGTGCCAGCGCGAGAACGATGAGGTAGTTACCGATCTTGAGGACAGCCTTCTGGAAGTGGCTGACCGTGTGTGCGTCCTGGACCAACTCGGCAGTCTTGCCGAAGTAGGTGTGGCTGCCCGTGGCGTAGACCAGCGCGCCGATCTCGCCCTGGCGGATGATCGAACCGGAGAAGACCGCGTCCCCCGCAGCAAGGGTCGCGGGAAGCGACTCCCCGGTCAACGCGGACTGATCCACCTCGATCTCGTCTCCGTCGAGCAACCGCGCATCGGCGGGTACGACATCTCCCAGGCGCAACCTGATCACGTCTCCCGGGACCAGTTCGCGAGCAGCGGGCGTACTCCACTGTCCGTCACGTCGGACGCGGGCGTTCACGGCCAGTTTGTCCTTTAACGCCTCGATCGCGTTGCCGGCCTGGCGTTCCTCCGTGAAGCCCACGACCGCATTGGCCAGCAGCAGCACCAGGATGATGAAAAAGTCCGGCCAGTGACCCACAGCGCCCGACAGGATCACCGCAACCTCGATCATCCACGGGATCGGCCCCCAGAAATAGGTCAGGAATTTCAGCAGCGGGTTCGTCTTGTGGTCGGCGATCTCGTTGGGGCCGTACTGGACGAGTCGTTTCGCAGCCTCCGCCTGGGTCAGTCCGTCGGAGGAGCAGTCGAGCTGCCTCTCGACCTGCTCGATCGGCAGGGTCTTCAAGTCACGCTCACCCGTAGAGGCAGCGCCGGCCGCCGGAGCAGCCTGTGCCTGCTTCACGTGGGCACTCATTGCAGGGACGTCCAGGTCCAGTCGCGAATCTCGGGCAGGTCCTGGCCATGCTTGTTGATGTACAGGTTGTGTTCGACCAACTTGTCGGCCATCGTCTGCTTGAGGTAGTCGCCGGTCGCACCGAGCTGCGGAAGCCGCTCGATGACGTCCTGCACGAGGTGGAATCGGTCCAGCCGGTTCTGCACGCGCATGTCGAACGGGGTGGTGATGGTTCCTTCTTCGTTGTATCCGCGAACGTGCATGTTGCGGTTGGTGCGCCGGTAGGTCAGCCGGTGGATCAGGGTCGGGTAGCCGTGGAAGGCGAAGATGATGTGCTTGTCGCGGGTGAACAACGCGTCGAAGTCGCCGTCTGAGAGCCCGTGCGGGTGCTCGCTGGCGGACTGCAGCCTCATCAGGTCCACCACGTTCACGACCCGGACCTTCAGCTCGGGCAGATGTTCGCGCAGGATCGTGACTGCCGCCAGGACCTCCAGGGTGGGGGTGTCGCCGCAACACGCGAGCACGACGTCGGGTTCGACGCCCCGGTCGTTTCCGGCCCACTGCCAGATACCGATGCCCTCGGTGCAGTGCACCTCGGCCTCATCCATGGTGAGCCATTGAGGCATGGGGCGCTTGCCCGCAACGATCACGTTCACGTAGTGACGACTGCGCAGACAGTGATCGGCGACCGACAGCAGACAGTTGGCGTCCGGCGGCAGATAGACCCGCACGATGTCGGCCTTCTTGTTCACCACGTGGTCCAGGAAGCCGGGGTCCTGATGGGTGAAGCCGTTGTGGTCCTGCTGCCACACATGCGAGGCCAGCAGGTAGTTCAGCGATGCGATGTCTCGCCGCCACGGCAGGTCCTTGGTGATCTTCAGCCATTTGGCGTGCTGGTTGAACATCGAGTCGACGATGTGGATGAACGCCTCGTAGCAGTTGAACAACCCGTGCCGCCCGGTCAGCAGATAGCCCTCTAGCCAACCCTCGGACTGGTGCTCGGACAACATCGAATCAAGCACCCGCCCCTGAGGCGCCAGCCACTCGTCGTTCGGGGCGGTGTCGGCCTCCCATTGCCGGTCGGTGACCTCGAACACCGCGCCGAGCTGATTGGAGAGAGTCTCGTCCGGGCCGAAGATCCGGAAGTTGCGTTGCTCTCCGTTCAGCGTGACGACGTCCCGCAGGAACTCGCCGAGCACCTGGGTGTCCTTGGCCTGCACGGCACCGGGGGCCGGGACCGTGACGGCGTGCGCGCGGAAGTCAGGCATCTGCAGAGCACGCATCAGCAACCCGCCGTTGGCGTGCGGGTTGGCGCCCATCCGTCGGTTGTCGAGCGGCGCGAGGCACGCCAGCTCGGGTAGCAGTCGCCCGTTCTGGTCGAAGAGCTCCTCGGGTTTGTAGCTGCGCATCCAGGTGTCCAGCTGTTCGACGTGACCTGGATGAGAGTTGTCCACCAGCAGCGGCACCTGGTGGGCGCGGAAGGTTCCCTCGACCTGTAGGCCGTCGACCACCTTCGGTCCGGTCCAGCCCTTCGGGGATCGCAGCACGATCATCGGCCACCGCGGCCGGGTGGTGTCGTGGCCGCTGCGGGCATCGATCTGGAGGCGCTGGATGACCTCGATCGCGTCGTCCAGGACCGTTGCCATCAGCTCGTGCATGGTCTCCGGATCGTCGCCCTCGACGTAGCGCGGGTCCCAGCCACAGCCCCGTAAGAACTGGTCCAGCTCCTCGTGATCGATGCGTGCCAGCACCGTGGGGTTGCTGATCTTGTACCCGTTCAGGTGCAGGATCGGTAGCACCGCGCCGTCGCCTACCGGGCTGAGGAACTTGGTGGAGTGCCACGCCGTGGCCAGTGGACCGGTCTCGGCCTCCCCATCGCCGACGACGCAGGCGACGATCAGGTCGGGGTTGTCGAACACGGCCCCGAACGCGTGGCTGAGGGAATACCCGAGCTCGCCGCCCTCGTGGATCGAACCCGGCGTGGTGGGCGCGACATGGCTGGAGATGCCGCCGGGGAATGAGAACTGGGTGAAGAGCTTCTTCATCCCGGCTTCGTCCTGGCTGATGTCGGGGTAGATCTCGGAGTAGCTGCCCTCCAGATAGGTGTTCGCGACCAGCGCCGGACCACCGTGGCCCGGCCCGGCGATGTAGATCATGTTCAGGTCGTATTTGGTGATGGCCCGGTTGAGGTGGACGTAGATGAAATTCTGGCCTGGAGTAGTG
>JBBPZD010000232.1:0-4651 GCA_038199265.1 Actinomycetales bacterium | reverse complement strand
GTTGACCTACCTCAACGAGGCGTACGACTTCGTCAAGCAGACCGTTGCCCACGGGGGCACGATTTTGTTCGTCGGCACCAAGAAGCAGGCGCAGGAGTCGGTTGCCGAGCAGGCGACCCGCGTCGGTATGCCGTATGTGAACCACCGTTGGCTCGGTGGAATGCTCACCAACTTCGGCACTGTCAGCAAGCGTCTGGCGCGGCTGAAGGAGTTGGAAGAGGTCGACTACGACGACGTCGCCGGGTCGGGCCGCACCAAGAAGGAACTGCTCGTGATGAAGCGCGAGATGATCAAGCTGGAGCGCACCCTCGGCGGTATCCGCGACATGACGAAGGTTCCTTCGGCGGTGTGGATCGTTGATACCAAAAAAGAGCACCTCGCCGTCACCGAAGCTCGCAAGCTGAACATCCCGGTCATCGCGATTCTGGACACCAACTGCGATCCGGACGAGGTCGACTACAAGATCCCGGGCAACGACGACGCGATTCGCTCGGTGGGCTTGCTCACGCGGGTCGTCGCCGACGCGATCGCCGACGGCTTGATCTCCCGATCGCAGGGTCGCTCCGGTGACACCGAGCAGGCGGAGCCGATGGCCGAGTGGGAAGCGGAGCTCCTGGGCTCGCAAAACACCGAAGCGCCCGCGGCTGAAGCCACTCCTGTTGCTGATGCTGCCCCGGCAGCAGACGTTGCAGCAGACCAGGCTCCCGCCACGACGACTGAAGCGCCCGTCGCCGAGGCCGCCACCGAGACCCCCGCTGCGCAAGAGGCTCCGGCATCTGATGTCGCGGGTGCCTGACCAGCCGCTGCGCACGATCTCTTATTCACTTACTTCGCGAAGGAGCGAGGCATAGCTATGGCCAATTACACCGCTGCTGACATCAAGGCACTGCGTGAGTCGACCGGCGCCGGAATGCTCGATGTCAAGAAGGCTCTCGATGAGGCTGATGGCGATCGGGCGAAGGCCACCGAAATCTTGCGGGTCAAAGGCCAAAAGGGCGTTTCCAAGCGCGAAGGTCGCACGGCTGAGAACGGCCTGGTGGCCGCCTCCGCAGGTGACGGGGTGGGCACCTTGGTCGAGCTGCTCTGCGAGACCGACTTCGTGGCCAAGGGCACGAAGTTCGGCGAGCTCGCTGCACAGGTCCTCGCCGTCGCGGTGTCCTCTGGTGCCGCGGACGCGGATTCTCTGCTGGCGGCAAGTAGCTCCGAGGGCAGGTCCATCAAGGAGATGCTCGACGATGCGAACGCCACCATCGGCGAGAAGATCGAGATCAAGCGCGTTGCACGTATCGAGGCCCCTGTTGTGGCCGCCTACCTGCACAAGACCAGCCCCGATCTGCCGGCGCAGATCGGTGTTCTCGTCGGTGCAAGTGGCCAGGAGCAGACCGCCCGGGACGTCGCGATGCACGTTGCGGCGTTCAGCCCCACGGTCTTGAACCGCGATGACGTGGATGCGGAGACGGTAGCCAACGAGCGTCGGGTCGCCGAGGCGACGGCACGCGAAGAAGGCAAGCCCGAGAAGGCGCTGGAGCGCATCATCGAGGGTCGAGTCAACGGGTACTTCAAAGAGAACGTGCTACACGATCAGCCGTTCGCCAAGGAGCCGAAGAAGACCGTCGCCAAGGTCGCTGAAGAGGCCGGCGTCCAGATCACTGGGTTCGCCCGCTTCAAGGTCGGCGTCTAAGCCCAAACGCGTCGACAGTTCCCCTCACGCTTGATGTTTCGCCTCGGTCGCCATTGGTGGCCGAGGCGAGACGCGTTTTCAGCATCCACCGCAGTCCCGGCAGTTGTTCGTGCCGAACTACGAATCAAAGGACAGCGTCGTTCTCTGCTCAGAACAGCAACGGGGAGTGACGAAGCTGGGCATCTCGTCTCGCCGGGCTGCATCCCATCGCTTCGACTGTCGGAATGACTCGTCTGCATCTGGGATAGGGAGGGTGCGGGTGATCTGTGGAAGTATCTACCGACCCTTGGACATAGACCTTTCGGGAGTAGCCACGTGACCCACCAAAGCCCCACCGATCGCCCATCCAGGGTGCTGTTGAAACTATCCGGTGAGGTTTTCGGTGGGGGAGCGGTCGGCGTCGACCCCGACGTCGTGAAGGACATCGCGGTCCAGATCGCGCGTGCCTCGCGGTCGGGCGTCCAAATCGCGATCGTCATCGGTGGGGGCAACTTCTTCCGTGGCGCCCAGCTGCAGCAGAAGGGCATGGACCGGGTCCGCGCCGACTACATGGGCATGCTCGGCATCGTGATGAACTGCCTGGCCCTGCAGGACTTCCTGGAGAAGGAGGGCATCGACACCCGTGTGCAGACTGCCATCGAGATGGGCCAGGTGGCCGAGCCGTACATTCCGCGTCGCGCCATCCGGCACATGGAGAAGGGCCGCGTCGTGATTTTCGGCGCCGGGATGGGTATGCCGTTCTTCTCCACTGACACGGTCGCTATACAGCGGGCGCTGGAGAGCCGGTGCGATGTGGTTCTCGTCGCCAAGAGCGGTGTCGACGGGGTTTACACGGCGGACCCGAAACTAGATCCCTCAGCAACAAGAATCGACGAGCTCACCTACCAGGATGCAGTCGAGCGCGGTTTGAAGGTGCTCGATCAGACGGCTTTCGCACTCTGCGCCGAGAACAAGCTGCCGATGCTGGTGTTCGGTATGGAAGGTGAGGGGAACATCACCCGAGCTCTGCAAGGTGAGAAGATCGGCACTCTGGTGTCACCGGCATGAGGGCTTGACCACAGTCGCGCCCAACCCCCTTACGCATAGGTACGAAGGAGCTCAGAACCATGGATGGCAGCATCGACGAAAGTCTTTTCGACGCCGAGGAGAAGATGGACAAGGCCGTCGAGGTCGCCAAGGAGGACTTTTCCGGTATTCGCACCGGTCGTGCCAACTCTGGCATGTTCAACAAGCTCCTTGTCGATTACTACGGTGCACCGACCCCGCTGCAGCAACTGGCCTCCTTTCAGACTCCTGAAGCCCGCACTGTCTTGATCCAACCTTTCGACAAGGGTTCGATGTCGGCGATCGAAAAGGCGTTGCGCGAGTCGGATCTTGGCGTAAACCCGGGCAACGACGGCAACCTGATCCGCATTACCCTGCCGCAGCTGACCGAGGAACGCCGCCGCGACTACATCAAGCTGGCGCGTCAGAAGGGCGAGGACGCGAAGGTGTCCATCCGGAACATCCGTCGCCGCGCCAAGGAAGAGATCGACAAGCACGTCAAAGACGGTGACGTCGGCGAGGACGAGGGATCGCGCGCCGAGAAGGAACTGGAGAGCATGACGAAGAAGTACGTGGACTCCGTCGATGACATGATGAAGAGCAAGGAGACGGAGCTGCTCACCGTCTGAGCCCGCTCCGCGCTCACCTATGCACGATCCTCGACTCCCAAAGCAGGCCGGACCCGACGTACCACTCGGCCCTGAAGAACCACTGACCCGCAAGGCTGTCCGCGCCACTCGCGCTGAGCCGACCGGTGCGCGGCCCGCGCCCACCGACCGCGCGAACCCCACCCCGAAGGCAGGGCGGAACCTGTACGCCGCCGTCGGCGTCGGTGTGTTGCTCGGAGTGCTCGTCGTGGCGTCTCTGTTCATCCGTGAGGAATTCTTCGTCGCCCTGGTGACCCTGGCTTCGGTGGTGGCGGTGGCGGAGTTGTTGCGTGCAATGCAGCACGGTCGAATTCACCCACCGGCACTGCCGGTGTTCGCAGCAGCAGCGGCCGTTCCGGTCGTGGCCTACCTGTGGGGTCCGGTAGCCCTGGCCGCCGCGGTGGTGCTCGCGATGCTGTTCGTTGTCGTGTGGCGGTCTTTCGGTCCGCCATTGGACGCGGTGGTCGATGCGGCTGCCGGAACCTTCGTGGTGCTCTACGTACCCACCCTGATCGCGTTCGCCGTTCTGCAGCTGAGCGAACGCGATGGACCGTTGCGCATCGTCACGTTCGTGGTGGTGACTGTCGCCAGCGACATCGGCGGGTACGCGGTGGGCGTGGTCTTCGGCACGCACCCGATGGCACCGAGCGTTTCGCCGAAGAAGTCGTGGGAAGGATTTGCCGGGTCGGCGGTCAGCTGCGTTCTTGTCGGCTCTATCGCTGTTGCTCTTTTGCTGGACGGCCGCTGGTGGATCGGTGCGATCCTGGGCGCAATCACGGTGGTCACCGCCACGGTGGGTGATCTCTGCGAGTCGATGATCAAGCGAGACCTCGGGGTCAAAGACATGAGCAACCTCATTCCGGGACACGGCGGGCTGATGGACCGGCTCGACTCCCTGCTGATCACGGCGCCGGTGGCGTGGGCGATTCTGACCCCGTTCGTCTCCTAACGCGCCAGAGGTAACGGTTTCGCCGCTCCGCAAGGTCCTGAGACGATAGTGGTATGCCGATTGATCTGCCTGCTCCGACGCTGCGCCCCGTGCCGGGTCAACTGACCTTTTCTGCTCCCCGTCGCGCGAAGCCCCCGACTCATCTGGCTGACCTCGATGTCGCTGGTCGCAAAGCTGCTGTCGAAGCGCTGGGGCACAAAGGTTTCCGGGCGACTCAGCTCTCGACGCATTATTTCGAGCACCTGTCTGACGACCCCGAGACGATGACTGATCTGCCCAAAGCAGAGCGGGCAAGCTTGGTGCAAGAACTGATGCCGCCGCTGTTGACAC
>JBBPZD010000231.1:0-2420 GCA_038199265.1 Actinomycetales bacterium | reverse complement strand
TGTACAACGTGTCCTGGAAGAAAGCCCCCGACTTCGGTCAGAACAGGCATATCGGGTTGTTCGCGTTCACTAGTGATGCCGTGAGTCATCCCGTGCTACCGCCGTACAGCTGGATCGTCGAGCATCTCGTCCTTCCGCACTTCCAGGTCTTCGGATGGGTCGTGCTCGCCGCCGAAACTGCCCTGGCGGTCCTGCTCCTGACCGGCACCTGGGTGCGAGCGGCGGCGCTCCTGGGCATCGCTCAGTCCCTTGCCATTGCACTCTCCGTCGCGTACGCACCCGGTGAGTGGGCGTGGTCCTATTGGCTGATGATCGGCGCTCATGTCGTGATCCTGTTCAGCTCCGCCGGTCGGGTGCTATCCGTCGAGGCCGTGCTCGCCAATTTGTCCCGCAGCACGTCGTTGCTGCGGGTCTGGGGCGGGTTGGCAGTGATCGTCGGCCTCGTTACCGCCCTGGGGTCTCTCAGCGACCCGCTGGCGGCTCGCGGCTATGACTTCGGCGCCAGCGACCCGGTGGTGAGCCTGGGCTCGTACAACGTGGCGGGAGGCCTGGTCCTACTGCTCACCGGTGCACTGCTGCTCGCCGGGCAGCAGCTGGGCTCTGCCGCCGGCCGCCGCCTGGTCACCCTCATCGCGGCAGGCCTCGCGGCAGTCGCAGCCGCGTTGCTGCACATCCAGCTGGTCGTCAGCAAGCCGGTGCTCGGCGGGTCCGCGACTTCGGCGGCATTCTTGCTCTGCCTGGCTGCCGTTGCGTTCGCGGTCGCCGCAAGGACGACCCGTGACGCCGACGCTCCTGCTTCCTCGACGTCACCGTGAGCATCGAGGTGGTCGACGGCGGGGATCGCGGCTGCGGTGAGTTGTTGCTTGTGCTTGCTGCACGGGTACGTACCCTTCCCTGCGCCACTACGGTCCGCCTGCTGACCTCCGACCCAGCGTCGCACGTGGAACTCCCGGCCTGGTGCCGTCTCACCGGCCATACCTACCTCGGGCGAGGCCTCGATTCAGATGGTCGTCATTACTACGACGTTCAGCTCTCCGACGTCGCGCGCCACACCCCACACGTACAGCCGTAGCGGTTCAATCCCGAGCCGCTTAAACATCACCTCCGAGAGGCACGCCCATGAACGGGATCGTCATCAACCTCACCCACTCTGTCGACGACGTCGACCGTACGAGTGTGGCAATCGTCATTGCGGGGGCATCCGTCGCGTCCGCCCAGACGACAACCGTTTTCCTTTCTTCCGAAGGCACCCGCCTTGCGGTAAAAGGGGTCGCCGAGACACTTCACGAAGAGGGCTTCGCGCCCATGTCGGAGCTGGTCAACGGCTATGTCGAGGCCGGCGGCACGTTCCTGGTCTGCAGCCCGTGCGCCAAGAAGCGCGGGATCAGCGAGAACGATCTCATTGACGGTGCCTCCATCGTCGGTGGTGCCACCCTGGTGGCGTTGCTGGCCGACGGCGCCTCGTCGCTCTCCTTCTAGGATTAGCGGCCGTGCCCGAACTCGCCGGATTACCGACGGCGGGTCGTCCCGACTTGCCCGTAGCTCTCGAGTACGACGGCGGCGAGATGGACTGCGGGAGCGGTCTGCTGCTCGCCATCACCTCCCGCATGCGACGCATCGAAGAGGGCGACGTGCTGCTGCTGCACACCCGGGAGCACTCCGTGCTCGCCGACCTGCCCGCGTGGGCCCGGCTGGCCGGCCACGATTTGATTGCAGTGTCAGAGGACACAACCGGCACCGCTCGTGGTCCCTGGCGCCTGTGGATAGAGCGGGGCGGCAGGGCCACCGCACCTCCCATCGCAAAAGACGTCGAGTACTCATCGGGAGCGCCCGCGCCCGTAGGCACCCGCTTGTGGCTGTATTCCAACTTCCATTGCAATCTGGCGTGCAGCTACTGCTGCGCGGCGTCATCACCGCGCGCCGACCCTCGTCTGATGTCAGTCGAGATGGCGGTGAGCGCTGCTGATCAGTTTGCCCAGCAGGGTGGCCGAGAGCTCCTCATTACCGGCGGTGAACCCTTTCTTCATCCAGACCTTGGCGAACTCGTCACCCAGGCCTCGGCGCACGTGCCGGTCACCCTCCTGACCAACGCGATGGTCTTTGCGCGAGGTCGGCGCCGGGCCGCACTGGAGTCCTTCGACCGCGACCGGGTGACGCTGCAGATCAGCCTGGATTCCGCGGGACCAGACCTGCATGACAGGCAACGGGGCGCTGGATCGCACCGCCGCGCCCTGGACGGCATTCAACTGGCCAGACAACTCGACTTCCGGGTCCGGGTAGCGACCACCTATCTGCCGAAGGATGTATCCGCGGCTGGTGATCTGCACAGCACCCTGGCCGACCTCGGGATCGCGGAGGAGGACCGCCTCATCCGACCTGTCGCGGCAGAGGGCTACGCCGAGGACGGTGTCGAGATCACG
>JBBPZD010000230.1:0-7592 GCA_038199265.1 Actinomycetales bacterium | reverse complement strand
GCCCTCGGCTTCAACGTCTGAGCTCATCCGCGACGGACGTACCGCACAGGTCCCTCCCGCAACACTGGGAGAGGGGCCTGTGTGTTGCGGGTGCTACTCGAACAGCACGTAGTCCGGTTTCGGGGTCAGCGCAAGCACCTGCTGCGTGGTCATCAATGGACCCGTTTTTGCGTCCTCGGTGAAGAACAGTTTGAATCCTGGCCGGAACCATGCCGGGGTTCCGGCCATGACGCGGTTGTAGGTGCCGGTCTTCGATTCCGGCCCGCCGATTCCGTCGACAGACTTCACCAACGCAACGCCCGGACGCTGACGCATGCCTTCGGGCCTGGTCAGGATCGAGGTTCGCAGCACGTGGACGATGAGCGCCTTCTCGGGCAGGTCGTTCTTTTGGACCAGGCCGGACAGATACGCCGCAACCTCATCGACCTGGGCGCCGGTCATGCTTCCGAACACCCGGCCGGGACGCTGACCGGGCCCGATCGCCCATTCGGGGTCGAGGGCCAGCCCGACGTCCGGCTCGACCAGCCACTTCTCGTATGCCCTGGCCTCGTCGATGAACTTCGCTCGACCCGGTTGGATGTTGAGCAGCAACAACGCTTTGCGCTTGCGAGCCTCCGCGAGCCAGGTGTCGATAACGCTGTCTGCCATCCGGGTGCGGTAGAGACCGTCGCGACCGGGAGCGCTCTGCACCACTGTCGCGATGAGTTCCGCTACCGGAAGCACTGCTCGGCCGTCGCCCCACTGCGGAGCGTCTTTGATCATCTTGTCCATCTCGGTGCCGAGATCACCGACGCCGAGCTGCCCGAGCGCCGGCGACTCAGGCGCGCCGCACCACCCGAACAGGCGGTGAGCGGGGAAAATTGTGCGTCCACCACCGGGTAGTTCGATCGGCGGCGGCGTAGTTGTCGTCATCGTCGTTGCTGCTTTCGCTGCAGTCTTTGACGTTGAGGACGCTCCCTGGGTGGCGCTGGCACCGGAGCAGGCGGTGACGCCGGCGATACCGACGAGACTCGCTGCGGTGGTCAGGGCCGTCCGTCGGGAGACATTGAGGTCAGGCATGTGGCTCATCAGATCATGCGAAGTGCGTTGACACAGTGCGCGACTCACCTTTGCACAGGACGCAGAACACTACGGCCTGCTGAGGTCGAGAGACGTGAGCCAAGAGGGTGATGAAACTCATGAACAGAAAGAGCAATCCGTGTCCGGAGCCGCTCCGAACCCCACCGGTAACGGCCACCGACACGAACGTGCAGCGCTGAATATTGATCTGGGCGTCTGCGTCGATTCCTGTCGCTGACCACGTACGTTCAAGGAACATTCGACGACAGCTCGATGCCATGATGCCATTCCGGCGTCGATCGAGCTGCGCGGAAAGGGTTCAACATGTCCCTCAAGAAGAGCCTCGCACTTACAGCCGCAGGCGCTGCCTGCATCGCCATCCCGCTCGCCACTGCGCCCACCGCCTTGGCAGCTTCAGACTCCACCACAACGCTGTCCGCGAACCTGACCCAGCTCAACCAGTCCGGCGCGAGTGGAACCGTCACCGGCACGCTCAAGGGTGACAAGTTGTCTATCAAGATCACCTCCAAGGGGATCGCGGCCGGCCTGCCGCATGCTCAGCACATTCACATCGGCGGCACGAACAGCTGCCCCACCACCAATCAGAAGGGCACCGGCACCGACGGCCACCTGCAGACGACCGACGCTGCTGACCAGTACGGCGCAGTAAAGGTCTCACTGACCAAGACCGGTGACACCTCCGACAAGAGCGGCCTTGCAGTCGACCGTTTCCCCGTTGGCAATGCGACCTACGAGCGCACGATCACCCTGCCGTCCGACCTGGCCAATGACGTCCGCCAGGGCAAAGGCGTAGTCGTGCGACACGGTGTCGACTACAACAAGAACGGCAAGTTCGACGGCGCCGGCAAGTCCGACCTCGACCCGAGCCTGCCGTCCGAAGCCACCGACCCGGCAGCCTGCGGCAAGCTGGTGGCCAGCCAGATGAACACGATGCCCCAGGGTGGCGTGAACACCGGCTATGCCAGCACTGCTGACACCACCAACCCGCTGGCCATCGCCGGTGGGGTCGCCGCGATCGCTCTCGGTGGCGCCGGTGTCGTGTTGATGCGCCGCAAGCGCGTCAACGCCTGACCGACTGAGGTAACGAACCGCCATGGGTGACCAGACACGCACACGCAACATCACAGTGATGTTGTTGTGTGCGTGTCTGGCACTCGCCGGGGTGATCGCGTTGGTGTGGGGCCTCAGCCGGCCGCCGCACACCGCGTCCATTCCGTTACCCCGCAGCACGACGAGCAGCACCGCCCCCTTAGTGGGCACCACGGCGCCGGCGGAATCACCGTCGGCTGGTAAGCAGCCCGTACCGGCCCCGTCTTCGAGTACGAAGGTGGTCAGAGCGGCCATTTCACTGCCGGTGAAGGTCGAGATTCCCAGCACGGGTGAGGGTTCCTCGTTGCTGACCCTCGGCACGGCGTCCGACCGAAGCATCGCTGTACCGAACGACCAACAGGCCGACCAGGCCGGCTGGTACGACGGATCTCCGACACCCGGCACGAACGGCCCGGCCACGATCGTGGGGCACTCCACCAGCTCCCGCGGCGCGGCAGTGTTCTTCAAGCTCGCCGACGTCAAAGACGGCGCCACGGTGAACGTCACCACCAAGAACGGCAGGGTCCTGAAGTTCACGGTGTACCGGGTCGCGAGCTATCCCAAGAACGCTTTCCCGACCGCCGAGGTCTACGGCAACACCGACGGCCCCGAACTGCGGGTTGTGACCTGCGGTGGCACTTTCAACGAAGCTTCGGGGCACTTCGAGAACAACACCGTCCTGTACGCGCGTATCACCGCCTGACTGCAGGACGGCAGACCTGCTGTTTACGACAGCCGCAAGATCCCTACCGCTCCGCACGGATGAGGACCCGATGAGAAATTCAAAGACATGTGTCGTTATGGTCCTCGCTGTGCCACTGCTGGTGACAGCGTGTGGTTCGGGTGACCAGCGCAGCCCGGCCTCGACCACTTCGCCGGCGGTTGCCACGAGCTCCTCGGCGGCTCCCTCACCTGCCGGTACCTCAAGCGCCACAGCACCGCCGGCCACGCCGTCGGTTGGTGGACAGTCCGTCCCGGCTCCGTCGTCGAGCGTGCAGACATCCAAAGACCGACAAGTATCCGCGCCGGTGAAGGTCGAGATTCCCAGCACGGGTGAAGGTTCCTCGTTGCTGACCCTCGGCACGGCATCTGACCAGACCATCGTCGTGCCCAACGACAAGCAGGCCGACCAGGCCGGGTGGTACGACGGATCGCCGACACCCGGGGAGAAGGGGCCGGCGACGATCGTGGGGCACTCCACCAGCTCCCGCGGTGCGGCAGTGTTCTTCAAGCTCGCCGACGTCAAAGACGGCGCCACGGTGAATGTCACCACCAAGAACGGCAGGGTGCTGAAGTTCACCGTGTACAAAGTCGCCAGCTATCCCAAAAACGCTTTCCCGACTACGAAGGTGTACGGCAATACTGACGGAGCGGAGCTGCGGGTCGTGACCTGCGGGGGGCCCTTCGACAAAGGCACCGGACACTTCGAGAACAACACCGTTCTGTACGCCCGGCTGGCGGCCTGAGCACGGCACATCGGCGTCGCCGCTAACAGTCATCGCTCGCGACTCCTCGCGTGCACCGCTTCCATCGCACTGCACGAAAGAGGACATGGTGAAGAAACTCAGAATGCGCGTCGCGACGTGCGTCGCGGTGCCGCTGCTGGTGACCGCTTGCGGTTCAGGTGGGCAGAGCGGCCCGGCGTCGACCGCACCGGCCGTTGCTGCCCAGAGCTCAGCCGGTGCGACGCCGGAGCCGGCTGCCTCCTCGACTGGGATGTCGATGGGTCCGGGCCACACCATGGCACCAGGTCAGACAATGGCACCGGGTCAGACAATGGCACCGGCTCAGAAGGTGGCCGGAGGCCCTCCGGACGAGGTGGCGATGGTGTGCGGGCCCGAAATTCAACAGGCGATCAAGAAGATCCTGCGCCTCTCGGCGACCCCTCGCAGTAGCAGTACCTGGAAGGACGACCTCCTCAGGTGCACCTACCCCCTCGAGGCGGGCAGGTTGGTGTTGCTGGTGAAGAAGTCAGCTGATAGGCCTGCTGCCGTGGCCTATTTCAACTCTCGCCGCGCAACCGCGGGGAACATCTCGCGACTCACCGGGCTTTCCTCGCTCGGATTGCCCGCCTACCAGACAACAGGAGGCATTGCGTCTTTTGTCAAGGACGACATGACTCTCGAGGTAGACGCCACCGCCCTGGCGTCCACGGTCGGCCCCGAGGAGACGACGCGCAGCGAATTTGCCTCGACCATCGCCTCTAACGTGCTGGCCTGCTGGACAGAGCACTGACCGCCGCCTGCGCTCGAACGATGGTCATCTGACCTACCACGACTGGTCGCCCATACCGGGTGTCAGCGGCATCGCTGATCAGACGCGCGCCGTCCCGTTGGATGCCACCGTCGCGTGACCCCACCAGGTGCGGCCCAGCGGAGGGGTTCAGTAGCCCAGAAGGTTGGTGAAGGGAGAGCCTTTCCTCCTCAGGTGGAGGGGCAGCCCCGCCGGTACCACGTCGCCAGCTGCTCGAATCCCGCCTCGATTCCGACGGCGGGTGACCAGGCCAACACCTCGTGGGTTCTTCGCTGATCGAACCAGTGGGCGGTGCTGAGCTGTTCGGCCAGGAAACGGGTCAGCGGCGGAGTGTCGAGGCGCCCAGTGGCGCGCCACACGGCATCGATCACCGAGCCCGCAGTCAACGCGACCCGCACGGGTACGTGCACCGACGGCGGGCGGGCGCCAGCGGCACGGCACACCCGATCGAGTATCTCTCTGACCGGGCGGGGATCGCCACCGCTGACGACCAGTGGCATCCCGTGGGCGGTCGGCCCGCAGGCATCGACCGCAGCGACCAACGCGGCAGCGGCATCGGTCACGAAGGTGGTGTCGATCAATGCCGACCCGGTGCCGACCACCGACAGCCGGCCCGCGCGGGCGCGCTGCACCAGGCGGGCCACCAGCTGGGTGTCTCCTGGGCCCCACACCAGGTGCGGCCGGATCGCCAGTACCGCCAGATCCGGGCAGTCCGCAGCCAGTGCGACCACCTCGGATGCCGCTTTGGTGCGTGCGTAGTGTCCCCGCGCTGTGGTCGGATCTGCCGGGGCGGCGCTGGCACCGACGAGGGGGTGTCCCGCATGGGCGACCGAAGGCGAGGACACCTGAATCAGCCGCCCCACCCTGCCCGTTCGACAGGCGTCCACGACGGTTCGGGTACCGATGACGTTCGCGCGGACGAAATCGGCCTCGGGCCCGACGACATCCACTTTCGCAGCCAGGTGCAGCACGACATCCTGCCCGCGCGTTGCACGGTCGACGATGTCGATGTCGGACACCGCGCCTAGCACTTCGCGGCAGTCCAGACCGCTGGCGTGCCGCTGCAGCACAGTCACCTCGTCACCGCGCGCCTGCAACAACCGCGCTGTGGTTCGGCCCAGCAGCCCGGAGGCTCCCGTCACCAGGACCTTCATCGACCGACCTTCATCAACCGTCGCGCCCGGCGAGCAGACGTGCGGCCTGCCGGGAGACTTCGCTACGGTCCACTTTGGAGGCATGCCGGATGTCCAACGGCAACCGGTCGGCCAGTAACACCGCGGCGACGGGGGCGCCGGCAACGCGGCGTACTGCATCGGTCAGGTCTGAGGAGGCCAGTCGCAGCCCCAGAGAACGGCGGGATCTCAGTCGCGCGCCGACCCTGGCGGGGGCATCGGCCACCACGACCACAGCCAGCACCTGGGCACCTGTCGGACCGACTCCGGCGGCGGCTGCGGCCTGCACCCCGACGATCGACTCCACCCGCTGTTCGATGCCGACCGGGGTCAGTACGGCGTCCGCGGTGGTGATGAGGTGCGGCATCCGACCCTCGACCCAGAGTCGGCCCTGGTTGTCGAGGTGCCCGACATCGCCGGTGCGGTGCCATCCCCGATAACGCGTCGATGCGCGTTCGGTCAGCCACAACGCGTCGTATCGATCCTTGACGTGCGCCGCGCGTACACAGATCTCCCCAGTCACGTCCGGATCGGAAACCGGCCCCGCTGCACCGTCATCAGAGGAGCTCAACGTGACCAGTCCGACCTCCACCCCGTCCAGGGGCTGACCGACGCAGACACCTTCACCGGGCCCGGCCTGCTGAATCTGCTCCAACGTGATGTCTGTCACCGGGAGCACTTCGGTCATGCCGTACGGAGTGTGCAGGCTCGCCGTAGGCAGGATCCGCGCGAGTGCCTCCAGCAGACTGGCCGGCACGGGAGCACCCGCCGACATCAGCAACCGGACGCCGTGCAGGGAGGATCGCTGCGCCGATGTGAGGTCTGCCGCGGTCTGTACGACCCGTCGAAGTGCGGCGGGTGAGGCGAATACGGCGGTAGCCGACACCGCTGCGGCTGCATCGGCCAGCAGGGAGGCGGTCAGGGTGTCCGGCGCGGTGACATCGATGTCCGGAACGACCGAACCGATCCCGAGAGCAGGGCCGAGCAGCGCGAACGGCGCAAAGGCCGCCACGAACGTGTCATCGGCACTGAGACCGTAGGTGGCGCGGACAATGTCGAGCTGGGCGCACAACTGCCGATGCCGGTAGACGACGCCTTTGGCCGGTCCAGTCGCGCCAGAGGTGAAGACCACGGCGCAGTCGGCGTCCGGATCTGGAGGGGCAGGCAGGGGATTGCGCAGACCCAGGTCGGCGAGGGTCTCGAGGCTGTGCTCCACCCCGAGGGCGCGTCGGGTCCTCGGCGAGAGGGTCGCAACTGAGATCCGGGAGCCCGGTAGACCCATCGCCCTGGCCGCTGTCAACCCGGTGAGCGCGCCGACCACGTGATCGACCTGGGCGCCGCGCAGGGCGCGTCGCATGCCGGCGAACCCGAGGCCCTTGTCGGCGATGACCACCACGGCACCAGCGCGCCACGCGGCGTATACGACAGCGACGAGGTCGACCGACGGCTCGACCAGCAGGCCGATTCGGTCGCCGGCGCGGATCCCGGCAGCGTGCATGCCGGCCGCCACACGATTGACCCGACGTGACAGGGCCGACCAACTGACGGTGGTTCCGGCTGCGGAGATCACCGGGCTCAGGTCCTCGGACCGTCGGTCCAGCGCGGACCAGAGAGCGAGGTTCTGCGGCGACTGGTCACCGTGCTCGGCTACCTGTTCGGTCTGTCCCGTTCCAGCGCCGGAAACGAGGTCGCCCAACCATTTGAAGACGGCTTCGGCGTACCGCGGGGCATCTTCGGTGACCAGGTGCGATGCACCTTCGAAGCGATGTAGTTGTGCGTGCGGGAGTCGTTCGCGCAGGTCGGCGAGGTACCGCTCACCGAAGACGGGGTCCCGCGGACCCCACAGCAGCAGAGCAGGCACCGTGAGGCTGCGGACCTTCTCGGCAAGGTCGGCGACGGCGGCATAGGACGGGTGATCGGGCGAGAACGGGATATCGGCGACGAATTCACCCACCGCCCTGCGCCGGTTCGCAGTCCGGTAGGGCAGCGACAGAGCCT
>JBBPZD010000229.1:0-25046 GCA_038199265.1 Actinomycetales bacterium | reverse complement strand
GCAGTAGTGCATGCCGTAGGTGAAGTAGACGTAGAGGTGTCCGGGCGGACCGAACATCACAGCGTTGCGCGGTGTCTGACCACGGAATCCGTGGGCACCCGGGTCGTTCGCACCGTCGTAGGCCTCGACCTCGACGATTCGGACGCCGACACCCGCATGCTCGACGTAGGCACCGAGCAGCATCGGGGCCATCTCCAGTACCGGGCGTGACCCATCGAAGACGAAGCGCGACTCAGGAACCATCACCGGTGGGTATGCCTCACGCCTGGTCGACGCGGGACTGGTTCGCCCACTCGCGAAGTTCCGCGGTACGAGTACGCGCCTCTGACAACTGCTCCGCGACGCGAACGGGCGCGGTACCGCCCCGGGAATCTCTGGATGACAGGGACCCCTGCACACTCAGCACCGAGCGAACCTCCGGTGTCAGTGCGGGGTGGATCGCAGCCAGTTCATCGTCACTCAGGTCCCACAGCTCGATGCCGCGCGGCTCGCACACCCGAACGCACGCGCCGGCTACCTCGTGGGCGATCCGGAATGGGACGTTGTGTCGTACCAGCCACTCTGCGATGTCTGTCGCCAGCGCGAAGCCTTGCGGAGCCAATGACTCCAACCGGTCGGGGTGGAAGGTGAGGGTGTCGGTCATCCCCGCGAAGGCCGGTAGTAGCACTTCCAGCGTGTCGACGGCGTCGAAGACCGGTTCTTTGTCCTCCTGCAGATCGCGGTTGTAGGCGAGCGGCAGACCTTTCAGCGTCGTCATCAAGCCGGTCAGGTCACCGACCAGCCGCCCGGCTTTGCCCCGCGCCAGCTCAGCCACGTCCGGGTTCTTCTTCTGCGGCATGATGCTGGACCCGGTCGAATACGCGTCGTCGAGGGTGATGAACGAGAACTCTTTGGTCGCCCACAGCACGACCTCCTCGGCGAAGCGGGAGATGTCAACGGCTGCCATCGCCGCGACGAAGCTGAATTCGGCAACGAAATCTCGGCTCGCGGTGCCGTCGATCGAGTTTTCGACGGAGGTCTCGAAGCCCAACTCCGTAGCAACGGCGATCGGGTCCAACCCCAACGAGGACCCGGCGAGGGCGCCGGAGCCGTACGGGGAACGATCGGTGCGAACGTCCCAGTCACGGAACCGGTCGACGTCCCGCAGCAGCGCCCACGCGTGCGCCAGCAGATGGTGGGTCAACAGCACCGGCTGTGCGTGCTGCAGGTGGGTGCGTCCCGGCATGGCGACACCGAGGTTGTGCTCGCCCTGATCCATCAGGGCATCGACGACGTCGAGCAGCAGCCCGGACACGACGCGAGCGTGGTCACGCAGATACATCCTGAACAGCGTTGCGACCTGGTCGTTACGGGACCGCCCGGCGCGCAACCGACCACCGACGTCCGCACCGGCGCGGTCGATGAGTCCGCGCTCGAGCGCGGTGTGCACGTCTTCGTCATCCGTAGCGGGTGCGAAGCTGCCATCGCGGACGTCGGCCGACAACCGGTTCAGCGCGTCCAGCATTTCTTCGAGGTGTCGATCGGACAGCAGACCGGCCGCGTGCAGCACCCGGGCGTGCGCACCCGATCCCCGGATGTCGTACAGCGCGAGCCGCCAGTCGAAATGGGTCGACTTGGACAGCGCCGCGAGCGCGTCGGCAGGTCCCCCGGCGAATCGGCCGCCCCACAGACTGACGGTCTCGGGTGCGGTGGTCTCGCTCATAGGGGGAAATCTCCTCGATCGACAGTGTTGTCCGTGCTGCCAGTGTTCTCAGTACTCTCGCTGTTCTCTGCGGCATCCAACAACAGCCGGGCAACAGCCGGTGCCGCCGCTGCGCTGCTGGCGACCACCATGACGGTGTCGTCCCCGGCAATCGTGCCCACGACGTCACCCGGGAGCGCGTGGTCCAGAGCCGACGCCAGATAGTTCGCGGCACCCGGCGGGGTGCGCAGAATCACCAGATTCTCCGACACCGTCGCTGTCACGAGAAGCTCGGTACAGACCCGACGCAACCGGTCCTCCAGTTCGCATCCGTCGACAGGTGGACGGACCCTGTCGTCCCCGCCCTCCCCCGGAATCGCGTAGACGAGTTGGGCGCCGTATCTGACCTTCGCCGCGCGCAACTGCAGCAAATCCCTCGAGAGGGTCGCCTGGGTCACTTCGACCCCCTCGCGCGCAAGATGGTCGGCCAGTTCCGACTGCGATCTGATCGCCTCGGTGGTGATGATCCGGGCGATGAGCTGTTGGCGCGCGGTCCGCGTGGCCGGAATCACTGCTGATCCAGCAGGAATGCCAGCAACGCCTTCTGCACGTGCAGCCTGTTCTCGGCTTCCTGGAACACCAGGGATGCCGGCCCGTCAATCACTTCGGCGGTGATCTCGTACCCGCGATACGCGGGCAAACAGTGCAACACCGCAGCGTCCGGGGCAGCGCGGCCGAGCAACGCGCTGTCGATCTGGAACGGGGCGAACGGCGAATCCCGGCCCTTCCGCTCAGCCGTCTCACCCTCCCTGCCCATCGACACCCACGTGTCGGTAAGCAGCACATCGGCACCGTCGACGGCCTCATGCGCACTGTCCGTCAACGTGATCGAACCACCTGTCTCGCTGGCGATCCGCTGGGCCCGCAACACGACGTCCTGGTCGGTGGACCCGATGTTCGGGCCACCCACCCTCAGATGCATTCCGGCAGTCGCAAATCCCAGCAGGTAGGAGTGCGCCATGTTGTTGGCCGCGTCTCCGACGTAGGCAGCGGGGGCACCGGCAGTCCGGCCCCGGTGCTCGGTGATCGTCAGCAGGTCCGCGAGGATCTGACACGGGTGGAATTCGTCAGTCAGCGCGTTCACCACGGGAACGCCGCTGTACCGCGCCATCTCCTCGATGCGGTCCTGGCCGAAGGTACGCCACACGATGGCCGCAACCTGCCGCCCGAGTACCTGAGCACAGTCGGAGATGGGCTCGCGCACTCCGATTCCAGCCATCGCCCCGTCGATCGACACCGGATAGCCGCCCAGTTCCGAGACGCCTGCGGAGAAGGACAACTGCGTTCGCAAGGTCGCTTTGTCGAAGATGAGCGCTACCGAGCGCGGCCCCTCCAGCGGCCGGGTCGCGAACCGGTCAGCCTTCATCCGGGCGGCTTGCGTGACCACCGCAGTCTGCTCTGCCGGGCTGAGGTCGTCGTCGCGAAGGAAATGCCGGGTCACGATGCAGCCTCGCGGACGATTTCGGGCAGGGCGTCGATGAACTCATCGAGCTGGTCGGTCGTCAAGATCAACGGCGGCGCGATGCGGAGAGCCTGCGGAGCGACAGGGTTGACAATGAAACCTGCGTGTCGGGCAGCCAGCGCCACTGCCTGCGCAATCGGTTCGGCGAGCGTGATCGCCTGCAGCAGCCCCACTCCGCGCGATCCGGTGACTCCGGGAATACCGCCGGTGCTCAGTCGGTCGGCCAGATGATGCCCGAGCCTTTCGGCATTCGCCAGCAATCCGTCCTGCTCGATCGTCTGCAGCACCGCGAGCCCTGCTGCCGACGCCAGCGGGTTGCCACCGAACGTCGAACCGTGCTGCCCAGGTTGCAATAGGCCCGACACCTGCGCCCCGAAGGTGAGCAACGCGCCGATAGGCACTCCCCCGCCCAGGCCCTTGGCGACGGTGATCGCGTCCGGAACGACGCCGCTGTGCTGGTGGGCGAACCAACGCCCGGTGCGACCGATGCCGCTCTGGATCTCGTCCAGGATGAGCAGTGCACCTGCGGCCGACGTGATCTCACGAGCGGCACGCAAGTAGTCAGCGTCGGCAACGATGACCCCTGCCTCACCCTGCACCGGTTCGAGGATGACGGCGCCGGTATCGGTGGTGACTGCGGCCGCGAGCGCATCGACATCTCCGAACGGCACGTGACTCACCCCGGGGATCAACGGTGCGAACGGTGCCCGATAGGCCTCTTTGTGGGTGAGGGCGAGAGCACCGGTCGTGCGACCGTGGAAGGCACCCTGGGCCGCGACGATTCCGGTTCGACCGGTACGGCGGGCCAGCTTGATGCCGGCCTCGATCGCCTCGGCGCCGGAGTTGCCGAAGAACACTCGCGAACCGGGCGGCGCTGCTGCAACCCCTAGCAACTGCTCGGCGAGTTCGATCTGCTGGCGCGAGGTGAACACGTTCGAGATGTGGATTACCTCACCGGCCTGTTTCGAGACCGCCGAGACCAGTGCGGGATGGCCGTGCCCGAGCACGTTCACTGCGATCCCGCCGAGCAGGTCGAGGTAGCGGCGCCCGTCGGCGTCCCAGACGTGGCAACCGTCGCCGTGGGTGATCACCAGCGGCGGGGTACCGAAGACATTCAGCAGACTCGCCTCGTAGCGCGCGAGCAGCTCCTGTTGGGTACTCACGTGCGGTCCTGCGGGAGCACCATGGTGCCAATCCCTTCGTCGGTGAAGATTTCCAACAGCAATGAGTGGGCCCGACGGCCGTCGATGACGTGGGCCTGCGGTACGCCGCCGCGGATGGCGCGGACGCAGCCCTCCAGCTTGGGCACCATTCCCGAGTCGACCTGCGTGAGTAGGTCCTCGGCGTCCAACAGCGACAGCGTGCTGAGCAGGCTGCCCCGGTCCGGCCAGTTCGCGTAGATGCCCTCCACGTCGGTGAGCATCACCAGCTTGCGCGCGCCGAGCGCCACGGCCAGCGCCGAGGCGGCGGTGTCGGCGTTCACGTTCAGTACCTGCCCCGGTTCGGCGAGGTCGGGCGCGACGGACGACACCACCGGCACTCGGCCCGCAGCAAGAAGGTCACGGACAGCTGCCGGATTGACGGTTACGACGTCACCCACCAGGCCGATGTCCACCTCTTCACCATCGATCTGCGCGCCGCGACGGCGTGCGCCGAAGAGGTCGCCGTCCTCGCCGGACAAGCCGACCGCCAACGACCCGTGCTGGTTGATGAGGCCTACGAGCTCTCGGGAGACCTGCCCGGTCAAGACCATCCGCACCACCTCCATCACCTCGGGGGTAGTGACACGTAGGCCGCCCTTGAACTCGGTCTGCAGGCCCAACCGGTCGAGCATGATCTGGATCTGCGGGCCACCGCCGTGCACTACAACCGGCCGCAACCCGGCGTACCGCAGAAAGGCCACGTCCTGGGCGAAGGCCAGCTTGAGAGCGTCGTCGGTCATGGCATTGCCGCCGTACTTGATGACCACGAGGGCGTCTCGGAAGCGCTCCAGCCACGGCAGCGCCTCAACGAGCGTCATCGCCTTCTCGCCAGCATCCCCCAGGTCGGCCGGTACCCGCAGGGTCATGTGCTGTACGCCGAGTTCTCGTGTACGTAGTCGTGCGTGAGGTCGTTGGTCCAGACCGTCGCCGATGCCCGCCCCGCATGGAGCGCGACGACGATCTCGGCTCTCCGACCACTCAGGTCGACCCCGGATCGGTCGTCACCCACGCCACCCATGCGACACACCTGGACCCCGTTCATCCAGACGTCCAGGTCGCCCGGTTCGAACGCCGCCTTGGTCGTCCCCACGGCTGCGAGCACCCGGCCCCAGTTCGGGTCACCGCCGAAGATCGCGCATTTGAACAAGTTGTTGCGAGCGATGGCGCGGGCGACTTCGAGCGCGTCCGCGACGGACTCGGCGTCGCGGACTTCGATGCTGATGTCGTGGTGCGCGCCTTCGGCGTCTGCGATCAGTTGCTCGGCGAGGTCGGCGCAGCACGCTGTCACGGCCTCGGTCAGATCAGCGAGACCGACCTGCTTCCCGGCGGCTCCGGAGGCCATCAGCAGGACCGTGTCGTTGGTCGACTGGCAGCCGTCGGAGTCGATGCGGTCGAACGTCATGTCGGTGGCCGCGCGCAGCGCGGTGTCGAGATCGGCCGGATCGACCACGGCATCGGTCGTCAGCACCACCAGCATCGTGGCCAGCGCCGGAGCAAGCATGCCGGCGCCTTTGGCCATCCCGCCTACTGACCATCCGTCGCGCTGGACGGACGATTCCTTGGACCGGGTATCGGTGGTCATGATGGCCGTCGCGGCGGCACCTCCACCCCTCGTGTCGAGTTCAAGAACGCTCCGCGCGACTCCGGCGAGCAGCTTCGGCATCGGCAGCAGTTCGCCGATCAGCCCGGTGGAACACACGACGATGTCTCCGGCCGATACGCCGAGCAGCTCAGCTGTCACTTCGGCGGTGCGGTGCGTGTCAGCGAAACCCGCGCCTCCGGTGATGGCGTTGGCACCACCGGAATTCAAGATCACGGCGTCAGCGCGACCGTCGATGACCACTTGTCGGCTCCAGGTGACCGGCGCTGCTTCGACGCGGTTGCTGGTGAATACAGCGGCCGCGTGGTGGTCCGGGCCGTCGTTGACGACGAGCGCGATGTCGGGGGTGCCACTCGCCTTGAGCCCGGCAGTTACGCCTGCTGCCCGAAATCCCTGTGCCGAGGTCACGCTCATGAAGTCATCTTCCAGTTCGTCCGGACATGTGAGTTGAGCGGCGCCGCAGCCCTCACGGCGCCGTCCCGGCCAGTGGGAGCCCCGTGGTCTCAGGGATCCCCAGCGCGAGGTTCATGCACTGAACCGCGGCTCCGGCCGTGCCCTTCGTGAGGTTGTCAACCGCGGCGACGGCGATCAGGCGCCGGACGCGCTGGTCGACAGCAACCTGCACGTGCACGACGTTCGACCCGAGCACATTTCCCGTGGCGGGCCACGAACCGACCGGGAGCAACTGCACGAAGGGTTCTTCCTGGTATGCGGCGAGGTACGCGCCTCTGACCTGTTCCGCGTCGACGCCTTCGGCAAGTGGGGCAGTGCAGGTGGCGAGGATGCCGCGCGGCATGGGCGCCAGCGTCGGGGTGAACGACACCCGGACGGACGAGCCACCCGCGTACTGGAGGTTCTGCTCGATCTCGGGCGTGTGACGATGGGCGCCGCCGACCCCGTACGGCGACATCGAACCCATGACCTCGGAACCGAGCAGATGCGGCCGCAGGCTTCGCCCAGCCCCGGACGTGCCGCTGGCTGCAACGATGACAACGTCGCGCGACTGGAGGAGATCTCCGGCGAACGCCGGGGCGAGAGCGAGCGAGCAGGCAGTCGGGTAGCAGCCCGGAACGGCGATCCGACGAGCACCGGTAAGCGACCCACGGGCGCAGCCGCCGCGGGTCGTCAACTCGGGGAGGCCGTAGGGCCAACTGCCGGCGTATGGAGTGTCGTAGAAGGAGGTCCAGTCCGACTCGTCGCGCAACCGGAAATCTGCACCACAGTCGATGATGACCGTCTCGGTATCCAGCTCATCGGCCAGTGCCGCAGACGCACCGTGGGGCAACGCGAGAAACACGACGTCGTGCCCGCGCAGGTTCTCCGGCGTGGAGCCCAATAGGACGCGATCCGCCAGTGGCGTGAGGTGCGGCGCCAACTCCCCCAGCGCGCGGCCGGCGTTGGAGGCCGCTGTGAGCGCACCGATCTCGACCTCGGGGTGGGCGAGCAGGAGCCGCAGAAGCTCTGCGCCGGCGTACCCGCTCGCACCCGCGACCGCGATCGTATGCATTTGCATGACTATACATGTTCATGAATAAAGATACGAACTGTCACGTCCCGCGCTGAACCGCTGCAACTTCCCGTTCGGCTTGCAGCACGGCCCGGTCCCGTGCTGCGTTCACTTCAATGGTCGTGAGGGTGCGACCTGGGGCACGGAACTGCAACCGGTATGCCAACGACTTCTTGCCGGGGCCTACCTGACCCCCGACGTAGAGGTCGAACAACGCCGCGGCTTCCAGGAACTCCCCCGCACCGGCCCGCAGTGCGGCCTCGACGCTCGATGCGCTGACGGCTTCGTCGACGACGAGCGCGACGTCGCTACTGGCCATCGGGTAGGTCGATACCGGCGCAGAGCTGGTGTCACCGGCACTCGCGGTCAACAGCACATCGAGATCCAGCTCGCCCGCAACGGTCCGCTTCGGTAGCTCGAGCGCTTCGCACACCTTGGGGTGCAACTCACCGACGTGACCGGCAGCCAACCCACCGGCAACCGTCACGACAGCGCAGCGGCCCGGATGGAACGGCGGGTACTCAGCGGCACTGGTCGAGAGCTCCAAGCTCAACGCGCGACCCAGGTCGCCCACGATCTCCAGGGCGTCGGTCCAGTCCGCGGAGCGCCCTGAGGCCCACCAACCCGATCGGTCGCGCTCACCGGTCAGTACGAAGCCGAGGTGCCGAGGCTGAGGCGGCACCGCAGCGCGGATATGAGCCAAGGTCGCTTCGTCAGGGCGGATGCCAGGTTCCTCAGTGGGCGCCCGGCGTGCTTCGCCGCCTGGAAGGGCGACCAGCCCGACCTCGAAGAGGGACACGTCGTTGGCACCACGGGATACGTTGCGACGCAACGTATCCAGCAACCCGGGAAGCATCGTGGTGCGGAACAGGTCAGCTTCCTGGGACAACGGGTTGGCGATGCGCACTGCCTGACTGCGCGGGTCGGCACTGTCGACGCCGAACGCGACCAGTACCTGTTCGCTGATGAACGGCGCACTCCAGGTCTCCTGCAGACCGCGAGCGGCCAGCAGGTTGGCGATCATCCGACGGGAGCGCTGTTCACGCGTGAGTCCGCGGCCACCGGGGGGGCGCGGCAGCACGGACGGGATCTCGTCGTACCCCTGAATGCGGGCGACCTCCTCGACCAGATCGGGACCGGTACGCAAGTCGGGTCGCCAAGACGGGGGGACAACCTGTGCCCGCGAGCCGGATGTCTCCACAGTGCACCCGATGTCGCGCAAGACGCCCACGACCTGCTGCTCGTTGTACTCGACGCCGACCAGCCGCGTCGGCAGACCGAGATCGAAATCGATACCGACCGCAGGCACCCCGTCGCCGACGTCCGTCATGCACTCCTCTGCAGTGCCCCCACCGAATTCGACCAGGAGGTCGACGATCAGCTGTGCAGCAGCGGGCGCGAGCTCGATATCGACGCCGCGCTCGAACCGCTTGGCGGCTTCCGAGGGCAACTTGTGACGACGCGCAGAACGGGCAATCGTCACCGGGTCGAAGTTCGCGGACTCGATCAGCACATCGCGGGTGCTGCCGGAGACCTCGGTGGCAGCGCCACCCATCACGCCGGCAATGCCGAGAATCCGCTCGCCCCCGTCAGTGATCAGCAGATCCTGCTCGAACAACGACCGCTGCTGACCGTCGAGTGTCTTCAGTCGTTCACCGGGCGCGGCGCGGCGCACGACGATCGGGCCGACGACGGTGGCGATGTCGAACACGTGGGTGGGTTGACCCAGCGCGAGCATGACGTAGTTGCTGATGTCCACGGCGAGTGAGATCGGTCGCATGCCGGCCTCGGTAAGCCGGGTCGTCATCCAGGCCGGAGCCGGGGCGCCTGGGTCGATCCCGCGCACGACACGGGTGACGTACCTGCGGCAGCCCTGCTGACCGCGCAGCGGAACATCGTCCTGCAGGCGGACCGCGAAACCGGTGTCGCAGGCAGCGGGCGCTCGCGCAGCCAGGTCCGGCACCGGATCGGTGAAGACCGCGCCGGTCGCGTGTGAATACTCCCGTGCGACTCCTCGCAGGCAGAAGCAGTATCCGCGATCGGGGGTCACATTGATCTCGACGGTTTCGCGGTCGAGGCCAAGCAGCGCGATCGCGTCCTGGCCCGGTGTGAAACGGGCGCCGGGCAGCAGGTCCGACAAACGGATGATCCCGCCGGACCCGTCGTCCGGGAGGCCCAGTTCGTCGGCAGCACATATCATTCCAGCGCTGACGTGGCCGTAGGTCTTGCGAGCCGCAATGGCGAAGTTACCGGGCAGCACGGCTCCGGGTAGGACGCAGACCACCCAGTCACCAGCAGCAAAATTGTGCGCTCCACATACGATGCCCTGCAGTTCGCCGGTGCCGCCCGCGTCACCGACATCTACCTGGCACCAGTTGATCGTCTTGCCGTTCTTCTGCGCCTCCGGTTCTGCCGAGACGACCTTGCCCACCACCACCGGACCGATGATGTCAGCGCCGTGCAGACCTTCTTCCTCAAGACCGACCTGCACGAGAGATGCCGCGATCTGCGAACCGCTGGCCTCGGCTGGGACCTCGACGTACTCGCGCAGCCACTCCACGGGCACCCGCATCAGATCTCCATCCCGAACTGACTGTTGAAGCGCACGTCGCCCTCGATCATCTCTCGCATGTCAGCAACCCCCGTGCGGAACATCAACGCCCGGTCGATGCCCATTCCGAAGGCGAATCCGGAGTAACGCTCCGGGTCGATCCCGCAGGCGCGCAAGACGTTCTGGTTGACCATCCCGCAGCCGCCCCACTCGATCCACCCGGTTCCCCTACAGGTTCGGCAATCGAGATCGGACCCCTCGCAGACAAAGCACCGCAGGTCCATCTCGGCCGAGGGTTCGGTGAACGGGAAGTACGAGGGGCGCAAGCGCGTGGTGATCGATGCCCCGAACAGTTCGGCGGCCAATCTGTCGAGAGTTCCCTTCAGGTGCGCCATCGTCAGACCTTCGTCGACAGCCAGGCCCTCCATCTGGTGGAAGGCCGGCATGTGCGTCGCGTCCAGCTCGTCGGTGCGAAAAACCCGACCCGGCACGGCGATGTAGAGGGGAGCACCCCGTTCGAGCATCGAACGCGCCTGCACCGGCGAGGTGTGGGTACGCAACACCAGACCGGCGTCCGCCGGCTCGACGTAGAAGGTGTCCTGCATCTGTCGCGCCGGATGATCGGCGTCGAAGTTCAACGCGTCGAAGGTGAACCATTCGGCCTCTACCTCAGGGCCCTCAGCGATCTCCCAACCCAAACCGACCATCACATCGGTCATCTGTTCGCCCATCAGCTCGATGGGATGACGCCGACCGAGCGGCCGCCGGTCAGCGACAAGCGTCATATCGACCCGCTCCTCGCGCAAGATGCGGTCATCGCGCTCTGCCTCGAGGACGACCTGACGCGCTTTCAGCTCCTGCGCCACCCGGCCGCGAGCTGCGCCAACCCGCTTGCCTGCCTCTGCTTTGGCGGTAGGTGGCAGCGCACCGATTTCGCGGTTGGCCAACGCGAGCGGGCTCTTGTCACCCTGATGCGCGGTACGTACCGATTTCAGCTCCTCCAGCGACTCGGCTGCGCCGATGGCTTCCAGAGCCGACTGGACGTCCTCATCGATCTGCGCCGGATCCAAGGCAGCAACCTCAACCGGGTCGTATTGCTTGTTGGGGCCTGACATTGCCAGCCTTCTGTGGGGTCGGAGCGGGACGAGGCGGAGTCTACCGACGCCGTTGCGCCGGACTCACGTGGTTTTCGGACCTGACTGGGCACCCGCACTGGCGTAGAGGCAGACCGTCGCCGCCATCGCGAGATTGAGAGATTCGGCGTGACCGTGGACAGGCACTTTGACGACGTGATCGCTGCGGTCGCGGTCTTCTTGGGACAAACCCCAGGCTTCATTGCCCATCACCCAGGCATGCGGGCCCTCGAGGTCGGCGTCCGGGAGAAGCACGTCTCCCGCGCCGTCTGCAGCGAGGACGGTGATCCCACGGTTTCGGCAACCGGCGACGACGGCGCTGAGCGAAGCGTTCACGACTACCGGCAGGTGCCACAGCGAGCCAGCGGTCGATCGCACGACCTTGGAGTTGTAGACGTCCACGCTCGCGCCGGTGAGGATCACCGCGACTGCGCCTGCCGCGTCAGCCGCGCGCAGCACGGTACCTGCATTGCCCGGGTCGCGTACCTGGGACAAAACGACGACAAAGCCCGGATCACCGTCGACGACGCTGTCCAGGACGGGGGACAGCTCGACGTCCACCCACTTGGCGACCGCGATGATGCCCTGCGGGTGCTCTGAGTCGGCGAGCTCCCGCAATACCTGGGTGCTGCAGTCGTTGACAGCGACGTCACTGGTGCGGGCCAGCTCCAGCAGATCCTGGTGACGGCGCGCCATCTCGACGTCGACGAACAGTTCGTTCGCGGTTGCCGGTGCGAAACGCAACAACTCCCGCACGGCTCGCGGCCCTTCGACCACGAACCGACCGGTCCGCTCACGCACCGAACGCCGACCGAGTGCCCGTACTGCCTTCACCCGCTCTGCGCGGGGATTGGTCAGCACGGCGAACTCAGCCGGCGTTCGTGGTAAGCGAAGTGCGTGATCAGGCGGCGCTCTCAGCGTCGGACTGGGTGTCGTGCGCCGGGACGTTGACCTTGGCGATCTCGACGAGCGCGGCGAAGGCCGGGGCGTCGTTCACGGCAAGCTCGGCCAGCATGCGACGGTCGACCTCGATCTCAGCGGCTTTCAGGCCCTGGATGAAGCGGTTGTACGTCATGCCGTTCAGGCGGGCGCCAGCGTTGATGCGCTGGATCCACAGGCGACGGAAGTCACCCTTGCGGGCCCGGCGGTCGCGGTAGGAGTAACCCATCGAGTGGGTTACCTGCTCCTTGGCCTTGCGGTACAGACGCGAACGCTGACCGCGGTAGCCGCTCGCCTGTTCCAGGACGACGCGACGCTTCTTATGGGCGTTTACTGCCCGCTTCACGCGTGCCACGTGAATCTCCTTCGTGTTGTGCTTCCGGCACGAGGGCCGGACATGCGGATGGGCAGTACTTACTTACCGAGCAGGCGCTTCATGCGCTTCGTGTCCGCAGGGGCGACGACGACGTCGTTGACCAACCGGCGGGCGTTGCTGGAGCTGCGCTCCTGGAACTTGTGCACGTGACGCGCGCGCTGGCGCATCAACTTGCCGGTAGCCGTAACGCGAATGCGCTTCTTGGCTCCGCTGTGCGTCTTCATCTTCGGCATAGCCGATCTCCTTCGTATCGCCGGCCGCAGAAAGCGGTTGGTCCGGTGTCAGCGTTAAAATTCGTGGTGCCAGGGTGGGCTGGCGACTACTCGCTGGTTGCGAGCTCGCCGCTCTGCTCTTCGTGGTCGGCCGCATCGGCTTCACGCTTGCGACGGCCTTCGGCGCGAGCTTCGGCCTTCTTCTTCAACGGACCGATGACCATGACCATGTTGCGCCCGTCTTGCTTCGGCGAACTCTCGACGAAACCGATCTCGGCAACATCCTCAGCAAGTCGCTGCAGCAGCTTGAAGCCCATTTCGGGACGCGACTGCTCGCGACCGCGGAACATGATGGTCACCTTGACCTTGTCACCGGCGTTCAGGAAGCGCTCGACGTGGCCCCTCTTGGTGCCGTAGTCGTGCGGGTCGATCTTCAACCGGAGCTTGATCTCTTTGATGACCGTGTTGACCTGGTTCTTGCGCGCTTCGCGAGCTTTCACCGCGGCTTCGTACTTGAACTTGCCGTAGTCCATCAGCTTGGCGACCGGTGGCTTGGCCATCGGGGCGACTTCTACGAGGTCCAGGTCTGCTTCGCCGGCCAGTCGCAGCGCATCTTCGACGCGCACAATGCCGACCTGTTCACCGTTCGGTCCGACCAACCGCACCTCGGGAACCCGGATGCGATCATTGATACGTGGTTCAGCGCTGATGTCTGCTCCTTCTTCGGCGGCTCCATGAAACTGCTTCATGAACTCGCGCGAGGACAAAGAAAGGCTCCTCGTCACCCACGGTGCACGAGAAGCCTTGACGCTACTGCAGTCCAGTTGACTCGAAATCAATCGAGTCGAATATCGAAAGAAGCGGCGACGACATTTCTGCCGACAGCCATCAATCGTCTCGATCTCGTACCTGAACCGGAACCCCGCAACATGCCTGCTGCTCAGGGTGGAAGCTGATGCCTCTCTTGCACACCGGATGAACCCTGAGCTCGCAAGAGCCTGCTGTTCACCCGATCGGTAGCAAGAAGATATCAGGAGCGGTGTCAGTCCGGCGAATCACCTCATGCGGCCAGTCGGAGTTGAGATCTCGCCCTACTCCGGGAACGCGCGCGCGGACCTCCCGCAACGAGCAGCGCGATCACCGTTCCCAGCAGCGACACCACGAGGAATCCACCCGCAAACCCGAACCGGTCGATCGCCATCCCGCCGATCGGCGCACCGAACGCGGCGCCCGCCGTCATGCACGACCCGTGCCAACCGAGTGCTTCACCGCGCGCGGCAGGCGGCACCACCCGCGAGACGGCGTCCACCGTGGCCGTAATCGTCGGGGCACAGAAGATCCCCGCGACGAACGACAGGACTGCCAGCATCCAGGGAGCAGTGGCGAGCGCCATCGGAGCAGTCGCCACTGCAAGCCCAAGCAACAGCAACGACAGCGGTAGCGAACGCGCCATGCCCCCGTAGACCAGGCCGCCGATGAGGGAGCCGACGCCCCAGACGGCGAGCACCAGTCCAAGGGAACCAGTGGACGCAAAGTCACGCATGGCGGCCACGAAAGAGACGTCGCTGCCGACCAGAACGATCGTCGATGCCGCTGCCGCGGCGCAGACCATGACGAACCGCAACCGGAACCATTCAGACCTCGCAACCAGACGCTGACCATCGGCTGCAGCCGCGGACGCATCCTTCAACGGTGGGTTGGCCAGCCAGAGCACAGCCCCCACGACGACACCGATCAACTGGATACCGAAGAGCACCCACACCGTCGAGACCACCGTGGACAACCAGACGACCACGAGCGGACCGGTCATGAAGGCCAGCTCCACGACGATCCCGTCCAACGAAAGCGCTGTCCGACGGTCCTTTTCGTCGATCGCCGCCAGCAGCCCCTGGCGAATCACCGAGAACGTGGGAACGACGAACAACCCGGCGATCACCGCCAGCACCATCAACGGCCAGTACCCCACAAATGGGGCGATGGACCAGCACACTGCGTTGACGGCCACTGAGGGCGCCACGACCCGCCGCAACCCGAGCCGATCCAGCAGTCGTCCGCGCCACGGGCCCGAAACAGCGATAGACAATGTTCCTGCCGCAGCAACCAAACCGGCGGCGGCGTAGCTGTGTTTGAGATGGCCGACCACGTGCAGCGTGAGAATCACCGCAGCTGAGAAAATCGGCAGACGAAGGAGGAATCCAAGCAGGAGCACTCGGCGCGCGTCACGAACCGAAAGCACCCGTCGATAGGGCGCAAGAGACATGAGCCAATAGTTCCATATCGAACCTCTGGAGAAGTACGCCCTCTACATCTCCGCTAGGAGGAACGCGTCACGTCAACCATGCACGGCCAGCCGCAGCGCCTCGTACCTTTCTCGGATAGCGCCCCCTTCGTCGCCGTCAGGAAGATCGATCGTCGTGTGGGCTGCCACCGACCACGTCGGTAGTTCGCCGCCGCCGCCCAACACCCACGCGGCTTGTCGCGCAGCGCCGAGCGCGACGTACTCCCCGCTGTCAGGAACGGCGACCGGAACTCCGAGCACCATCGGTGCCACCGCTCGGACGGCTTCGGATGCAGCGGCTCCTCCGATGAGCAAAGCACGCTCGACCGGCACGCCTACCGCGCGGAGGTCGGCGATACCCGCAGCGAGGTTGGCCAGCATTCCCTCGACACAGGCTCGGGCCAGATTCTCCGGAGTCGCATTGGAACGCGTGATGCCACCGAGCGTTCCGGTCGCTCCGGGCAGATTCGGTGTCCGTTCACCGTCGAGGTAGGGCAACAGCACCAAGCCGCCTGCACCGGGAGCCGCCGCCATCGCCAAGCGGCCGAAGCCCGCGAGATCAGTTCCCACCATGGCAGCGCCGGCACTGAGGACCCGCGCAGCGTTCAACGTGCACATCAGCGGGAGATGACCACCCGCCGCGTCTGCGAACCCGGCGACAGCCCCGCTCGCGTCGCCGGTCGGTCGGTCGTGGGTGGCGAAGACGGTTCCGCTCGTACCAAGAGACACCACAGCGTCGCCGCGCTGCAGACCCAGGGAGAAGGCGGCTGCCATGTTGTCGCCGGTACCCGGCGCAATCAGCATTCCTTCGGTCGTACGGCCGGCCGCTTCATCCGGCGAGAGCACCTGCGGAGCGTCGAACTCCTTGCCGCACGCCCGCTGCATCAGGTCGGTGTCGTACTGACCGGTGATCGGAGACCAGTAGCCGGTGCCTGATGCGTCACCGCGGTCGGTGGTCCACTGTTGGAACCCGCCCCGGTCCTGCAGGATTTTTCCCGTCAACCAGTCGTGGGGTAGCACCACACGGCTCGTGCGAGCCGAGTTGTCCGGCTCGTGCTCAGCGAGCCACCGCACCTTGGCCACCGTGAAAGCCGCCAGCGGTACGACATCGACCCGATCGACCCAAGCCTGGGCACCGCCGAGCTCCGCCACCAGATCGCTGGCAGCATCGGCCGATCGGACGTCGTTCCACAGCAGCGCATCGCGCACCAACCGGTCTTGCTCATCCATCGTCACCATGCCGTGTTGTTGCCCGCCCACCGACAGTGCAGAGACCCCGTCCAGGATCCCGTCTGCACTCGCCTGCTGGAAAGCAGACCACCAGTGATCGGCAGAAACCTCGGTGCCATCCGGGTGGGAGGCACGAGCTTGTCGCAGGACTTCACCGGTGTCGGCGTCGCAGACAACGATTTTGCACGACTGGGTAGAGGAGTCGACTCCAGCTACGAGACTGCGGGTCATCAGACACTTTCCGTAGTGACGGCTTCGGGTTTCGATCGGGCGGTCGGTACAACGACGTTGCCCGCCGACCGACCACGAGAGGTCGGTCGGCGGGCTGGGTCCATGGACGACCGCACTGAGTGCTTACTCTCCAGCCAACCGTTGTTCGAGTGCCTGCAGTGTTGCGTAGGCACCGACCTCGTGCAGCGACTTCAACCCGGAAAGGTAAGGCTCGGTGAAGGCCGAATGATCAGCTAGATCACCGAACAACGTGGTGTCTCGAACGAAAGCCAAGGGGTCGCTCTTGTCTGCCGCGGAGGCCATGACGGCCTCCTTGCGGTGATCGACGATCTCGATCGGCTGACCGTCTTCGTCAACCGCCTCGGCGTACCGCGCCCAGGACGCAACCACCAGAGCAGAACGATCCACGGGTCGACCTGCCTGCAGGTCGGCCCGGATGACCGGTACCAACCATTTGGGAATCCGGTCCGAGCTCTCGGCACACAATCTGGCGAGCGTGTCGCGCACCTCGGGGTTGGCGAACCGGGACACCAGTTCTTTTCGGTAGGCGACCAGGTCCACACCGGGAACCTCGGGCAGAGTCGGGGACCCCTCGAACTCCATGTAGCCGAGCAGGAACTTCACGAACAATTCGTCGCCAGCGACCTCATGCGCGTACCTGTACCCAGACAGGTATCCGAGGTAGCACAGCGCCTGGTGGCTGGCATTGAGCAAGCGCAGCTTCATCAGCTCGTACGGGATGACGTCCTCGACGACCTGCACTCCCGCGTCCTCCCATGAGGGACGACCGTCGATGAACTTGTCCTCGAGCACCCACTGGGTGAACGGTTCGCACACCACCGGCCACCCGTCGATGAGCCCGAACTTCTCTTCCAGTGCCTCGATGTCGGCAGATGCCGTGACCGGTGTGATGCGATCGACCATGCAGTTCGGGAACGGCACCTCCCGATCGATCCAGTCCGCGAGTTCTGCATTCTTACAGCGGGCGAAGGCGACGATCGACAGGTGGGCTGTGTCGCCATTGCCGGGCAAGTTGTCGCACGTCATCACGGTGAACGGCGTAGTTCCGTTGGAATGACGACGGCGCAACGCCTCGACGATCAAACCGAACGCCGTCGTGGGAACGGCGCCTGACTGCAGATCGGCCTGGATCGAGGGGTGATCTGCTTCGAACTCCCCCGTGACCTGGTCGATCAGGTAACTGCCCTCGGTGATCGTCAGGGAGACAATCCGGATTGCCGGATCAGTCATCTGCGCAACCACGGCCTCGGGGTCGCTCGGAGCGTGCAGCATGCGCAGCAGCGATCCGATCACCCGTGGCTCGAGACTCCCGTCCGGGTGCTTCTGCACCAGGGTGTAGAGCCCGTCCTGCCCGTTGAGGGTGTCGACGATGCGCTCATCGTGGGGCAACACGCCGACTCCGACAATGCCGAAGTCGAGCGCGCGTCCCTCATTCATCAGGGCATCGAGGTACATCGCCTCGTGGGCACGATGGAAACCGCCGACACCCAGGTGCACAATCCCGGGTGAAACCTTCGAGCGGTCATAGGTCGGACGGGCAACCTGCGCGTCGATATCACCCAGCGTCCGCTGGCACAACGAGACGGACACTGCTACTTCACCGCTCCAAGTGACAGACCCTGGACGAGCTTGTCCTGAGCAGCGAACCCGGCAGCCAGCACCGGCAGCGAGATCGCGACCGAAGCCGCACACACCTTCGCCAGGAACAGGCCCTGACTGGTCACGAACCCGAGCAGGAACACCGGCGCTGTCTGCGCCGTGTTGCCGCCGAGGGTGTTGGCGAGCAGTAATTCATTCCAACTGAAGATAAAGCAGATCAACGCTGCAGAGGCCAGACCGGGCATCACCAACGGGATGATGATCTTGCGCATCTGAATGAAGAATCCAGCCCCATCGACCTGCGAGGCCTCGAGGATCTCGATCGGCATCTCTGCCAGGAACGATCTGAGCATCCAGACCGCGATCGGCAGATTCATCGCCGTATAGATGATGACCAGAGACCACACGCTGCCGAGAAGCCCGATGTTCTTGGCAACCAGGTACAGAGGCAACAGCCCGGCCACGATCGGCATGAACTTGGTGGAGAGGAAGAAGAACATCACGTCCGTCCACTTCTTCACCGGTTTGATCGACAGTGCGTACGCGGCCGGCAACGCCAGACACAACACGAAGATCGTCGACACGATGGAGGCCGTCAGCGAATTCAGCAACGGCGGAATGGGGTTAGCGGCCCAGAAGTCACTGAAACCTGACAGCGACAGGGGCGCGAAGAACGCCGGCGGATTCTTGGCCGCGTCGTTCTCGGCGTGGAAGGCGGTCAACACCATCCAGAGGACGGGCGTGATGAACAAGAGTCCGATCACCCACGCCGCGACACCGAGCAGTGTTCCGGATCGCTTGCCCTGTCCGGCTGCGCGACTCACATAGGCATTGCCGGCCATCAGCTCTCCTCCTTGAGCACTGACAGCACAGTGCGCAGTGCAAATGTTGCGATGATGATGGTGCCGATGACAGTGACCACACCAGCAGCCGAGGCCAGGCCGTACTCGCCGGTTCCGGCGAAGAAGGTCTGCTGGATGTAGTAGGGCAGGTTTGCCGTGTTCTGACCACCGGAGGTGATCGTGTAGACCGCCTCGAAGGTCTGCACGACGTAAATCGCCCCTAGCAGGCCGGCAAGCTCGATGTACCGCCGCATGTGCGGCAGCGTCATCTTGGTGAAGATCTGCCACGAGTTGGCCCCATCGACCTTCGCCGCCTCGATGACGTCCATCGGACGGCCCTGCAAGCCAGCCAACAGGATCAGCATCATGAACGGGGTCCACTGCCACACCAGCGAGGTAACGATCGCGGCGAGCGGGTGGGTGGTGATCCAGTCCGGCTGAGGCGGAGTGTCCGAGCCGAACCAGCTCCAGACCTGCGTGATGATGCCGTTGAAGAAACCGTTCTGCACGTTCAGCAGCGCGTGCTTCCACACCAGCGAGGAAGCTTCGGGAACGATCAGGAACGGGGCGATCATCAGCGTGCGAACGATGCCGCGGCCCTTGAAGGTGCGGTCCAGCAACAGCGCGATGCCGATACCGAGCAGCAGACTGATCCCGACCACCAGCAAGGTCAGCTTGATCGTCGTGAAGACGGCCGACCGGGCAGTGGGGTCCTGGAATACCGTCTTGAAGTTATCGAATCCAGCGAAGCCCGTGTTACCGCTGAACGCAGTCCACTTGCTGAACGAGATGAAGATCGTCGTGAGGAAAGGCAGCTGCGTCATGATGATGACGAAAATCAGCGCCGGCATCAGCGGCGCACGCCGCACCCACCCCTCACGCCGCAAACGGCGCTTCTGTTCTTTGTCCGCACCAGGCGGTGCCGCGGGGGCATCCACGGCACCGCTGGAGTCGAGACTTGCAGTCGTCATTACTTCTTGTACGACGAAACGCCGGCCTGAGCGACCTTTTGGCTGGCATCAAGTGCCGCCTGGACGCTTGTGCTACCTGCGATGGCGTTGGAGATGTACTGGCTCACTGTCTGGCCGAAGTCAGTGAACTGCGGAACTCCGACGAACTGGATGCCCGGCACCGGCGGGGGCGTGGGACGTCCCTCGTTGTTCGGATCAGAGGAGTTGATCGCGTCCAGGGTCGGCTTGGCGAATGAACTCGCGACCTTGAGGTACTCGGGGTTGGTGTAGAGCGATGCACGGCCGCCGGCGGGGACGTTCGCCCAACCCATGCCCTTACCGGTCCCGCTGCCGATCACGTTGGCGAAACCCTTGCCGCTGGCCCAGGAGATGAACTTCCAGGCTGCGTCCTTCTTCTGGGACTTCTGCTCTACTCCCCAGGCCCAGGTGTACAGCCAGGAGGAGGATTTGGTGACCTTCACCGGAGCCGGAGCGTAGCCGTAGTCCTTGCTGAACTTGGAGCTCTGCAAGGTACCTGCGGCGGAGGTGGCGTCGTACCACATTGCTGCCTGGCCCTGGATCATCGCGTTGTCGCACTCGGTGAAGCCGGCCTGTGCCGCGCCCTTCTCGCCGTACTTCTTGACCAGGTCGACGTAGAAGTTGGTCGCTTCCTTGAAGCCGCCGGTGTTGACCTTGGCGTTCCAGTCCTTGTCGAACCAGGTGCCGCCGAAGGTGTTGACCACGGTGGTCAGCGGAGCCATCACCTGGCCCCAACCCACCGCGCCGCGCAGACAGATTCCAGCCGTGCTGCCCTTCTTGAGCTTCGCGGCGAAACCGGCAACCTGGTCCCAGGTCGGGTTGGCCGGCATGGTCAGACCTGCCTGCTTGAAGAGGTCCTTGCGATACATCAGGAACGAGGACTCGCCGTAGAACGGCTCGCCGTAGATCTTTTTGTCGACCGTCAGCGAGGTCGCCATCGGCTTCAGGATGTCCTTCTGATCGAAGTCCTTGCCGTCGAAGGTCGACTTCGGGTCGGTCGTGTACTTGGTGAGGTCAGCGACCCAGCCCTTCTTGGCGTAGATGGGGATCTCGAAGTTGGAGAGGGTGGCGAGGTCGTACTGACCGGCCTGCTGGGAGAATTCTGTCGACGCAGTCGCGCGTAGCTCGTTCTCCGGCAGCAGCTTGGCGTTGACGGTGATCCCGGTCGCCTTCGTGAACTGCGGCAGGACTGCCTGGAGCGCGACCATCTGAGGGTTGTTGACCATCAGCACGTTGATCGACTTGGCATCACCGCTCTTGCCGCCACCGCCACCGCTACTCGCGGAGCATGCGGACAGTCCGGTTCCTACCAATCCGACGACGGCCAGGCTGACGGCAGCTCGTGATGTGACTCGCATGTGATTCCATTCTGCTCGGCGCTCATATGAGCGCCCACCGCTCATATGGCAGTAGTGTTGCAGATCACACAAACAAACACGACCACTCCAGGTCGCGATTCGGTAACGAATGGTTACCGAAGCACGTACGCAAAGGAGCAGCTCATGAGACCCCGCAGCGCTGATGGAGCGCCATCTCGTCCTGCCCTCACTCGGGACTACACAGCGGCGCAAGTCAGCCTGCAGCTCAAAGTAGCCAGGCGGTTCTATGTCGAGGACGTCAGCAAGGTCGAGATCGGCAAGGAGTTCGGGATCTCACGGTTCCAGGTTGCCCGGCTGCTGCAGGCCGCCAGGGAATCGGGCCTGGTGCGGATCAGCATCGATGACCATGGTGCCGTGCGAGAGGACCTCGCGCGCCGCCTCGTCGACGCTCTCGACCTGCGCTCGGCACAGGTGCTGGGATCAGCCCGAACGGCAACGCCGCCTGACGTCATCCGGGCCGACCTGGGCGAGCTCGCCGCTCAGGAGCTTTCGCGGACACTGGACGCCGACGACGTGCTCGGGTTGCCGTGGTCACGTTCGGTGTCGGCGATGGTCGCAGCACTGACAACACTTCCACCCGTCGACGTAGTCCAACTCAGCGGTGCCCGGTGGGCGCCGGAAGACAGCACGGCGACCGCTGATGTAGTGCGCGATGTCGCTGCTATCGGTGGAGGTCGCGCGTACCGCTTCCATGCACCCTTCGTCGCCACGGGGACCACCGCAGCCGAGTCGCTACGGCTGGACCCCGCCTATCTCGCTGCCCAGCAGCAAATGGCTGCGATCACCGTAGCCGTCGTCGGAATCGGCGCATTCGACCCGACGCTGTCGACCCTGCATGCCGCGGCTACAGCGGTCGAGATCGCCGAATTGCGCGCCGGTGGAGCCGTCGGGGAGATCAGTGGCGTATTCATCGATGCCGCCGGACGCGCCGTGGACGGATCTTTCCCGTGCCGCCTGATCACGGTCAGTGCCGCCCAGCTGAAAGCCATTCCGAACGTCATCGGGGTGTGCATGGGTAAGGAACGCGCCGAAGCGACAGCAGCCGCATGTCGTGGTGGATTCGTCGATTCCCTCGTCGTCGATGTGCCACTCGCACATGAGTTGCTGCGCGACGACTATCGTGCCTCTCGTGGCTGATCACTTTGACGTCCTTGTTCTCGGAGCCGGACCCGGCGGATACGTCGCGGCGATCCGCGCAAGCCAACTCGGCTTGAAGACCGCGGTGGTCGAAAAGAAGTACTGGGGAGGTGTCTGCCTGAACGTCGGGTGCATCCCCTCCAAGGCCTTGTTGCGAAATGCCGAACTCGCGCACATCCTCTCCAAGGAGAAGGCCACCTTCGGCATCGAGGGCGACGCCACGATGTCCTTCGGCACGACCCACGCGCGCAGTCGCAAGGTGTCGGACGGGATCGTGAAGGGCGTCCATTACCTGATGAAGAAGAACAAGATCACCGAGATCGACGGCTGGGGCACGCTCAAGGACGGCAAGACCATCTCGGTCGAGCTGAACGATGGCGGCACTCAGCAACTGACCTGTGACCACCTCATCATCGCGACCGGCGCCACGACCAGGTTGATCCCGGGCACGGAGCTTTCCGAGCGGGTGGTGACCTACGAGGAGCAGATCCTCGATTCCAACCTTCCGGGCTCGATCGTCATCGCGGGTTCTGGTGCGATCGGCGTCGAGTTCGCGTACGTGCTGTCCAACTTCGGTGTCGACGTGACCATCGTGGAGTTCCTGGACCGGATGGTTCCGACCGAGGACCCCGCGATATCCAAAGAGTTGCTGAAGCACTACAAGAAGCTCGGCGTGAAGGTGATGCTGTCGACCAAGGTCGAGAACATCGAAGACTCTGGCGACAAGGTGAAGGTGACCGTCTCGCCCGCCGGGGGTGGGGATTCGACCGTCATCGAGACCGACAAGGTCATGCAGGCCATCGGTTTCGCACCCCGCACCGAGGGCTACGGTCTCAGCGAGATCGGTGTCGAGCTGACCGACCGCGGAGCGATCGAGATCGACGGTCGTGGTCGCACCAACATTGACGGTGTCTACGCAATCGGTGACGTCACCGGCAAACTGATGCTTGCCCATACCGCCGAGGCGATGGCCATCGTGGCAGCAGAGACCATCGCTGGGGTCGACACGATGGAGATCGACTACGACATGATTCCGCGTGCGACGTTCTGCCAGCCGCAGATCGCCTCTTTCGGCTACACCGAGGAGCAGGCGAAGGAAAAGGGGTACGACGTCAAGGTGGCGCAGTTCCCCTACTCCGCGAACGGGAAGGCCCAAGGACTCGGCGACGCCGTCGGATTCGTCAAGATCGTTGCCGACGGGGCGCACAACGAGATCATCGGCGCCCACCTCATCGGCCCGGATGTCACAGAGCTGCTGCCGGTACTGACCCTCGCGCAGAAGTGGGATCTGACCGCGGACGAGATCGCCCGCAACGTCTTCGCCCACCCGACCCTGGGTGAGGCCGTCAAAGAAGCCGTCGAGGGCATCGTCGGGCACATGATCAACCTGTAACCCGGAAGGACAGCGCATCGATGCGGGCACGGGTTTCACCGTCGGTGGCGATCTGTTCACCGATCCGGGCACACAGATCCTGCACCGTCGTTGAATCCAACCCTGGCATCAGCTGCAGGACGACCCTGAGCTGTCCTTCGTCGTCGCTCTCGCAACGGATATCAACGACGGTCGACTCGTCTCGGCCCGCTCTGGCGATTGCGTCGTGCACGAAGGGGTCGGCGTACGCCGGAACCCAGTCGCGGACGGTGGCCAACGCCCACACCATGCTGGGCTTCACAACCCGTAGGTGCTCTGACCCGAGGTCGAGGACCAGCACGTCGCATCCTTCTGCGACGGCTGCCTGAGCTGCCTGCGCTGCCGACACCGGACGCGGTCGCGCATTCGCACTCCACTGGCTCATCGCCTCGATGCCGGAGAAGACCGGCAACGCCCGCTCTCCATCCGGCGCGGTCAGCGTGACCACGGCCATCTCTGTGGATTTCTCCGCCATCAGACCGGACGCTGACGCCTGCACCCCGTCGGCCACGGCCACGATGGGCACGATCAACCGGGCGGACGCAAGAACCCGCATAAAGGCTGTGTCGTCCGCGGTGAGCGCCGCCAACAAAGCTGGATCGGCCACACCGGTGTCGGTGTCGAAACCAGTCGATGGCAGTTCACGACCCTGGAACGACTGCCCTGCCGAGTCCGCAGGTTCGTGTCCGGACCCGGTCAAGGGCGGCCCGCCGCATCGAGCGCCTGCCCGAGAGTGAAAGCCCCCCGGTACAGCGCCGATCCGACGATGACGCCTTCGACGCCGGATGGGACGAGCTCACGGATAGCTTCGAGATCGGCGATCGTCGACACTCCCCCGGACGCCACCACCGGAGCGCCGGTGCGCTCGCACACCCGACGTAACAGGTCGACATTCGCGCCCTGCAACATGCCGTCCTTGGCCACGTCGGTGACGACGTACCGAGCGCACCCTTCGGAGTCCAGCCGGGCAAGCGTCTCCCAGAGATCGCCGCCCTCCCTGGTCCAACCCCTGGCAGCGAGCGTGGTGCCGCGCACATCGAGACCCACCGCGATGCGATCGCCGTGCTCTGATATCGCGTTTGCGGTCCACTCCGGGTCTTCCAGAGCCGCGGTACCGAGGTTGACCCGCCGGCAGCCTGTAGCCAGCGCTGCCGTCAGCGTCTCCTCGTCACGGATACCGCCCGAGAGCTCCACCTGCAGGTCGAG
>JBBPZD010000228.1:0-16670 GCA_038199265.1 Actinomycetales bacterium | reverse complement strand
TGCCATACGAACGGGGCGCACCACGATCATCACGACCAGTCGAGGGACGACCGCCGCGATCGTCACGGGTATAGGACGGGCGGTCATCACGGTTGCCATACGAACGGGGCGCACCACGATCATCACGACCAGTCGAGGGACGACCGCCGCGATCGTCACGGTTATAGGACGGGCGGTCATCACGGTTGCCATACGAACGGGGCCCACCACGATCATCACGACCAGTCGAGGGGCGACCCGCACCACGGTCGTCACGGTTATAGGACGGGCGACCCGCACCACGGTCGTCACGGTTGTACGAGGGACGGTCATCACGGTTCCCGAAGGAACGATTCTCGCCACGCTCGTTGCTACGGCTGGGCGGTCCATCAGTGCGTCGAGCTGGTGCACGGTGCGCTTCCTGCTTTTGGGCGCGGCTCCACCGCGGCTTCTTGTCTCCAGATTGCTGTGAACTGCTCATTCTTCGTGCCTCTCAAGGTATGAGCGCGCACGTACATCGCCGCCGGGGCAGTCGAGTGCAACGAAGCCGCTGGGGCTTGTCGTCGACTGGGGCGGAATGCGCATGGCGCCGTCGAAGATCTCGGCGCCCATACGAGAGAAGTCGGTCCTCTGCAGATGCAGGAGTAGGCGGACCGATCAAAAGAAGAGAACGCAAGATCGCGTGAATACTTGCCAAAGGTAGCGGAGTTCGGCGCTCACTTCGAACCGCAAAGGCGCCCCAGACCCGAAAACCGGACAAAGGTGACTGATCTCACCCACGGCCTGGCCGGCCTCTTCACCACCGGCATCCTGATCGCGCCATTGGCCGTCGGAACATCTGCACTCGCGGCCTACCTGACGTTCAGCCCCCCATACCCCGCAGGCCTCGGTCTCCCGATGGGTCTCGGGTGGCTGGGTTCGTGGTCGACCTACGCATCCGAGGATTCCGGCGATCACCTCGCCCGGACCGGCGAGACAACCACCTGTGAGAGTTCGAGTTCCACCGACGCCCCAGGACACCCTCTCGACACAACCGCGCACCACGCGGGCAAACTGCCGGGCGGGTTCGGTTGGGCCCACGCCTGGCCATGGATCGCCATCGGGCTCCACCACCGTCGTGATCAGCCTGGGATTTCCCTTCGCGCCTTGGCGCTACCCGACGATGACCGACACCCGAACGAAGTTGCTCTCAGCCACCGATGTCGCCTTGCGCGAAAAGGGCGTCGCCGCAGTTTCAGCGCGGTCCATCGGCGCGCAGACAAATGTGAATCAGACGCGACCTCTCCGACAGGACGCGGCATCGGATGGACAAGGCGCGGTCAGTCCTGAACGGAGGGCAGTCCGGCGTCCTTTCCGACAGCAGCGTCGACGACCGCTTTCGCCACGACGGCCGAGATCCCCGGGTGGAAGACGCTGGGAATGATGTACGCGGCGTTCAGTTCCTCGCGTTTGACGACGTCCGAAAGTGCTTTGGCTGCCGCCAGCATGATGTCAAGGGTGACGTCTTTGGCAGCAGCGTCCAAGAGGCCACGGAAGACACCGGGGAAGACCAGCACGTTGTTGATCTGGTTGGCGAAGTCGCTGCGACCGGTTGCCACCACGGTGGCGTACTCGGCCGCGTCGCCCGGGTCGACCTCGGGCTTCGGATTGGCGAGCGCAAAGACGATCGAGTCCTTGGCCATCGTGGCGACGTCATCGCCGGTCAGGATGTCCGGGGCTGACACACCGATGAACACGTCGGCGTCGCGCACGGCTTCCTTCAACGTACCGGTCACGCCGCGTGGGTTGGTGTGCTCGGCCACCCAGGCCAGCGTGGAGTCGGTGTCGCTCGCAATGTCCTCGCGGGCACTGTGCACCACTCCGTTGATGTCGGTCAGCACCAGATCGCGAGCTCCGGCGTGCAGCATCAACCTGGCGATCGCGGTGCCTGCAGCGCCTGCGCCGCTCTGCACGATGCGTACATCTTCCAATGTCTTACCGACGACGCGCAGCGCGTTCCGCAGAGCTGCGAGCACCACGATCGCGGTGCCGTGCTGGTCGTCATGGAAGACCGGGATGTCCAGTTCTTCGCGCAGGCGCGCCTCGATACTGAAGCAGCGGGGCGCGGAGATGTCCTCGAGGTTGATCCCTGCGAACACCGGAGCGATGGCCTTGACGGTGCGGACGATCTCGTCCTCGTCGGTGGTGTCCAGGCAGATCGGGAAGGCGTCGATGTCGGCGAAGCGCTTGAACAGCGCCGCCTTACCCTCCATGACCGGCATTGCCGCGAGCGGGCCGATATTGCCGAGTCCGAGAACGGCAGTTCCGTCGGTGACCACGGCGACCGTGTTGCGCTTGATCGTCAACCGCCGCGCATCTTCGGGGTTTTCTGCGATGGCCATGCAGACCCGCGCGACACCCGGGGTGTAAACCATCGACAGGTCATCACGGTTTCGGATCGGAACCTTGGATTCGATCTTCAACTTGCCGCCCAGGTGTGCCAGGAAAACGCGGTCGCTGACCTTGCGGATCTCGACGCCCTCAACCACGCGCATCGCCTCGACCAGCTCGCCGGCGTGGTCCGCATCGCGAGCCGCAGCGGTCACGTCCACCTGCATGCGGTCAGTGTCCGAGGAGCTGATGTCGAAGGCCGTGACCAGGCCTCCGGCGCGCTCGACCGCACCGGTGAGCTCACTGACGGCGGTGGGACGTCCGGGCAGTTCCAGGCGGACGATGATGGAGTTCGAAACCGAAGGCATGAGGGACATGAGACCCATTGTGCTGCCCCAGCAGAGTGCTGTGGTCCGTGATTGCGAAGAGGGCCGTATTTACGGCAGAGATATATCTTTTGCCAGCCGTGTTCGGGTGAGAAAGAGCCACAAATCAAGAGTGCGACGTGCCAGGGAGTGGAGGTGGCGGGAATCGAACCCGCGTCCGCTAAACGCGCTCCAGGGCTTCTCCGGGTGCAGTGCGCTAAGGATTTTCTCGGCCCCAGGACTCGCGCGCACACGTTCCCTGACAGGCCCAGCCGAGTAAGAGTCCCGTGTCGCCCCTCGGCGTGACGACACAGCAAGTCCTCTAGCTGGCGCCAGACACTGAGACGAAGACAAGCTCAGGCTGACGGACTTCAGGCTCGCTTAGGCAGCGAGGGCGAAGTCGGTGCGCTTGGAATCGGCACCTATTGGTTTTGCACAGATCGTTAACGAGATAACTGTGCATCCTCGACCCGCTTCCCCTGAAAGGTCGGTTAACGTCGAAACCGATCACCCCCAAGTTGCGGACACGTCGCACTGTTGAGTTGTGCCGGCCAGAGGGCCGGTGGTAACCATCGTAGGTGTCAACGAGCGGGGTGGCCAACGCATTCCGTTGCGCTCGACCCGCAGGCTCTTGCGACCGATCAGCCGTAGAAAGGCCGCAGTGGGTAGTCGGCAGCTCCGTCGGCTGCGATTTTCTGACCGAGCACCTGATGCAACTGGATGATGTTGCGGTGGAACCCGAGCGAAGATCCGGCCAGGTAGAGGCCCCAGATCTTCGATATCGGGAGGCCGGCATCCTGCACGCACTCCTCCCAGTGATCCTCCAACTGCTGCGCCCAGGCCGCACAGGTACGCGCGTAGTGCTCCCGTAGATCCTCCACGTGTCGCACCTCGAACCCCTGATCCTGCATGGCCGACACGAGGGTGCCCACCCCTACGAGTTCACCGTCGGGGAAGACGTACCGGTTGATGAACCCACCCTTGGTCAGCGCGGGTGCCCTGCTGTCGGTGCGGGTGATGCTGTGGTTCAGCAACCGTCCACCGGGTCGCAGCTTGGAATACAGGAATTCAAAGTAGGCGGGGTAGTTCTTGGCTCCGATGTGCTCGGTCAGCCCCACTGAGCCGATCGCGTCGAAGTCACCCTCCGCAACATCGCGGTAGTCGGAGAATCGCACCTCTGCACGGTCGTCCAGACCCGTCGCTTTGATCTTCTGCTCGGCCCAGTTGGCCTGGTTACGCGACAACGTGACCCCAAGAGCCGTGACCCCATAGTGCTCGACCGCGTGCCGCACCATTCCGCCCCAGCCGCAGCCGACGTCGAGCAGGCGTTGCCCGGGTTGCAGATTGAGCTTGCGGCAGACCAGGTCGTGCTTGTTTGCCTGCGCCTGCTCCAAGGTTGCGTCCGACGTCGGGTAGACCGCACACGTATAGGTCATGGACGGACCCAGCACGAGCTCGTAGAACTCGTTACTGACGTCGTAGTGGTATCGGATCGCGTCCGCGTCGCGCTTACGCGAATGGCGGAGACCCTCAAGTCCCCGCCGCCACTGCGGGGGTTGCTCCTGTTCTGGGAGCGGCGGTATCCGAAAGCTGTCCAGCCCCAGGCCCCGCGCGATCCGCGCAGCTTTCGCGAACTGCGGTCGCTTGATCTTGAAGTCGGTGATGAACAGGTCGAGCAGGTCATACGGGTTGCCCATCGATGCTCCGTGCAGTGCTACGTCACCCACGATGTACGCCCGGAGGATGCCCATTTCCCCCGGCGAAGTCACCAGGTAGCGCAGACCCCGCTCGTTCAGTACCTCCATGGTGAACGGTGCCTGAGGGTCGCCCCCGGTCGAGCCGTCGTATGCGGTTACCCGTAACGGCAATTCGGAACCGAACAATTCGTCGAACACTTGACCGATTTTCATCTTCACTGTCGCTTCACCGCCTTCGTGTACAGATCGGGCAGTCGCCCGTTCGGGTCGTAGGTCTTCTTGACCTGTTCGTATGAGGCCCCGCCATACATATCCCAGAACTCATCTTCCTCGTAGTAGGCGTCGCTGTAGAGAGACTTATGACCCCCCAGGGAATGCACGACGCGCTCGATCTCACGGTTGACGTCGCCGTCTCGCGCCCCGTCGGCGATGGCGACGGTGGACCAGAAACCGACGTTCACGTACGTCTGCCCGCGCCGCATCGGGTACAGCGGCCACGGCTGATCACCCTGCCCCACAGCGGGGATGCTTGGCATGTCGACTTCCCGCAATCGCAGGGGACACAACCAGATCGGTTCAATAGGAACCTCGCGCAGGAACCATTCGAGGAATTCCTGGGTCTGCTCGAGGGGCAGCTCGACATCCTGTACCACTCGCTCACGCTGCGGTTTGCCGCGGCGCGCGTCCAGCGCAGCCATCCATCCGTGCCTGGTCTCGAACCGGATGATTTTGGAGTAGACGTCGCTGCGGAGGTAACGACGAGGCACGAATCGGCGGACCCACCGGTTCTGCAGACCGAGCGCCCGGTTGCACCAGAACCAGTCGGTATCCCATCGCCAGATGTAGTCGATAGTGCTGAGGTAATCCTCGCTCCGGTGCTGGATCGAGCGATAGAAGATCTTTTGTCCGGTGTAGTCGGAGGTGTAGGGCGCAGTCGTGGAGAGGGTCCCGACCACTGCGTAGCCCTCGGTCCGCGAGAACACGACTCCGTCCAGGAAGTCCACTTGCTCACCGTCGAGCTCACCGGTCTCGGCAATCGAACCCATCGTTGCCAGCAGGTCAGCGAGGTGCTCGAAGCGCAGGTGATGCAGCCGGACGTACGGCTGGATCGGGTCCAGAGCGATCTTCAACCGGACGCTGTAACCAAGCGAACCGTAGGAGTTGGCGAACGCCTTGAAAAGATCGCTGTGCTCACCATCAGGCGTCGCCGTGACGATCCCCCCTGCGCCGGTCAGGACGTCCATCTCGAGCACCGACTCGTGCGGGAGCCCGTTGCGGAAGGAGCTGGACTCGATACCCAGACCGGTGACGGCGCCGCCCAGGGTGATGGTGCGCAACTGCGGGACCACACATGGCATCAACCCGAGCGGGACAGTTGCGGCGCAAATAGTCTCGTAAGTCGCCATGCCCTGAACCTCAGCGGTCCTGGCCTGCGTGTCGACCGCGATGACACCATCGAGGTCACTGACGTCGAGCCCCGGCCGGTTAACGTCTGTGCGGGACCGGAACAAGTTCGATGTCGTCTTCGCCAACCGCACCGGCTCTCCGACGGGGATCCGCCGCAGCGCATCGACCAGCGCAGCGACAGACTCGTGATGGCGGGGCCAACCTACCGCTCCTGATCGCACGGCTCGCAACCTCGGTTTCTCTGCGGGAACTAAGTTCTGGGTCATTTACTGAGCACAACACTATGGCCGCTTACATCGGATTCCGAAACAACTTTCAGCAATCCAGCAGTCCCTGTGACGGGACTCACATGCCCCGCGTTTCACACACGGACGACGCTAGTGCAGGATGAAACGAAACAGTATCGTTTCATCCGACCATCGCCAGGAGCCCGCCAGTGACCGAGCCACCCCAGGACTTGCCTGCCGGCGGAAGTTTGACGCGTCCGCGCGTCGAGGGCGACCGCGAACAGGAAATCCTCGACGGTGCACTTGAGGTTCTGGTCGACCTCGGTTACGACCGGCTCACCTTCGACGCTGTGGCTGCACACGTGCGTGCCAGTAAAGCGACGCTCTACCGCCGCTGGAGCACCAAGGCCGACCTGGTGGTGTCAGCGGTCGAGGCGAGCGTGGCAATGACAACCGCCCACGAGATCCCCGACACCGGATCGTTGCGCGGCGATTTAGTGGCAATGTTTGTTCGCGAGGACGACCTGCCGATCCGGATTGCGGAGATCATCGCCGCTGTGATGCCCGCGATGCACCGGGACCCGGACCTCACCGAGGCGGTCAAAGAGCGGATCGTCGGCCCCAAGACCGCAGCGCTGAGAACAATGATCGAGCGCGCGCAAAGCACCGGCGAGGTGGGCCCTGACGCGAACGTCGACCTGTTGGTGGCGATCATTCCTGCGCTCAACATGCACCTGGTGGTCACAACCGGGCAGTGCCCAGCTCTGCCCGTCATGCGGACGATCATCGACAGCGTCGTCCTGCCGGCCTGCCGCGCGACCCGGCGACTGAGCTATGTCGGTGATCGCCCATAGCGTGCGCGACTTCTCAATATCTCTGACTTCGTTCTTCCCCACCCCTTAGCCACGCACGTCCCGAAGGAGCTCCATGTCCAGCGCCACCACCGCCGAGTCGGTTGAGACAACCGAACCGCCGCCTAAAGCACGCCACCTCGGCGTAGCCCTCATCATCATTGCGATGGCGCAGCTGATGATCGTGCTCGATGCCACCATCGTGAACATCGCACTGCCGCGCATCCAGAGCGACACCTCGATGGCCCTCAGCGCGCAGTCGCAGGTGCAGTGGGTCGTCACCTCCTACGCGCTTGCGCTGGGCAGCCTGCTGCTGCTCGGTGGGCGCCTGGGCGACCTGCTGGGTCGCCGCAAGATGTTCGTGGTCGGTATCGCGATCTTCTCCGTCGCCTCGCTACTGGGCGGGCTCGCCCCGACCGGCTGGCTGCTGATCTCCGCGCGTGTGCTGCAGGGTGTCGGTGCAGCACTGGCCCAGCCTGCTGCGCTGGCGCTGATCAACACGACGTTCCCGGCCGGCAAGGAGCGCAACCGCGCCATGGCCGTCTACGCGGCGATGTCCGGGATGGGCGCCGCCGTAGGCCTCATCCTGGGTGGCTTCCTGACCCAGTCGCTCGGCTGGGAATGGACCTTCTTCATCAACGTGCCGATCGGCATCGCCGTCGCGTTCATCGCACCCCGAGTGCTGGTCGAGTCCGAAGGCAGCGACGGCCGCCTCGACATTCCCGGAGCCATCACTGCGACCGTCGGTCTGTTCGGCATCGTCTACGGCCTCTCGCACGCAGCTGGCCACTCCTGGGGAGACGCGCTCACCCTGACGCCGCTGATCCTGGGCGCGTTGTTCCTCGGCGCGTTCTTCGTTATCGAGTCCCGGGTGGCGCACCCGCTGTTGCCGCTGCGCATCATCACCGACCGCACCCGCGGAGTCAGCCTCTTCGTGATGTTGATCGTGGGGGCCGGTATGTTCGCGATGTTCTTCTTCCTCGGCCTGTTCCTGCAGCAGGTCCTGGGGTACTCCCCCATCGAGGCCGGCGTGTCGTTCCTGCCGTTCAGCGCCGGAATCATCATCGCCGCCGGGATCGCCAGCAATCTCGTCGCACGTGTCGACCCGCGGTGGATCTCCGGCACCGGTGGTCTGCTCGCAGCATTCGGCATGTGGGGCTTCACCCACCTGCAGGTCGACTCCGGCTACTGGAGCCACCTGTTCCCCTATATCGTTATCATGGCCCTGGGCATGGGCCTGGTCTTCATCCCGCTGACCCTGACGGCAACCGCCGGCGTCAAGGGTGATGACGCAGGCGCGGCAGCATCGGCGCTCAACACGATGCAGCAGATCGGTGGAGCCGTCGGTATCGCGGCCCTCTCGACCGTCTTCGCGAACTCAGCATCGTCGGAGGGCAAGCTCCTCGGAGCGGCAGCTGCCGTGAAGGCCAAGGCTGCAGCTGCCTCAGGTCTGACGCCCACGCCTGCCCAGATCGCCACCGGCAAGCAGCAGATTGCATTCCAGGTGCAGACCTACGCGTCCATGCACGTGTACTGGGTTGCTGCTGGGATGATCCTCGTCGGCGCGCTAGCACTGTTCGCATTCCTGAACATCAAGCACGATCACCTGCAGGCCGACGCGGGTGCCGGTGCGCACATCGGCTGATTCCGCCCAGAACGACCGCCTGGGACGTCGCGCCGATCCGGCTCGGCGTCCCGGGTTGCGTGAGTGGCCATTGATGCACGCCTGCTGTCCGGTATGTGCGCACTGCGGTCTCACGCCCAGCGCTGCGGCTAGGGTTTTGCGGACCAGCGCCGCTCATTGAGGGAGTCCCCCCGTGTTCCGCAAGGTCCTTGTCGCCAACCGAGGCGAGATCGCCGTCCGTGCGTTCCGTGCCGCCACCGAGTTGGGGGCGGCCACCGTTGCTGTGTTCCCCTACGAGGATCGCAAGAGCGAGCACCGGATGAAGGCCGACGAGGCCTACCAGATCGGCGAGATCGGCCATCCGGTCCGCGCTTATCTAGACCCCGACGAGATCGTCCGGGTCGCCTTGGAATGCGAAGCCGACGCGGTCTACCCCGGTTACGGGTTCCTTTCTGAGAACCCGACTCTCGCCGAGGCCTGCGCGTCAGCCGGGATCACCTTCGTCGGCCCCCCGGCCGACGTGCTGCACCTGACCGGTAACAAGGCGCATGCCATCGCCGCCGCCAAGACGGCCGGCCTTCCGACGTTGCGCAGCATCCCACCGAGTTCGGACCTGCAGACCCTGCTCGACGGCGCCCAGGAGATCGGCTATCCGGTCTTCGTCAAAGCCGTCGCGGGCGGTGGCGGTCGCGGGATGCGACGGGTCGAGCAACCCTCCGAGCTACGCGAATCGCTCGAGGCGGCGATGCGCGAGGCCGAATCGGCGTTCGGTGACGCAACCTGCTTCATCGAGGAAGCAGTCGTCGATCCCCGCCACATCGAGGTGCAGATCCTCGCGGACGCCGAAGGTACCGTCCTGCACCTGTTCGAACGTGACTGCTCCGTCCAGCGACGCCACCAGAAGGTTGTCGAGATCGCCCCGGCCCCCAACCTGGACCCCGAGTTGCGGGCCCGCATGTGCGCCGATGCGGTCGCCTTCGCCCGCGGAATCGGTTACGTCAACGCCGGCACCGTGGAGTTCCTGCTGGACCGGTCCGGGCGCTACGTGTTCATCGAGATGAACCCGCGCATCCAGGTGGAACACACGGTTACCGAGGAGATCACGGACGTCGACCTGGTGTCCGCGCAGCTGCGGATCGCCGCCGGTGAGAACTTGTCCGATCTCGGTCTGGCACAGGAGAACATCTACGTCCGGGGTGCGGCGTTACAGTGCCGGATCACCACCGAGGACCCCTACAACGGATTCCGACCGGACACCGGCACCATCACGGTTTATCGGTCCGCCGGTGGATCGGGGGTGCGACTGGACGGCGGCACCACCTTCGTGGGCGCCGAAGTCAGCGCCCACTTCGACTCTATGCTCGTCAAACTGACCTGTCGGGGCCGCGACTTCGGTACCGCCGCCCGCCGGGCGCGCAGGGCGTTGGCTGAGTTCCGGGTGCGCGGTGTGAGCACCAACATCCCGTTCCTGCAGAGCGTCCTGGAAGATCCGGACTTTCTCGCCGGACGGGTGACGACCTCGTTCATTGGCGAACGCCCGGAATTGCTGAAGGCCCGGGTTGCCGGTGACCGTGGCACCAAGCTGCTCACCTACCTGGCCTACCAGAGTGTGAACCGGCCGCATGGGTCCTGCACGATCTCTCATTCCGCCCGCAGCAAGCTGCCGGCCTGCCGCCTGGACGCCCCTGCTCCCCCCGGCTTCCGTGACCGGTTGCTGCGCGATGGCCCCGAGGCGTTCGCGCGCTCGCTGCGGGCACAGGACGCGGTGGCCGTCACCGAGACCACCTACCGCGATGCTCACCAGTCGCTGCTCGCGACCCGGGTGCGCACCCGCGATCTGCTGCACGCGGCGCCCTACACCGCCCGCCTGACCCCGCAGTTGCTTTCGGTCGAGGCTTGGGGTGGAGCCACCTACGACGTCGCCCTGCGCTTCCTGTCTGAGGACCCGTGGGAACGCCTCGAGAAGCTGCGGGCCGCGATGCCCAACGTGCCGATCCAGATGTTGCTGCGTGGTCGCAACACGGTCGGTTACACGCCCTACCCGACGCAGGTAACGGACGCCTTTGTCGTAGAGGCTGCCCGCACCGGCGTTGACATCTTCCGCATCTTCGATGCGCTCAATGACGTAGAACAGATGCGCCCCGCGATCGATGCCGTTCGGTCCAGCACGTCCGGGGTCGTAGAGGTCGCGCTCTGCTACACCGGTGATTTGAACAACCCCGCCGAGTCGCTCTACACGCTGGACTACTACCTGGAACTGGCCGAGCAGATCGTCGATGCGGGGGCGCACGTCTTGGCCATCAAGGACATGGCAGGCCTGTTACGGGCACCAGCGGCACGCGTGCTCGTCAGTGTGTTACGCGAGCGTTTCGACCTGCCCGTGCACTTGCACACCCACGACACTGCCGGGGGACAGCTGGGCACCCTGCTGGCGGCTATTGACGCCGGGGTAGATGCGGTCGACGCGGCCAGCGCGTCGATGGCTGGCACCACCAGCCAACCGCCGTTGTCGGCACTGGTGGCAGCAACGGACGGTACGCCGCGCGCGACGGGCCTCGATCTGCAGGCCGTCTGCGACATGGAGCCCTACTGGGAAGCGGTACGGGCCCTCTATCACCCGTTCGAGTCCGGGCTCGCCGCCCCGACCGGTCGGGTGTACCACCACGAAATCCCAGGCGGCCAGCTGTCCAACCTGCGCCAGCAGGCCATCGCGTTGGGCCTGGGCCACCGGTTCGAGGCCATCGAGGACATGTACGCCGCGGCGAACACGATGCTCGGGAACATCGTGAAGGTCACTCCGAGTTCAAAGGTGGTCGGCGACCTTGCCCTCTCTTTGGTCGGCGCCGGCACCGACCCCGCCGAGTTCGAACAGGACCCGGGTCGGTTCGACATCCCCGATTCCGTTGTCGGGTTCTTGGCCGGTCAACTGGGCGACCCGCCCGGCGGTTGGCCCGAGCCGTTCCGGACAAAGGCACTGGAAGGTCGCACGATCCCTTCGATATCCGCCGACCTCAGCGCACAGGATGCCGAAGCACTCTGCGCTGACCCTCGCCCGACGCTCAACAGGCTGCTGTTCCCGGGACCGACCAAGGACTTCGAACTATCGAGGGAGATGTACTTCGACCTGTCGTTGCTGGCAACGCGCGAGTTCCTCTTCGGACTCGAGCCGGGCGCTGAATACGAACTCGACCTGGAGCAGGGCAAGAGGCTGCTGTTGTCGATCGCCTCGATCGGCGAACCGGACGAGCGCGGCATGCGCACCGTCATGTGTTTGGTCAACGGTCAGCTGCGGCCGGTGCAGGTGAAGGACGAGAACGCCACGGTCGCCGTCACCCGCACCGAGCGCGCCGTACCGTCGGACAAGAACCAGATCGCCGCCCCGTTCGCCGGGGTCGTCACCGTGTCGGTCCACGAGGGTGATCAGGTCACCGCGGGGTCGGCCGTAGCGTCGATCGAGGCCATGAAGATGGAGGCGGCGATCACAACGCCGGTCGCGGGAACCATCCGACGAATCGCGCTCGTCGGACCAGGGCAGGTCGAGGGTGGCGACCTGCTGTTGGTGGTGGATCAGGGGTGACCAGTCGACATGGACTGCGCTCACGCGGACACGCTTCCGGCTGCCTCGCCACAGTCATTCTGATCGCCGTGACCGGTTGCAGCGGCGGTTCGGCGAGCTACGACGGCCCGGCCAGCTGGCCCGCACAGCCGAAGTCCAAAGACTTCAGCGTGGCGGAGCCGGATTCGAGCAGCAAGCGGGCCGCTGCCCCGGACAATTCCACCTGGGACTTCAAGCTGTCCGAGCCTGGCGACCCGAACGTCGCTTCGAGTTCGTGGCCGGACGCCAGGACGGCACTCAGCGATCAGCAACTGAAGAAGGCATTCCCCGAAGCCACTGCGATCGACGCGCCCAGCTGCACCAAGCTCACCCTTCCCGGCGGTTCATCGACCGCGCGGGACAGCCGCTGTACGTGGTCCATCGCCCTGTCGACCACCGATTCCAGAGCCAGTACGGTCACTCTGTCGCTGCTGGGCATCGGCGCTGACGCACCGATGACGGGGCGCTGGATCGACGCGGAACGTCAGCAGATCAGCGGGAGAATCGGCAACGACACGTTCTTCGCCCCGGGCACATTCGGCGCGAAGGGGAGTTACTTCCTGTCCAACATGCATTCTTCGATGCTGCTTTCAGACGGCAAGATCGCAGTGTGGGTAGATGTTGATTTCTCCGGCTTCTACCAAGCCTTCGGTGACAACTCTGCGGCGACAAACACCGGCCTGCGCAATCAGGTGTTTCCGGTGCTGGTTCAGAACCTTGTCGCCAGGTTGCCCCGCAGCGCAGAAGGGACGCCGATGTCGCCCTCACCCACCACGTCCTGAGGATCAGCTGCGGTCGACAGTCGCCATCCACCCCGCGACGAGAGTGATTGCGCCAATGAGCACGACCGCGCCCGCGATCAGTAAGGACGCACCTCCCTGACCGAGCGTGAGTCCGATCAGCACGATGAAGGCGTTCCACAGCAAGGTCGGTGTCCTCGCTGCCGGTAGCCCACGCAGCAACGCGCCAGCCAGAAATCCGGCGCCGACAGCGAAACCGAGCACCACCGCCGCCAGCGACACCGATCGCGGAGCGTCAGACTTGCTGCTGGTGATGAGGTCGAGCAGGAGCAGCGCAGCCAGCACCACAAGCACGAGTGTCTGGATGCCCATAAACAATGCAGCGGCCCGCTGTGGCGACCCGGACACCGTTTCAGAGGCGGACGAAATCGGGGTATCGGGCTGGTGTGTCGGCACTGTTCGATGCTATTGCGCCACACGGTGTGATCAAAACCTCATGCCGGCGAGAGAAAATATGCACGGAAACCCTTGTGCCTCGGTGTTGAAGTCTGTGATTGTAGGAACATCCACGCACACCGCGTCGTTAAGCATCGTAGTAGATCAGATTGCTGGCGAATGCCCTGGAGGCGTCGGATCACCCGACTGCTAGACCAATGCAACTTCGCGCCTGTGCGCGCGAAGTTCGACGTATGAGGAGCACGACCACATGGATTGGCGCAACCGCGCTGCTTGCCTGGATGAAGATCCCGAGCTGTTCTTCCCCATCGGCAACACAGGCCCCGCACTTCAGCAGATCGAGGACGCCAAAGTCGTGTGTCGACGCTGTCCAGTACTCGACACCTGCCTGAAGTGGGCGCTTGAATCCGGTCAGGACGCCGGTGTCTGGGGCGGGCTTTCTGAGGATGAGCGCCGTGCGTTGAAGCGCCGCAACGCTCGGGCTCGTCGCGCCGGCTGACCGCTGACCGCCGAAAGGTGGGTTGAGTTACTCACTGCCGCGTCACACGCACCCTGCACTGCACGACAGTTCCACCGGATGGGGCCCTGGACCACGAAATCGATCCGTCCAGGTCTTCGATGAGCGTTTGGACGATCTGGCTGCCGAGTCCCGCGTTACAGGGATCAAAAGTGGCAGGCATTCCCCGTCCGTCATCGTGTACAGAGATGCGGAGCAGGTCTCGACGGTTCGCGCTGGACGGTTCGCGCGTGGCCGCAACTTCGATAAGGCCGCTGCGGCCAGCAAGCCCGTGCTCGACAGCGTTCTGCACCAGCTCAGCCAGGACCATCGCGAGGTTCGTCGCGTCGTCTGCATCCAAGAACCCGAACGAACCGGTGAGCGTGCCCGTCACAGTGCTGTCGGACCGGCTCGCCAAATCCACCGCGGCCGAGATCGACCGTCGCGCAACGTCGTCGAACATAACCTTGTCATCGAGGCGGGAGCTCAACGTCTCGTGGATATCGGCGATGGTGGCGACCCTGCGTACCGCATCCTGGAGCGCTGCGTGAGCAGTCGGGTCCTCTGATCGGCGCGCCTGTAGCCGAAGCACGGCGGCCACAGTCTGCAAGTTGTTTTTCACCCGGTGATGGATCTCGCGAATCGTCGCGTCCTTGGTGAGAAGTTCACGCTCCTGGCGTCGCTGCTCAGAAATATCGCGGACCAACAAGACGGCACCCACCCGCTGTCCGCTCTCGATCAGCGGAATGGCACGTGCGCTGACGATTGCGGTGCCCGAATCGAGCTCGGTATGCCACGGAACCCGTCCGGTGATCACCAGCATCAGTTCCCCGTCGACCGCCTCATCCTGCGGCAGCACCTCCCCCAGCGCCGAAGCGAGCCGTACGCCCACCATCTCGCCGTCGTACCCCAGCCGGTGCGCAGCCGACACTGCGTTCGGACTCGCGTAGGTGACCACCCCGTCGGCGTCCAACCGCAGCACCCCGTCACCCACCCGAGGGGCACCTCGCCGGCCCTTGGTTGCCGACGCGCGCTGCGGAAACTCCCCCGCCGCGATCATCCTCGTCAGCGCATCTGCGGTGGCCAGGTAGGTGACTTCGAGGCGGCTGGGAGTCCGCATCGCAGCAAGGTTGGTGTACCGGGTGAGGACGGCGACTGCACGACCATCCATGACGACCGGAACCGCCTCGGTCCGCACCGAGGATTCCCCCCGCCACAGAGGCACCGTAGAACGAACCTGCCGCTGCTCGGAGTAACTGCGATGGACGCAGTCGTCCTGGCCCAGGTCGAGCTCACGACCGACAAGGTCCTCGGCGTACACCGCCACGCCCGTCGTAGGGCGTACGTGTGCCGCCGCAACCCAGGAGTCACCACGCGATGGGACCCACAAGGCGAGGTCGGCGAACGAGAGGTCCGCAATGAGCTGCCAATCGGCTACGAGGAGATGCAGCCAGTCAACTTCGTCCTGCGCCAGGGACGTTCGGCTGGCGGCGACATCCTTCAGCGAGGGCACGCCGCCAGCCTAACGACAGTCAGCCGGCCGCCGAGCCGGACCTGACGACCGAACGCAACGTACGCAGCGCGACCGACAACGGGGCCAAACCCGGGTTCTCCAGCTCAAGCAGGCTCTGCAAGCCACGTCCTGCCCGGTCGACCGCCTCCGCGTTCGCGTCGACCCACGCTTGCAGCCTGGTCTCGGCCGGCTGATCTTTCGACGTGGTGGCGATGACAGCCGCCACAAAGGCCTCCAGTACGCCGTACAGGTCGTCGCGCACCGCACCTCGGGCCAACGCGTCCCATCTGTCTTCACGGGGTAGGCCCGAGACGGCTTCGAGCATCTGATCCACACCGAGCCGCTCGGACAACGAGAAGTAGATCTGTGCTACATCCGCGGGCGAGGTTCCGGTGCTCTGCGACTGCTCTGCGATGACCAGCAGCGAGTACCCGTCCAACACCGAGGCAGCCTTTTGCGCAAACTCCCGTGACACACCCGGAGCGCTGAACTTCTTTGCGTTCTGAGCCCATCGGTCATGTTCGCTGCCCTGCAGGAGCTGCGGAATACGCGGCATCAATTCCTGCACCACCGGGGTGAAGCGCTCGATCTCACTGCCGATGTCCAACGCGCCTGGCCGACTGTGCAGGAACCACCGGGTGACCCGGTCGACGAGCCGCCGGAATTCCAGGTACAGGCGCGTCTGAGTGTCCGTGGACGCGACATTGTCGAGCGCCTCGACCTGCCGGATGAAGCCGGCCATGTCGAAGATCTCTCTCGCGATCACGAACGCCCGGGTGATCCGCTCCGGTGATTCGCCGGTTTCCTCCTCGGTGCGGAAGGCGAACGTGATGCCCCCACGATTGACCAACGAGTTGACCACGGAGTTGATCACGATCTCGCGCCGCAGCGGGTGATTCTTCAGATCTGCCGCGTAGTCGTCGCGCAGTTGCTGGGGGAAGTAGTCCACCAGCGTGCTCTCGAACCATGGGTCCGTGGTCAGGTCGCTACTGGTCAGGTCGCCCTTGAGCACCAACTTTGCATACGCGACCAATACCGCGAACTCGGGCGAGGAGAGACCTGTACCGTTCGCATCCCGCTCTTCGATCTCGGAGTTGCTGGGTAGGAACTCCAGCTCACGATCCAACTCGCCACGCCCGACGAGCCAGTCGATGAACCTGCGGTGCACCGTCACCATGGAGTGCTGCTGCGCCCGGGCGTTACCGAGCAACACGTTCTGGTCGTAGTTGTCGCGCAGGACCCGCTCGCCGATCTCCTGCGTCATGCTGTGCAGCAACGCATCGCGCTCGGCCAGGTCGAAACGGCCCTTGCGCATCAGGTCGGTGACCAAGATCTTGATGTTGACCTCGT
>JBBPZD010000227.1:0-5622 GCA_038199265.1 Actinomycetales bacterium | reverse complement strand
TCAACGACCTCGACGAGGAGTTGCGTCGTCGGGCTGAAGCCTCGGCCCGAGACCAGTCGAGGCTCGCCGCGCTGCTCGATGCAGTGCTGGCGGTGACTTCTGACCTGCAACTGGCTGATGTACTGGACCGGATCGTCAAGGCCGCCTGTGAACTGGTCGACGCGCGGTACGGGGCACTCGGAGTCATCGGGACCGATGGCGAGCGGCTGGTTGAGTTCGTCAGTCGTGGAATGAGCGATGAAGAAGTCGCCGCGCTGGGGGAGCAGCCGTGCGGGCGGGGGGTGCTCGGCCTGCTGATCGATCATCCTGTGCCGTTGCGTATCGCCGAGGTTTCAGCGCATCCCGCGTTTCACGGGTTCCCGGCGAATCATCCGCCCATGCACACCTTCCTCGGCGTGCCGGTGCGGGTGCGAGGTCAGGCATTCGGCAACCTCTACCTCACCGAAAAGCTCGGTGGTGCCCAGTTCACACCCGAAGACGAGACGGTGTTGGTCGCGCACGCGGCAGCGGCGGGGGTCGCGATCGAGAATGCCCGACTCTACGAGAATGCCCGCAACGGCCAGCGGTGGTCTGAAGCCACGGGGGAACTGCGCCAGATGTTGTTCGAGGGGGCTTCGGAACGCAAGGTGATGAACGATCTCGCGATGACTGCCCTGACTCTCGCCGGCGCCGGTGTCTCGGTCGTGGGGCTCTATGACCTACGTGAGGACCTGGTGTTGATCGGATACGACGCGACAGGACACGACGGCGGAACACCGGTGGGAACACTGCAGAGTCGTTGCTGGGACCAGGTCATCACCCGCGGGGCGCCACTACTCGTGGCTGCCTCCCGATCCGACCTTGAGCAGGATCTCGTGAGTGACATCTGCCGGATCGGGTCCTGCGTGGCCCCGGGGTCGGTGGCGGTCCTACCGATCAAAGTGGGTAGCGAGAGCTTTGGCGCGCTCGCCGTCGGGTGGGATTCCGTCGAGTCAGGTACCAACGAGCGGTTGGAATCGCTGGCGCGTCTGGCCGATCAGATAGGACTGGCGCTACTGGCTGCGCGGACCCGGTCCGATCGCAGCAAACTGGCGCTGTTGGAGGACCGTGACCGAATCGCGCGGGACATGCACGACCACGTGATTCAGCGCTTGTTCGCCACTGGGTTGTCCCTGCAGTCCACCTCACGTCTGCGCGTCGAGCCAATCGTGAGAGAACGTCTGGACGAAGCCGTCAGTGAGCTCGACGAGGCGATCAAGGACATCCGGCACAGCATCTTCGAGCTGCAACGCAGCTACGTCACCCGGGACGTCACCGCCGAGATCGCGGCCCTTGTGCAGGACGTGCCGACCGCTGTTCCAGAACCGCCGCGCCTGAATATTTCGGGCGACGTCGAGGATCTGCCTGCCGAGGTGCTGACCGATGTGTTGGCGGTCCTGCGGGAGAGTTTGAGCAACATCTCCCGGCATGCGCACGCGCATGCCGTCGACGTTCAGATTGAGCGTCACGGCGGGAAATTGGTAGTGGTGGTCAGCGACGACGGCTTGGGTATTCCGGTCCACATTCAGGAAAGCGGATTGGCGAACCTGCGGCACCGCGCCCATCAGCACGGCGGGGACATGGTGCTGTCGACAAACGAGCGGGCTGGGACCGTGCTGACCTGGTGGGTGCCGCTGGCGCAGAATGACAAGTCATAGGACAGAGGTCCCTGGCGATCAACTGCCTGGCAGCGTTGAATGAAAGACGTGACCACGACAATATTCCTCCTGGACGATCACGAGATCGTGCGGCGAGGGTTGCGTGAGCTACTGGAATCGATCACGGGCTTCGAAGTCATCGGTGAAGCAGCGACCGCTGCACAAGCTCGAGTTCGCATTCTCGCGTTGCGTCCCGATGTTGCGATCTTCGATGCCCGACTGCCGGACGGATCTGGGATCGAGGTCTGTCGTCAGGTCCGTTCTGCGGACCCGTCGATCGCCGCATTGATCCTGACGTCCTACGACGATGACCAGGCGTTGGCTACAGCTGTCCTTGCCGGGGCTGCCGGTTACCTGCTCAAAGACATCAAGGGCAATGGCCTGATTGAAGCGATCCGAGACGTTGCTGCGGGAAAGCAGTTGATTTCGGCAGCAGACGTGGACCGGGCACGCCGATCGTGGACCCGCGTGGAGCAGGATCCGCGGCTGGAACGCCTCTCCCCGCAGGAACATCGAATCCTGGACCAGGTGGCCCAGGGCAAGACCAATCGTCAGATCGGTGAAGAGCTGACTCTCGCGGAGAAAACCGTCAAGAACTACGTCACGTCAATCCTGGCGAAACTTGGGATGCAACGCCGAACCCAGGCAGCAGTCTTCGCCGCAACCAGGCTGCACTAACCGCGGGGAAGATCAAGGGACCAATGGCTCTGAGGCAATGATGGGCACGGGGTGAAGCTGCAGGTATGACGACGTCGCCGCACCCCGAGACCGAGACCCTCGACGCCCACGCATGTCTGGAACTGCTGCGATCGACACCGTTTGGCCGGTTGGCGGTCGTCGTCGACGACAAACCGCAGGTATTCCCTGTCAATCACGTGGTGGATCACGGCGGGATTGCGTTCCGGACCGCTGCGGGCACCAAACTAGCCGGCGCCACCGGGCGGGATGTGGCCTACGAGATCGACGGCTACGACCTGCAGGAGGGCATGGCCTGGAGCGTCGTCGTGCACGGCGTGGCACGCGAAGCCAGGGCCATCGACGAGGTTGTCGACGGTTTGGCTCTGCCGATCTTTCCGTGGGCAGCAGGTACTCCCAAACCGCACGTTGTGCGTATTGAGCCTGAGCAAATCAGTGGTCGCCGGTTCCACATCGGTGGTGGCGAAACGTTGGCCCTGTGAGTCATGGTCAGGGCCCACGTAGCCCCGGATTGCAGGAGAGTAGGACTCCTGGATTGATGCTCACGATGGCGACGGTGGGATTCGCCATCAACTTCTGGGCATGGGCGCTGCTCAGCCCGCTCGGCCCGCTCTTTCGTGCCGAAGGGACGCTTGGGGCCATCTCCGAATCGCAGGTGGCGCTGCTGGTAGCCGTGCCGGTTGTCGTCGGATCGGTCGGCCGGATCCCTGTCGGCGCACTCACCGACATGTACGGCGGACGGGTGATGTTCCCGCTGGTGTCCGCCGCGACCATTGTGCCGATCGTGTTTATCGCGTTCTTCGCGCAGACGTCCTACGTCGGTCTGCTGGTCGGTGGCTTCTTCCTCGGGATCAGCGGGACTTCATTCGCTGTCGGGGTGCCGTTCGTCAACTCCTGGTTTCCGCCGCGGCGGCGCGGTCTGGCCGTGGGGGTGTTCGGTGCCGGGATGGGCGGCACCGCAATCAGCGCGCTCACCACGGTGAAGCTGTACACGAACGCGGGCACGAAGGTGCCGTTCCTGCTGACGGCCGTCGCGCTCGCCGGATACGCGGTCATTGCCTGGTTCGTGCTGCGGGACGCGCCGGGTCGGGTCGCCCCCACCACCTCGATGGTGTCGCGAGTCGCAGCCAACGCGCGGCTACCCATTGCGTGGCAGGCCAGCATCCTCTACGCCGTTGCCTTCGGTGGTTACGTCGCGTTCTCGGTCTACCTGCCGAGCTACCTGAAGGTCGCGTATTCGCTGACGCCTGCCGACGCGGCGAACCGGATGGCTGGTTTCGTCGTAGTGGCTGTGCTGATGCGGCCGGTCGGCGGCTGGCTCTCGGACCGGTTCGGGGCCGTACCGGTACTCGCAACCGGATACGGCATCGTCGTGCTGGGTGCCGCGGTCGCAGCCACCACTCCACTGCTGGATCACCTGGGGACCGTCTCATTCCTCGCGATGGCAGCCGCGCTCGGCTCCGGCAGTGGAGCGACCTTCGCCTTGATCGCGGCTGTCACGGACCCGGCCAAAGTGGGCGGAGTGACGGGGCTGGTCGGCGCTGCTGGCGGTCTGGGAGGGTTCGTCCCGCCGCTGATCATGGGCTACATCTACGGCCGCACCGACTCCTACGCCATCGGGCTGGTCCTGCTGGCGGTCACGGCGGGGCTTGCACTGTTGCTCACCGTAACCATCGTGCGTCGAACCTCCCAAGAGCATGCCCGTGTATCAACCACCCCCATGCCTTCCACCGTCTCCCCCTAAGGACATTTCGTGACCCAGAAAGCCGATGACAAACGCGGTGAAACCGGACTGGACGGCGACATCAGCGAGGCGTTGGTCCGCACCCGGCGATTCTTCGCGAAGGGTGAGGTGTCGCCGGACCTTCGCACCCTGCACAAGTCCGGTGGGCGATCGGCCGACGACTTCTATCGAGAGCGGTGGAGTCATGACAAGGTGGTGCGCTCGACCCACGGCGTGAACTGCACGGGCTCATGCTCATGGAAGGTCTACGTCAAGGACGGCATCATCACCTGGGAGGCCCAGCAGACCGACTACCCCTCGGTCGGGCCGGACTCCCCGGAATACGAGCCGCGCGGCTGCCCGCGAGGCGCCGCGTTCTCCTGGTACACCTATTCGCCGACGCGGGTGCGTTACCCCTATATACGCGGGGTGCTGCTGGCGATGTACCGCACCGCCAAGCAGGAGTGCGGCGGGGATCCGGTAGCGGCATGGGCATACATCGTGGACAACCCGGCGCGTGCGAGGGCCTACAAGTCGGCCCGCGGCAAGGGCGGAATGGTGCGGGCCAGTTGGGAGGAAGCGGTCGAGATCATCGCCGCCGCACACGTCCATACGATTAAGAAATGGGGCCCGGACCGGGTGGCTGGTTTTTCGCCGATCCCTGCGATGTCGATGGTCTCGCACGCGTCGGGCGCCCGGTTCGTGAACTTGATCGGCGGTTCGATGTTGAGCTTCTACGACTGGTACGCCGACTTACCCGTCGCGTCCCCGCAGGTGTTCGGCGACCAGACCGACGTGCCGGAGTCGGGGGACTGGTGGAACGCGGGCTACCTGATCATGTGGGGCTCGAACCTGCCCGTCACGCGCACCCCTGACGCGCACTGGATGACCGAGGCGCGCTACCGCGGCCAGAAGGTCATCGCGGTCTCGCCCGACTACGCCGACAACTGCAAGTTCGCCGACGAATGGCTGGCGCCCAAGCCGGGCACCGATGGGGCGCTCGCCATGGCAATGGGGCACGTGGTGCTCAAGGAGTTCTTCGTCGACACGCAGGAGCCGTACTTCGGTCAGTACGTGCGTAGCTACACCGATCTGCCGTATCTGGTGAAAGTCGACGTGAGCGATGACGGAAGCGCAGTGGCAGGCAAGTTCCTCACTGCTGCCGATCTGGAGGGGCACAGCGATCAGGAGAACGCCGAATTCAAACCGGTGCTGCTGGACTCGGCTACCGATGCGCCGGTCGTGCCCAATGGTTCGCTGGGGCACCGCTTCGGTGAGTCCGGCGTCGGCCATTGGAATCTGGACCTGGAGGGCATCGTGCCCCGGTTGTCGCTGATGGAGCAGGACGCCGAAACAGCGCTGATCACAATGGCGCGCTTCGATGCACCGGACGGTTCGGCGAGCCAGTCCTCGCGCGGGGTGCCGGAGCTACGCGTCGGCGAACACCTGGTCACCACGGTCTTCGACCTGCTACTGGCGCAGTACGGCGTTCAGCGTCCGGGTCTGCCGGGGGAGTGGCCAAGCGGT
>JBBPZD010000226.1:0-14644 GCA_038199265.1 Actinomycetales bacterium | reverse complement strand
GTCGCACCCTGATGGTGATCGATGAGACAGTCCTCGAGCTCTACCGCGAAAAGATCGAGGCGTATTTCGCCCACCACGACATCGCGCTCACCACCTTCGCCATCCGTATCGCAGAGCCGGACAAGACGCTCGGCACACTGGAGAAGATCGTTGACGCATTCGGCGACTTCGGGCTGGTACGTAAGGAGCCGGTGCTGGTTGTCGGCGGTGGTCTCACGACGGACGTAGCCGGTCTTGCCTGCGCCAACTTCCGTCGTGCGACCAACTACATCCGCATTCCCACGACGTTGATCGGTTTGATCGACGCCAGTGTCGCGATCAAGGTTGCGGTGAACCACGGGCACTACAAAAACCGCCTCGGTGCCTTTCACGCATCGCAGCAGGTCATCCTCGACTTCTCTTTTCTGAAGACCCTGCCGATCGATCAGGTGCGCAACGGGATGGCCGAGATGTTGAAGATCGCCGTCGTCGGCAACGCGGGCATCTTCGACCTGATGGAGAAGTACGGCGAGGATCTGCTGGTCACCCGGTTCGGACACCTGGACGGCACACCGGAGTTGCGGGAGATCGCGCACCGCGTTACCTACGACGCGATCGACACGATGCTGAAACTGGAGGTGCCGAACCTGCAGGAACTCGATCTCGATAGGGTCATCGCCTTCGGCCACACCTGGAGCCCGACTCTGGAACTCACTCCCGAGGTGCCGTATTTTCACGGTCACGCCGTCAACATCGACATGGCCTTCTCCACCACGTTGGCGCAGCAGCGAGGTCTGATCAGCGCGATCGAGCGGGACCGCATTTTCTGGCTGATGAGCAACATCGGCCTCACGCTCGACAGCCCCTACCTGACTCCGGAACTGCTGCAGGAGGGCACCCGGTCCATCGTTCAGACGCGCGACGGTCTGCTGCGTGCTGCGGTGCCGCACCCGATCGGCAGCTGCGACTTCATCAACGACCTGCCCGAGACCGAGATGCGCGAGACCCTCGAGGCCCACCGGGCAGTTGCTCGCACCTATCCCCGCGAAGGTCAGGGCGAGGACATGTTCATCGACTCCGCTCCTGTTCACTCGCGGTGATGCAATGAGTGAATCGGCGGTGCAGCCGGAGGCTGCAATGGCGCGCCCTGTGACCCCTGTCGCGATCGCGGGTCATGAGTTGGCGGCGCTGGTACGAGAACTGGCCGGTGACCTTACCCTCGGCGCCACCGTGCGGGAGCGGTTGGCCCGCTGCCGCGACCTCGTTGCCGGATTGGACCCTTACCTGCAGGAGTGCACGACGCCCGAATCCGCCGACCTCGGTCGACTCGCGGCGCGTACGGCTCGGGAGTCGTGGGCCGACGGTGTCGGTGGCGGCCCCGGACCGTTGGAGCAAGAGATGTTGTCCGGGCATGTCGAGGGCCAGCTGCTGAAGATGCTGGTGCACGTCACCAGGGCTTCCAACGTGCTGGAGATCGGCATGTTCACCGGCTACTCGGCGCTCGCGATGGCCGAAGCCCTCGAACCGCACGGCCGAATCCTCGCCTGTGAGATCGACGAACGAGCAGCGTCGGTCGCTCGGGAGTGTTTTGCCACGTCTGCAGCCGGCCACCGGATCGAGATACGGATGGGTCCTGCGTTGCAGACGTTGCAGACGCTGGGCGCCGCTGGGGATCAGTTCGAGTTGGTCTTCATCGACGCAGACAAAACTGGATACAGAGACTATCTCTCGGCGGTTCTCGACCTGGGTCTGTTGGCTCCGCGGGGTCTGATCTGTGTGGACAACACGCTGATGCAGGGCCAACCGTGGGCATCAGGAACACCAAGCGCCAACGGTGCCGCGATTGCCGACTTCAACCAGGTCGTCGTCGCCGACGTGCGCGTCGAACAGGTTGTCCTGCCGCTACGCGATGGCCTGACCTTGATACGTCGGGTCGACCGCTGAAAGTCCTATCCACCCCGCTCGCTACGGCAGGAGCTTCCGCACAGGAGAGACGAGATGCAGACCACTACATTGAGTCCGATCGGCATGCAGGTACGTGGACTGTCGCTGGACGGAATCGACGCGGCCACTGTGGAGGTTCTGCAGGGTCTTCTGGCTCGGCACGGAGTGCTCGTGCTGCCCGGTCAGGACGACGTCGACGACGACTCCTTCACCGCGTTCCTGAAAGCCTTCGGATCGATGACCTTCTCGGTCGGCGAGACCCCTGTAGAGGGGCACGAAGATCTCAACCTGATCAGCAACGTCGGTAGGACGGTGCCGCCCAAGAGCGAGTTTCACGTCGACACCAGCTATGTGAGTCGGCCTCCGGCCTATACGGCGCTGCGTGCGGTGCAGATACCCACGGAGGGCGGCGAGACGCTCTTCTCAAACCAGTACCGCGCGTACGAGACCCTGCCCGAGTCCGTGAAGGAGGATCTGCGGGAGCGCACTATCACCCACGTGGTCACCGGATTGGATCTGGCTGAGGACCAGGAGAGTTCGGCGCAGCACCCGATCTTTCGCGAGCACCCGGTCACCGGCGCCACGTCGCTGTACCTGACAACTGCGAAGCGGTGTGCGTCGATCAGCGGAATGGACCCGGAACAGAGCCGAGAGACCGTCGACTACCTGCTGACGCATTCCACCGCAGAGGACAACCTGTACCGGCATGTGTGGTCGTCCGGCGACGTCGTGATGTGGGACAACGGCTGCGTGTTGCATCGCGCAGATCACTCGGGCGTGGTGGGCGATCGGGTGATGCATCGCGGGATGGTTGCCGACTACCCGGCGCGGGCCACCACAACAGCGTGACCGCGCTGCGGGCCACGCTTCGGACGACCGCAACACTCGCGGCGCTGCAGGTCGTTCTTCCGGTCAATCTCGGGTGGACGGCGGTTGCGCTCGTTCGTGCGAAGTTCTCTGGCGATGTGTCGACGGTCGTACCGGGTGGCAAAACGGTGCTGATCAGTGGCGGCAAGATGACGAAGGCGCTGGCCCTTGCTCGGGCCTTCCACGACGCCGGCCACCGGGTGATTCTGGTGGAAGCGTCCAAGTACCGCCTCACGGGTCACCGGTTCTCTCGCGCCGTGTCTGCCTTTCACATCGTTCCGTCGCCGAACGACCCGGGATACGCCGAGGCGCTGCTTCGTGTCGTGCAGGCGGAGAAAGTAGATGTCTACGTACCGGTCTGTGCACCGGCAGCGAGTTATCCCGATGCCGTCGCGGGGGAGCTGCTGGCGCCCCTGTGCGAGATCGTGCACGGCACTCCGGCGCAGACCAAGGCCCTGGACGACAAGTACGAGTTCTCGACCATGGCGGCGCAGGCCGGTTTGCTGGTACCGGAATGTCACCGGATCACCTCGGCTGATCAACTGCGCGAGTTCGACTTCGATTCCAGACCGGGGACGTCGTTCGTGCTGAAGAACCTGGCGTATGACCCGGTCAACCGACTTGATCTGACCAGGCTGCCGACCCGCACGACACGTGAATTGGAACGGTTCCTCGCCGACAAACCGATCTCGGACGAGTACCCCTGGATATTGCAGGAGTTCATCTCAGGGCGGGAGTACTGCACACACGGAACGGTGCGGGACGGACGGGTGCAGGTGTACTGCTGCTGCCCCTCCTCGGCGTTCCAGATCAACTACCAGTCGGTCGACAAGCCGGCGATCCAGGAGTGGGTGACCAGGTTCGTGCAGCATCATGGACTGACTGGTCAGGCCTCCTTCGACTTCATCGAATCCGACCGCGACGGATCGATCTACGCGATCGAATGCAATCCGCGCACCCACTCGGCCATCACGATGTTCTACGACCAGCACGTGGCCCTCGCGGCGGCCTACCTGGAAGACGGTCACTCGCTCGTGACGCCGACTTCCAACAGCAAACCGACCTACTGGATTTATCACGAAGTGTGGCGGCTACTGACGGGGCAGGGTGGGAGGTGGGCGCGATTGCAGATCATCCGCGACGGCAAGGACGCCATCTTCGACGTATCTGACCCATTGCCGTTCCTCTTGGTGCATCACCTACAGATCCCCGCGCTTCTCCTGTCGAACCTGGTGCACCGCAAGGATTGGATCAAAGTGGATTTCAACATAGGCAAGATCGTCCAGGCGGCGGGGGACTGAGGACATGAAGACGCGTGTCATGCATCTTGCGGGTTCACCGGTCAGTACGTTCTACGCCGACCTGTCGAGGCTCTATGCGGCAGATGCTCTCAGCGCGACCGCAGATCCGGCCCTGTACGAGTTCGTCCTGGCATACGTGCACCCGGGCGGGCAGTGGAGTTTCCCAGCGGACCTGAGTCACGAGGCCATTGCCGCCGCCGCGCGGATGCCGGTCGGTGAGGCGCTTTTGCACGTCGCCGACATGGGCATCGACGTCGCGCTCCCGCAACTTTTCTGTATTCCGGGAATGACGTCGTATCGGGGGCTGTTGGAGGTACTCGGTCTTCCCTATCTCGGCAACCGACCGGACACGATGGCGCTGGCGGCCCACAAGGCGCGCGCCAAGGCAGTCGTCGCTGCGGCCGGGGTGGCCGTACCGGAGGGTGAGGTGCTGCGTCCGGGGGAGCGGCCCACCGTTGTTCCACCAGCCGTGGTGAAACCGGTGGACGCCGACAACTCGCTCGGCATCACTCTGGTGCGCCACGGAAGCGAGTACGACGCGGCGCTGGAAGCGGCGTTCGAACATGCCGACGCGGTGTTGGTCGAGGCCTACATCGAACTGGGCCGCGAAGTGCGGGTCGGCATCATCGAGCGGGACGGGGAACTCTTGCCGCTACCACTGGAGGAGTACAACGTCGACTCCGACGCCAAGCCGATCCGCGACCACGCCGACAAGATCGGATCTGCTGACGACGGCGACCTGAAGCTGATGGCCAAAGACGCGGACCACGCCTGGATCCTGGACCCGGACGACCCCGTCACCCCAGGCGTGTGGGAGGTCGCGCAGGCCTGCCATCGGGCGATCGGTGCCCGGCACTACAGCCTGTTCGACTTTCGCATCGATCCCGAGGGCAAGCCCTGGTTCCTGGAGGCCAGTCTGTACTGCTCGTTCGCCCCGACCAGCGTGCTTGCCGTGATGGCCGATGCCGCCGGTATCGGTATAGCCGAGTTCTTTGCGATCACCCTGGCCGAAGCGTTGCCGGACCGCTAGCCCGAAGTGATGACGCGTCGTGGTGAGGGTCGTGCATGCCCGGCATACCCGCGGCCCGCGCGCCGGGGGGCGTAGCGTCTTGTCATGGAGGTCAACGAAGCGGTCACGGCTTCGCCGCACGGCGCGCTGCGGAGGTACGCGAGTCGCTACCACGGGTACCGCCAACGGGACATGCAACCGGCAGAGCACCTCGGGCTGCCCTCGCCGTATCTGACGGTGATCTTCACTCTCGACGAGCCGCTGACGATCGCCCGGCATGCCGATCCGAGGCAGCGCCCCGGCACATACTCCTCGATGGTCGGCGGACTGCACAGCTCACCCGCGGTTGTCGTCCACCAAGGAGCTCAGTCGGGGATCCAGGTCGAATTGAGCCCGTTGGCGGCCCGCGCTTTGGCTGGGCTTCCCGCCGGTGAACTGGCTGCGCTCGACGTTCCGGCGCAGGACATCCTCGGAACGCGGGCAAGTCAGATCAGTGACCAGCTGCGCGGTGCTGTGGACTGGCCTGCCCGCTTCGCTGTCCTCGATCGGCTGTTGGGCGAGGCGTTGGATGCGGACCGCGTCGCGCCGAACGAGGTGGTGCGGGCCTGGGAATTGATGCTACGCAGCGGTGGGCGGATGCCGGTTCGGGAGGTGGCCCGTCAGGTCGGCTGGAGTGAGCGACACCTTGGCACCCGGTTCGGGCAGGAGATCGGGTTGCGACCCAAGACTGCGGCGCGGGTGGTCCGCTTCCATCGCGCCCGTCGGGTGCTGGAGGGGAATGCCCGCGCCGGGCTCCCGGACATCGGCGGCGTCGCCGCCGAGGGCGGTTACTACGACCAGGCACATCTGATCCGGGATTGGCAGCAGTTCACCGGGCTTGCACCGTCTGACTGGATTGCCCGCGAGTTCCGAAATTTCCAAGACGGCGGCGCCCGCGACTCGACATCCTGAATGGCATGAGCGACACGACACCCCCACCCCAGGTCTGGCCCACGCTGCGAGCGAAGGAAGCCCGCGCACTGATCAGGTTCCTGGTCGACGTAGTCGGGTTCGAGGAGACGACCGTGCACGCTGATGGTGACGTCGTGCACCACGCACAACTGTCCTGGCCACTCGGGGGCGGCATCATGCTGGGCTCTGTGCGCGAGGAGAGCGAAGACCGGTGGCCGATCCAGCCGGGGACCTTCGGTGCCTACGTCGTGGTCGACGACCCGGATTCACTGTTCGAGCAGGTGCGCGCCGGCGGCGCAGAGATCACCGACGAACTGCACGACACCGACTACGGCTCCCGGGATTTCGCGATTCGCGATCCCGAGGGCAACCGCTGGAACTTCGGAACCTACCGCGGCGATCCGCGGCACAGCTGAGGGGGGATCTGGCGGCGGTCAGTCGTCTGAAAGCGTCATCGTGAACAGGCGGCGACCGGCCAGAGCGACACCGATGACCAGGGCGAGGCTCATTCCGAGGACGGCGTACCACCAGGGCACGCCGTTGTTGTCGATGGCAGGGGTCAGGATCTGATCGAGGACCGAGCTACCCCATGCCCGAGCCGATAACCACCGAATAGGGCCGATCAGCGACACGAGGGTGGTCTCCCATACCAGCCAGTAGACCAACGCCCCGATCACGCTTCGTTTCAGCATGGTCGCCAACACGATGAAGATCCCGGCGTACGCAACGGCCGACACCAGGGCGCCGGTGAAGGCCGCGAAGGCGACTCGTTCGGCGCTGCCGACCAGGATCAGACCGGTGAGCCCAATGGGCACCGCCGCGCAGAGCACGACGGTGGCGAGGATCACGGCTGCCTTGCTAGCAACAATCGTCAGTCGTGGCACCGGTTTGCTGAGCAGGTAGATGATCGAACTGTCGTCGAGCTCGGAGCTGATCAACGTCGATGTGGCGATCAGGGTGACGATGGGTACGACGATGGTGAGGCCGAAGACCTTGAGCACGGAAGCGGCCTGGTCTGCGCCGAAGCCAGCGCCCCCGACCGTCCGTAGCAGCACTCCGAGCAGCAGCAGCAGCGCCGGAAAGGCCACCAGGAGAGTAAGTCGCGACCCCACCGTGAGTGAACGGATCCCCAGGCGCACGATGGCGGCGTTCATGCGCCCACCAGGTAGCTGAACACGCTCTCCAACGATTCGTCCGTCGGTGTCAGCTCCAGGATGCGAATGTCGTTGTCGCGGGCCAACCGCGGCACGATGCGCGCGAATCGTCCGGCGTCGTCGGACTCCACTTCGAGGTCCCCCCTCGGTCGTAGTCGCACCCCGCGCACGGAATCGTCGGCCAGTAACAGCGTTGCCAACTTCCGCGAGTCGGAGCTGCGAACCAGGTACTGGTTGGGCCGGTCGGTCATCAACCGTCTGATCTCGGCGAAGTCTCCTGAGGCAGCGTGTCGTCCGGCCACGACGACCTCGACCTGGCGGGCGATCTGCTCGACCTCCTCCAGAATGTGCGAGCTGAAGACAATGGTGCGACCGCCGTCGGCGTATTGCCCGAGCAGGCCCATCATGTGCCGCCGCTGAACCGGGTCCATCCCGTTGAACGGTTCATCGAGTAGCAACACGGCGGGGTTGTGGACCAGCGCTGACGCCACCTTGATGCGTTGTTTCATCCCCTTGGAGTAGGTAGAGATCTTCCGACCTGCGGCAGCTGCCATATCGACCTGCCCCACGGCGTGCCTCGTCGCACCCGCTGGGTCCTTGATGCCCTGCAGGTCGGCTGCCAGGCGCACGAACTGCTCGCCGGTCAGGAAGTCATAGAGCGGCTCAGCAACCGGCACGAGGCCGATCTGGCGGTAGATCTCGACGTCCCCGCGAGTGGGGGACCCGTCGATGGTGACCGACCCCTTGGACGGCGGGAGCAGCCCGGCCATCATCGACAACAAGGTCGACTTGCCCGCACCGTTCGGTCCGAGCAGGCCGGTGATTCCAGGCCCGATGGTCATGGTGACGTCGTTGACGGCGACGACGTTGCCGAACCAGCGCGACACATCGCCAAGAACTAGCTCGCTCACGTCAGCACCATCCCGTTGGCTGGGGATCTCACAGGGATGCCGCCTTCCGGGTGCGCCACATCAGGAGCAAGGTCGGGACCAGTGCCCACAGGAGGCAGGCGAGAACGAAGAACCCGCCCCAGCCGACGCCTTCGGGCCGCACGATTTGTTCGTTGGGTGTGGGCTGATGAGCGATGACGCTCACCATCGACCCGACTGCAGTGAAGGGACTGAATGCTGCGGTGACTTGAGCCACCGTGGTGTTGCCGGTTTCGGCCGCAACGCCCAGCACCGCGGTGACGATGCCTGAGGAGATTGTCAGGAAGGCGATTCCGCCGGCGACTGCCAACCCCGCGCGGGTGGCGAGTGCGGCGATGAGACCACCCACGCAGGACAGGATCAGCGCAAGCACCGCAACGCCGAAGATCGCAGCGAAGTAATGGCTGGTGTGCTCAGATTTGTTCAGGTCCGAGGTGAGCGCCGCGGCAAACCACAGAGTCAGGGGTACCGCGATCACCGCGAAGACCGCAGTCACGAGGGCTGCCAGACGCATCAGGACGTACAGCGTTCGTGACAGTGGGCGGGCGAAATACAGCACGATCGTGCGGTAGCGCAGGTCACGTGAGAACAGCACGGGTGCCTGAGTTGACACGAAGATGGTGACCAGCAACTGCGTCCAGTAGGGCAGCCCGAAGTAGTTCGACAGCGGCGCGATCAGGCCACCCTGATCGGCGAGGTTCAGCTTGTTCAGCTGCAGGATCAGACCGGCAATGACCAGGGCAGGGATGAAGATGAATCCTGCCATCAGCCAGGGAATGACCTTGGACTTCCCGGATCGACCGATCCCGAAGCAGTGCTGCAGCGACGTGAAGTACAGCTCGCGGGCAATGGCGCCGGGGCCGCCGCGTCGACCGGTGAACGAGCGGTACCCGATGTCGTGAATGAACCCGCGCTTGACGGGCCGGGCCGGTCCGGCAGGTGGGGTGCTCATCGGACGCCCCCGTTCTGCGCGAAGACCTCTTCGAGGGTGTGGTGGACCTCGTGAATTCGCACGAGACCGAGGTCCAGGTCGACGACGACATCTCGGATGAGGTCGAGCGTCTCGGGGCCTTGAACCTGGACTTCGATGCGATCCCCGACCGGCCACGCCTTCACCCCGTGGTCGAGCAGGCGTTGGCCCACCGCGCGGTCGCTCCCACTCGGCCCGGCTACCTCGACGAGGACATTACCCGTCGTGTGCGTCAACTCCGACGTACTCGATGCACGCAGTAGCCGCCCACCGTCGATGACCACGACGTAGTCGGCGGTCCGTTCCAACTCGCCGAGCAGGTGGCTGGTCACCACGACCGAGATACCGAAGTCGTGCCCGATCTTGTCGATCAGATCCAGCATGTCGTCTCGGGCACGCGGGTCCAAACCGTTCGTAGGTTCATCCAGAAGAACGAGTTGAGGGTCGTGAACGATCGCCTGAGCCAGCTTCGCGCGCTGGCGCATTCCGGTGGAGTACCCGCCCATGGGGCGGTGTCGCTCCTCTGCCAGCCCTACGTGCCGTAAAGCGTCGGACGTGCGCTCGCGCGCGGCGGACTTCGGCAGACCGGACATCATCGCCATATGCATGACGAACTCGGCCGCGCTCACGTCAGCAGGCAAGGCGTCGTGCTCTGGCATATACCCGACTACTTCACGGATCCGAGCGCCTTCGGTGCGGGTGTCCATGCCGAGGACGCGTGCTGACCCCGAACTCGGGTTGAGCAGGCCGAGCAGCACCTTGATCAAGGTGGACTTGCCCGCGCCGTTCACTCCGACCACCCCGGTGACCCCCGCCGGCACCGTGACCCGAAGGTCGTCCAGAGCACGGACTTTCGGGTACTGCACGACCACGCCGTCGATCTCGATGACCCCCATGGGCCGTACCGTACTGGAAGGCCGGTGACCCCAGGAGTGACGCAGGTCATGCCGGTCGTTCCGTGCTCGATTTGGAAGGCTACCCGGGTCTCTGGCAAGCTGTGCAAGTTGCTTGACGCTCTGGCGTTGGCCGATCGACAGCAGATTCGAACAAGAGTCGCTCGAGTATCGCCCTCCCGGTGGTCCGAAAGCGCCGATCGGCCAGTACAGCGGCTGGTTTGGCGGAGACGACAGCGCAAGTAGGGTCCTGACGGATCCACGACACCCACGGGTAGATGTTCGGTACAGCGCATTTTTGCGGCGCAAGTGCGACACACCCGAGCGCGGGGGTCGGAGCAAAGCAGGACGTACAGGTTCTTTTCACAGGCACGTTGACGGCGAGAGAGAGACGCACTCAGATGGCGGGACAAAAAATCCGCATCCGGCTGAAGTCGTATGACCACGAGGTCATCGACAGCTCGGCGCGCAAGATTGTCGACACGGTTACTCGTGCTGGCGCAACGGTTGTCGGCCCGGTGCCGCTCCCGACGGAGAAGAACGTGTTCTGCGTCATCCGTTCGCCGCACAAGTACAAGGACAGCCGCGAGCACTTCGAGATGCGCACGCACAAGCGGCTCATCGACATCATCGACCCGACGCCCAAGGCGGTTGACTCGCTCATGCGCCTCGATCTTCCGGCCGACGTCAACATCGAGATCAAGCTCTAGATCGGTAGGTGACTCATTCCATGGCACACACGACTGAGCGCCCCGTGAAGGGCGTTCTCGGCAAGAAGCTCGGTATGACCCAGGTATGGGACGCCGACAACAAACTCATCCCGATCACAGTGGTCGAAGCTGGCCCCTGCGTGGTCACCCAGGTTCGCGGTGACGGTGATGGCTACCACGCGGTTCAGATCGCCTATGGCGAGATCGACCCTCGTAAGGTCACCAAGCCGATGCTCGGGCACTTCGAGAAGGCCGGGGTCACCCCGCGCCGACACCTCGTCGAGATCCGCACCTCCGACGCAGCTGGATACCAGCTCGGACAGGATGTCACCGCCGAGACCTTCGACGATGGCCAGGTCGTCGATGTTATGGGGACGACCAAGGGCAAGGGCTTTGCCGGCGTTATGAAGCGACACGGCTTCCACGGTGTCAGCTCCTCCCACGGCTCACACAAGAACCACCGCAAGCCGGGCTCGATCGGCGCATGCGCCACTCCCGGCCGCGTTTTCAAGGGCATGCGGATGGCCGGCCGCATGGGTGGCGAACGTCAGACCACTCAGAACTTGACTATTCACTCGGTGGACGTCGTGCGCGGACTGCTGCTCATAAAGGGCGCCGTTCCCGGGTCCAAGGGCGGGCTCGTACTCGTCCGCACCGCGGCCAAGTCAACCCAGAAAGGGGCCTGAACACTATGACCTCCGTTGACATCCAGACCCCGGCAGGCGTTACCGACGGCTCCGTCGAGTTGCCTTCCGAGATCTTCGACGTTGCGACCAACGTGCCGCTGATCCACCAGGTAGTGGTGGCCCAGTTGGCCGCGGCGCGGCAGGGAACACACTCCACCAAGACTCGCGGTGAAGTCCGTGGTGGTGGCCGCAAGCCCTACAAGCAGAAGGGCACCGGTCGCGCCCGTCAGGGTTCGACCCGTGCGCCGCAGTTCGCCGGTGGTGGTGCGGTCCACGGTCCGCAGCCTCGTGATTACAGCCAGCGCACTCCGAAGAAGATGAAGGCAGCCGCGCTGCGCGGAGCCTTGTCCGACCGCGCACGTCATGGCCGCATCCACGTCTACACCGGACTGGTCGAAGGAGACGCGCCGTCTACCAGGACCGCAGCAACGTTGCTCGCGAACGTGAGCGAGCGCAAGAATTTGCTCGTGGTGTTGAGTCGCACCGAGCGTAATTCTTTGCTATCGGTGCGGAACCTGGCCTCGGTGCACACGTTGTACGCGGATCAGTTGAACACCTACGACGTGCTGTGCGCAGACGACATCGTGTTCACCCGTGACTCCTTCGATGCGTTCGTTGCAGGACCGCTGCAGGCCGCAAAGCTCGTCACGCAGGAGGATGCGAAGTGAATAGCCGGATCCACACCAAGGACCCCCGCGACATCCTGATCAAGCCGATCGTCTCGGAGAAGTCGTACGCCCTGATGGACGAGGGCAAGTACACCTTCGAGGTCGACCCACGCTCGAACAAGACCGAGATCAAGATCGCCGTCGAGAAGGTCTTTGGCGTCAAGGTCGACTCGGTCCACACGCTCAACCGCAAGGGTAAGACGCGTCGCACCAAGGCCGGCCTCGGCAAGCGCAAGGACACCAAGCGCGCGATCGTCTCCCTCAAGGAAGGTGCGATCGACATCTTCGGCCAAGTCGGCTGAAACTGCCATTGCACACCATGACTTCGAGGGACAAAGGACGTAAGGACTAAGTAATGGCTATCCGCAAGTACAAGCCGACAACGCCGGGACGGCGTGGGTCGAGCGTGGCGGACTTCGTCGAGGTGACGCGCTCGACACCGGAGAAGTCTCTGGTGCGCCCGCTCTCCAAGACCGGTGGTCGCAACTCTTCGGGCCGCATCACGACGCGCCACATCGGTGGCGGTCACAAGCGCGCCTACCGGGTCATCGACTTCCGTCGTCACGACAAGGACGGCATACCCGCCAAGGTCGCGCACATCGAATACGACCCGAACCGCACAGCGCGCATCGCGCTGCTGCACTATGCGGACGGCGAGAAGCGTTACATCATTGCGCCGAACAAGCTGCGCCAGGGCGACCCGATAGAGAACGGCCCATCGGCCGACATCAAGCCCGGCAACAGTCTTCCGCTGCGTAACATCCCGACCGGTACGGTGCTCCACTGCATCGAATTGCGTCCCGGTGGCGGAGCGAAGATTGCCCGCTCAGCTGGCACCCGTGTGCAGTTGGTTGCCAAGGAAGGTCCCTACGCCCAGCTGCGTATGCCTTCCGGCGAGATCCGCAACGTCGACGTACGCTGCCGCGCCACCGTCGGCGAGGTCGGCAACGCCGAGCAGAGCAACATCAGCTGGGGGAAGGCCGGCCGCATGCGCTGGAAGGGCAAGCGCCCGACCGTCCGCGGTGTCGCCATGAACCCGGTAGACCACCCGCACGGTGGTGGTGAGGGCAAGACCTCCGGTGGTCGTCACCCGGTCAGCCCGTGGGGACAGGCCGAAGGCCGCACCCGCCGCCCGAACAAAGAGAGCGACAAGCTGATCGTGCGTCGCCGTCGTACTGGGAAGAAGCGGTAAGACATGCCACGTAGCCTCAAAAAGGGTCCCTTCGTGGACGACCACCTGCAGAAGAAGGTGGATGTCCAGAACGAAGCAGGCACCAAGAATGTGATCAAGACCTGGTCCCGCCGGTCGATGATCACCCCCGACATGCTCGGCCACACGTTGGCTGTGCACGACGGTCGCAAGCACGTCCCGGTCTTCGTGACCGAGTCGATGGTCGGCCACAAGCTCGGTGAATTTGCTCCGACTCGGACCTTCAAGGGCCACGAGAAGGACGACCGGAAGGGGCGCCGCCGCTGATTGCGGTGCAACGACTATGACTAATACAGACACGATCCCCGAAGGGAGCGCAATGGCGGCCACAGCATCTGCCCGGTACGTCCGGGTGACGCCGATGAAGGCCCGGCGCGTCGTGGACATGATTCGCGGCAAGCAGGTCGGCGAGGCCATCGCCGTTCTCAAGTTCGCTCCGCAAACTGCGAGCGAACCAGTGCTGAAGGTGCTGCACAGCGCCATTGCCAATGCCCGCGTCAGTGCGGACAAGCACTCCAAGGCATTCGACGAGCGCACCCTCGTGGTGAGCGTCGCGTATGTCGACGAGGGCCCCACGATGAAGCGGTTCCGCCCCCGTGCGCAGGGCCGTGCAAGTCAGATCCTGAAGCGCAGCAGCCACATCACTGTGCAGGTCACCCAGCCGGACTCGCAGGAAGGACGGCGATAACCATGGGTCAGAAAGTCAACCCGAACGGTTTCCGCCTCGGCATCACGACTGAGCACAAAAGTCGTTGGTATGCCGACAGCAACAAGCCCGGTCAGCGTTACCGCGACTACGTCAAGGAAGATGTGGCGATTCGTCGTCTCATGTCCAAGGGCATGGAGCGCGCTGGCATCAGCCGGGTCGAGATCGAGCGCACCCGCGACCGGGTCCGCATTGACATCCACACCGCTCGCCCAGGCATCGTCATCGGGCGCCGCGGCGCCGAGGCCGATCGCCTGCGCGGTGAGTTGGAGAAGCTCACCGCCAAGCAGGTGCAGTTGAACATCCTCGAAGTCAAGAACCCGGAAGCTGACGCTCAACTGGTCGCTCAGGGCATCGCAGAGCAGTTGTCTGCTCGGGTGAACTTCCGTCGTGCGATGCGCAAGGGCATGCAGTCCAGCCAGCGAGCGGGCGCGAAGGGCATCCGAGTGAAGGTGTCGGGTCGCCTGAACGGCGCCGAGATGAGTCGTGCGGAGTTCTACCGTGAGGGGCGTGTGCCGCTACACACCTTGCGTGCGAATATCGACTACGGCTTCTACGAGGCCAAGACGACGTTCGGTCGCATCGGCGTGAAGGTCTGGATCTACATCGGTGACCTCACTGCGAAAGAGCTTGCTCGCGAGCAGGCTGCCGCGCCGTCTCGGCCGGC
>JBBPZD010000225.1:0-14641 GCA_038199265.1 Actinomycetales bacterium | reverse complement strand
TCCGAACTGCCCAGTCACAAACACGTCGAGATCTTCCGCCGCGTATCCAAGCTCCGCATTGTAGGTCTCAGCTCCTTGATCCCAGCCGATCCCGGCGCGAGTCACGGTATCGTGCTCGGCATTCATCAACCCATAACCGGTGAGAAAGCGTCCGGCCCGCAAGCTTACCGAGTCAGCGGGCTGATACGCCAAGTAATGACGGCGACTGATCACCGCGTCTGGAAACCCTGCCCCAACTGCGACCCACCGATAGTGTTCTATGACGTAGGTCACACGCGAGAGTGTGACCACGTCGATGCACGGAGGTCTGGGTATGTCGAGCAACAGAGTTGTGGTCTACAAAGGTCCTGGCAAAGTAGCTGTCGAAGAGATCGATTATCCGTCGTTGGAATTGCCCGACGATGTGGTCTCCGGTCTAGGCATCCAGAAGAAGGCCCCGCACGCAGCGATCCTGCGGTTGGTGACCACGAATATCTGCGGCAGCGACCAGCACATGGTCCGCGGTCGCACGACGGCGCCGGTAGGTCAGACCCTCGGTCACGAGATCACCGGTGAGGTCGTCGACATGGGCGAGGACGTGCTCTTCGTCAAGAAGGGAGACATCTGCTCGGTGCCGTTCAACATCGCGTGCGGCCGGTGCCGGATGTGCAACGAAGGCAAGACCGGTATCTGCCTCAACGTGAACCCCGCTCGCGCCGGTGCCGCCTACGGGTACGTCGACATGGGCGGTTGGGTCGGTGGCCAGGCAGAGTACGTCATGGTCCCGTACGCCGACTTCAATCTTTTGCCGTTCCCGGACCGGGATCAGGCAATGGAGAAGATCCTGGACCTGACGATGCTCTCGGACATCTTCCCCACCGGCTATCACGGTGCTTACACAGCTGGCGTGACCACGGGCTCCACGGTCTACGTCGCGGGAGCCGGTCCGGTGGGCCTCGCCGCCGCGCATGCAGCCCAGGTTCTCGGTGCTTCTGCCGTCATCGTCGGTGACATGAACACGGAGCGTCTGGCACAGGCCCGCAGTTTCGGTTGCGAGACGGTAGATCTGTCCAGCGGTGACAGCCTCGTCGATTTGATCGAGGCGATCCTCGGAGAGCGCGAAGTCGACGCAGCGGTCGATGCGGTCGGTTTCGAGGCGCGCGGCCACGGCGCCGGTGCCGACGAAGCACCCGCCACGGTGCTGAACGACTGCATGACGGTCGCTCGCGCCGGCGCAGGAATCGGCATCCCCGGGTTGTACGTGACCGGCGACCCGGGTGCGGCCGACGACAGTGCTAAGGAAGGCACCCTCGGTGTGCGCCTGGGTCTCGGCTGGGCCAAATCGCACTCGTTCATGACCGGCCAATGCCCGGTCAAGCAGTACAACCGCAAGCTGATGAACTTGATCCTGCGTGACAAGGCCCAGATCGCGAAGGCCGTCAACGCGGTGAAGATCAGCCTGGACGAAGCACCGATGGGCTACGCCGACTTCGACAAGGGCGCGGCGAAGAAGTACGTCATCGACCCGCACGGCATGGTCGCCTGACGTTCTGCAGAAGGAGAACGGCCCTCACCGCACATCACGGTGAGGGCCGTTCCGTCTGTGGTTCGCTACCGCGCCGACCGTATTTAGATGATCGTGCGCGGGACGGCGCCAGACCCGCGTGACTCGGACCGCACCTTCATCTGCCAGGTCCGCTCTGACCAACCGCCGTCGAGGGGGAGGCTGCCCAGTGAGTCAACAGTCCGACGCCGCGACCAGATCTTCCAGGGCCTTGGCGGTGAAGACCCGGTAGCCGGCGTCGGCGACGTATCCGTGAACCTCGGGAGTGTCCAGACTGCCCATGAAGGCCAAGATGCCGTCGCTGAAGAGTTGACCAGGCACGAGCACCGGAAAACCCGGGGGGTAGGGAGTGACGAACGTCGCCGAGACCACAGCCTCGCCATTGTCCAGTTTGTCCTGAACTTCATGGGCCATCAGGAATTGGCACTTCTCGTCGTCGTAGGGCAGGAAGAATGCGGACCGCACGTCGCCCTCGGGCGTGGGGTTAGGGTCTCCGGTGCTGAATCCGGGCCGGAACGCCGGGTGGAACCCGCTGAAGTCCGGAAGCGGCGCAGACTCGTTCGTGAGCTTGAGAACCGTGCGTAGGCGGGCAGCTTGCGCGGCCGGCCCCCGTTCGCTGACCTGCTGGTCCAGGTCGCGCGCGATCGACACCAGGACCTCGATCAGGTAAGCGACAGAACTGCGCGTGGTGCCGATATTCGTCATGAAAAGTACCGTGTTGCGTGACGTCTTGTTCACCTGAATTGCGAACTTGTCCATGAGGTGTTCACGCTTGAAGGTCGCGCCGTCGATTCCCGTCAGCCCGATGAACAGACTGACGCGGGACGGGTCCAGCACGAATTCGTCCTCTTCCCAAGCGGTCTCCATGTTGTCCAGCCCGGAGCGCAACGGCTGATCGATCCCGGATTCCCGGAACTGCGTCGGGATCAGATCTTTGGTGGACAGGCACCGCATGTATTTCGACAAGAGCGGGTGCCCGTCGATCGCGTCCCGCAGGCGCATCGCGTATTCGACCTGGTTGCGGACCAGCTCATACCCCTCCAGAGCAGCCTGCCTGCGACCGAGGTCGAGAGAAGCGAGGATCTGGTAGTTCGGTGAGGTCGAGGTATGCGTCATGTACGCCTCGCGGAAGCTCTCGGCGACCTTCTGTCCGAAGTCCTGGTCGTAGACGTGGATCATCGACCCTTGCCGCAGCGAGGTGAGGGTCTTATGGGTGGACTGGGTGGCATAGACCCGGACCCGGGCCTGTTCGGGGTCGGGCACCAGCCGCTCGTTCAGGAGCACGTCCGGGTTTTCGGCGATACGAGCGGTTTGCTCTTCGAAACGGACCTTGGCCTCGGGCTGGCGCAAGCTCTTGGTCAGCGAACGAGCAGCACGCATGCCGGTGCGCGGACGGTAGACCGGGTGGAAACGCGCGAAGGCGAACCACGCTTCATCCCACAGGAAGATCAGGTCGGGCTTGATCGCCAGACATTCCTCCATCACGCGCGTGACATCGTAGACGATGCCGTCGAAGGTGCAGTTGGTCAGCATCAGCATCTTGACCCGGTCGAGCTTCCCCGCGGCTTTGAGCGCGAGGAGTTGCGATTTGATCTCGCGGACCGGGACGGCCCCGTACATCGAGTATTCGTTGAGCGGGTAGGCCTCCAGGTAGGTCACCTGGGCCCCAGAAAGCATCAGTCCGTAGTGGTGTGACTGATGACAGTTGCGGTCGACGAGGACGATGTCACCGGGCGCTACCAGGGCCTGCGCGACGATCTTGTTGGCGGTGGAGGTGCCATTGGTGACGAAGTACGTCTGGCGCGACCCGAAGGTTTCAGCTGCCAACTGCTGGGCCAGCCGCAGCGGGCCCGTCGGGTCGAGCAGGGAGTCCAACCCGCCACCGGTAGCAGAGGTTTCGGCAAGGAAGATGTCCAGGCCGTAGAACCCGACCATGTCCTTGATCCAGTGCGAATTGATGACCGACTTGCCCTGCGAGATGGGCAGCGCGTGGAACACGCCGGTCGGGCGCCGGCTGTAGGTGCGTAACGCGTCGAAGAACGGTGTGCTGTAACGGTCTGCCACGCCGGCGAGGATGCTCAGATGCAGCTCGAGGAACCCCTCCCGGGCGTGGAAGACGCGTCGGAAGTGGTAGCTGAGGCTGCCCGCCATCTCCTCGACAGCTATCTCCGTCATTAGGTACAGGTCGAGCTCCGGGCGCAGTTTCGAGAGGCTGCGGCCCATCAGATGAGCGCGTTCCTCCGGTGTCTTGTCCGCCAATTCGTCCGCGACATGGGAGTCGGCGAAATGCCGTAGCGCGGAGATGTCGTGGGGTGCTGCGTGGGTGAACCTACGACGGACGACGCATGCCTGCAGGGTGGCGTTCATCTGAGCGGCGATCAGGGCGTCTTCGCCGCTCCCGACGATCACGACGTCGTAGACGAAATCGTCGCTGGGGCGTCGCCAGCTGCGGATGTCGGCGCGGAGCGTCTGTTCCTGTGCCGGCGTCAGAGTCTCGATGACCAGCACTTCGAAGTAGGGCCGATCAGGCGCGCTCGTCGGGGCGACGGCAGCGTCCTGGGCGGGGTCCTCCGAATCGTGCTCCATCGCGATGGCGCCGCTACCTGCCCGATAGGACTCGGTCATCAGTGCACGGTTCACTTTCGCGACCAACCTGGCCGTTCGGTCGTGCTGACCGGCGACGAAAAGCGCGTTCATCCGCTGGTAGACATCGCTGCCGGGGAACGCCCAGTACTTCTCCAGCGGAGTCAATGCCTCGATCAGGCCCGCGACGAGGCCCACGAGATGCTCGGTGGGCTGATCATGCAGGCTGGCGTCAGAGAGTGAAGCCGTGCCTTCTTCAAGGCGAGACCACATGTCCAACCGGTACTGCCACCAGCTGTTGTAGGCCTGTGCGTTGGGCAGGTCGTCCATCATGCCGCCACTCTCTTGTAGGGGCTGTTCGTCGCTGTCAGAAGGTCGATGAGCTGACCAGCTGATGAGCCGCCCGCTGTTCGCTGGGCTGTCGCGTGATCCTATGGCCTGCTCGGAAATGGCGGGGAGGTTGTCGACAGGGCGTGGTGCCACTGGCCCCGATCTACCAGGACGTCCTTGAGCAGGTCGGCGCGGTCGGTCATGATCCCGTCGACGCCCATGTCGAGCAACCGGTGCATGCTGCCCGGGTCGTCGATGGTCCAGACGTGTAATTGGGCGCCTGCCGCGTGTGTCTGCCGCAGCAGGGTATGGGTCAACACCGGCAACCGGCGGCTGCGCTCGGGGATCTGCAGGCAGTCGGCCGCGCCGATCGGCATCCGTGCGAACGGTGTCCGGCCGAAGAGGCGTGCCGCCGCGACCATTCCGGGGCTGGCTACCGTCGCGACCGGACGGGTCACCAGCGACAGCACCGCACGACGGCGACGGTCGGTGAACGAGGCGACGCACACCCGGTCCCAGGCCCGATGCCGTTCGATTGCTTCTGCGAGAAGCGGCGCAGCAGCGTCTGATTTGCAGTCGATGTTCCACCGCAGCGTCGGCCAGTCGTTCAGTAGGTCGTCGAAGAGTGGGATGGGTTCTACCCCGCCGATGCGTGCTTTCGAGACTTCCCGCCAGGGGAGCTCGCCGATATCGCCGTTACGACCGGCGACCCGGGCCAACGTGTAGTCGTGGAATGCGACCAGGGCTCCGTCGGCTGTTGCATGCACGTCGGTCTCGACGTAGCTGTACCCGAGGTCGACCGCAGCTGCGAACGCCGCCGCAGTGTTCTCCAGACCGTCGCGGGAGAAACCCCGGTGGGCCATCGGGATCGGACCCGGCCAGTCCAGAAAGGGCGTCCGTGGCGTGCGTGGCGTGAAGGACACGGTGACAGCAGGCGTGCAGCTCAGATATCGCGGAACGACTGGATGTCGGCGCCCAAGGCGTTGAGCCGGGTGTAGATGTCCTCATAGCCGCGGTTGATGACGTAGACGTTACGCAACACCGATTCGCCGTCTGCGGCGAGCATCGCCAGCAGTACGACCATGCTCGGGCGCAGCGCCGGCGGGCACATGACCTCAGCGGCGCGCCACTTGGTGGGGCCCTCGATCAGTACCCGGTGCGGATCCATCAGGTGCACCTTGGCGCCCAGCGCCGTCAGCTCGGTGAGGTAGATGGCGCGGTTCTCGTACACCCAGTCGTGGATCATCGTCTGGCCCTGCGCCACCGCTGCGATTGCGGCGAAGAACGGAAGGTTGTCGATGTTGAGGCCCGGGAAGGGCATCGGGTGGATCTTGTCCTTGGGCGCGACAATCGGACCGGGAATGGTGCGCAGGTCAGCGAGCCGCGTTCGGCCGTTGGCCGATTTGTACTCGTCCGACAGCTCGTACTTCATTCCCATGCTGGCAAGCAGGGTCAGCTCGATCTCCATGAACTCGATCGGCACCCGCTTGATGGTGATCGCTGAATCGGTCACCACGGCGGCCGCGAGCAGCGACATCGCCTCGATGGGGTCCTCGGACGGGAAGTACTCCACGTCCTGGTCGATGATCGGCTTGCCGTGCACCCTCAGCGTGGTTGTCCCGATGCCCTCGATGCGCACGCCGAGCTTCTCCAGGAAGAAGCAGAGGTCTTGCACCATGTAGTTCGGGCTGGCATTGCGAATGACGGTGTAACCATCGATCCGGGCCGCTGCGAAGAGGGCGTTCTCAGTGACGGTGTCGCCGCGCTCGGTGAGGATGATGGTTGCACCGGCAGCAACCTCGCGGTCGACCTTGGCCTCGTAGTAACCGTGGCTGGCTTCGACGTCGAGGCCGAACGCCGAGAGAGCGTGCATATGGGGTTCAACGGTGCGCGCGCCGAGGTCGCAACCGCCGGCGTTGGGCAGCTTGAACTCGTCGAACTCGTGCAGCAACGGCCCGAGGAACATCAGGAGGGTGCGGGTTCGCTGCGCGGCAGCCTCGTCCATCGAGTCCAGGTCGAGACGTGCCGGGGGAGTGATCTCCAGGTCACTGGTACCGGGCAGCCAACGGGTTTTGACGCCGATCGAGTTCAGTACTTCGGTGATCCGGTTGACCTCTTCGATGCGCGCGAGGTTGCGCAGCGTGGTCTTGCCCTTGTTCAGCAGGGACGCGCAGAGGCAGGCGACGGCTGCGTTCTTGCTGGTGCGTACGTCGATCTCGCCCGACAGCTTTCGGCCGCCCTTGATACGAAGGTTGAGCGGGGTGTTGGTAGCGACCTGGACGACCTCGGTATCCAGCGCTTCGCCGATGCGGGCCAGCATCTCGAGGCTGACGTTCTGATTGCCTTGTTCGATCCTTGCGACCGCGCTCTGAGATGTCTGCAGAGCCTCCGCCAGCTCGGACTGGGTCAGCTTGCGCTGGCGACGTGCATCGCGGATCAGGGTCCCGACGCGCTCTAGATAGTCTTCAGACATGCCCGCGACTGTATCTCAGATATGAGATAGCTCAAGGAGGATGTGCCTTGGATCTTGCGTTTTGGACATGCACAGCGAGATAAATATGTCTCGCTGTGCATGTCCAACCTCGGACGATCCGCGTCAGGCGGGCACGCTGGCGACTCCAGCGGGCAGGAATCTCTGCCCGGTGACCTTCTCAGAGATGCCGGTGCGGTCCAGCAGGGGAGTGATCCCGCCGTTCCAGAACGGGAAGCCGGCGCCGGTGATCATCGCGAGGTCGATGTCCATCGGGGCGGCGACGACGCCTTCGTCGAGCATCCGACGGATCTCATCGGCCAGGGCCGAAAGGGCGCGATCGCGAATCTGCTGCTCGTCGAGCACGACCGGCTCGTCAGGCGTCTCGAACAGGTCGAGGACACGCTTGTCGATGGCGCCGTCCGAACCGTAGAAACTGCCGATCTTCGCCTCGACGATCTTGGCCAGGTTCGCAGATGCGTGGAACCGTTCGGGGAAGGCTGCGGCGAGGGTCTCGCTGTTGTGCAGCGCGATGGCCGGCCCGACCAGGCTGATCAGCATGAACGGCGGCATCGGTGTCAAGCCACCGAACGCCCGCTCGACGACCTCGATCGGGGTTCCTTCGTCGAAGGTCGCACCGGACTCGCCCATGAAACGGCCCAGTAGCCGGTTGACCACGAACGACGGCGAGTTCGTCACCAGGATCGAGGTCTTCTTCAGCCCCTTGCTGGTCGCGAATGCCGTCGCGAGGGTCTCGTCGTCGGTCGCGTCGCCGCGGATGATCTCCAGCAACGGCATTACGGCGACCGGGTTGAAGAAGTGGAAGCCCACGACCCGCTCCGGGTGCTGCAGCTCGTTGGCCATCTCGGTGATCGACAGTGAGGAGGTATTCGTAGCGAGCACGCATTGGCTGGAGACGACCGCCTCCACCTCAGCGAGGACCTGCTTCTTGACCGACATCTCTTCGAAGACCGCTTCGATCACGAAGTCGGCATCCGCGAACGAGGCCTTACTCACCGAGCCCGAGATCAGCGACTTCAACTGGTTCGACTTGTCGGGCGAGACGCGGCCCTTGGCGAGCAGTTTGTCGATCTCGTTCGTGCAGTACGCAACTCCCGCCTCGACGCGAGCCTGGTCGAGGTCGGTCAGGACAACCGGCACCGTCAGGCGGCGAGCGAAGAGCAACGCCATCTGACTGGCCATCAGGCCTGCGCCGACGACGCCGACTTTGGTCACCTTGCGGGCCAGAGCCTTGTCAGGTGCGCCGGCAGGCCGCTTGGCGCGCTTCTGCACAAGCTCGAACGCGTAGAGCCCAGCGCGTAGTTCATTGCTCATGATCAGATCAGCGAGGGCCTCGTTTTCGGCCTCGAAGGCATCAGCGCGGTTCGCAGTGCGCGCCGCTGCGATGAGTTCGAGCGCACGCAGCGGAGCCGGTGCGGCACCACCGGTACGGGCGATCACCTGCCCCTTGGCGGCCTTGATCGTGGCGTCCCAGGTCTGCTGGTCGAGGACGACCTCGGCGCGCTCGACAGTCTCGGTGCCCGCGATGACTGCGGCTGCGAAAGCCAGCGAATCCTCCAGGAAGGTGACCGGCTCGAGTAGTCGGTCGGCCACGCCCATGTCGAAGGCAGCCCTGCCGTTGATCATCTTGTTGTTGGCCAGCGGGTTGCCTACGATCAGGGTCAGCGCCCTTTCTACGCCGATCAGCCGCGGCAGCAGGTAGGTGCCGCCCCAGCCCGGAACGAGTCCGAGGAAGCATTCCGGGGTGGCATAGGCAGGCACGTCGGTCGAGATGGTGCGGTAGTCGGCATAGAGCGGCAGTTCGACTCCGCCGCCCATCGACGCGCCGTTGATGAACCCGAAAGTCGGCACCGGCAGATCGGTGAGCTTCTGGAAAGTCACGTGCCCGAGCTGCGCGATCTGGCGGGCCTGGTCGCGGCCCCCGATCTGCGGAACGCCGGTCAGGTCAGCTCCGACGGCGAAGATGAACGGTTTGCCGGTCACCCCGGCACCGACGATCTCGCCGGCCTCGGCGCGGGCGTGGATCGCGTCGAGTGCGTCGCTCAGCTCGGTCAGGCCCTGCGCGCCGAACGTGTTCGGTTTGGTGTGGTCGAAACCGTTGTCGAGGGTGATCAGCGCAAATAGTCCCGCGCCGCCGGGAAGGTGGACCTCGCGAACGAGAGCGTGGGTGACGACCTCGTTGGTCTGCACCGGTTGTGCAGTCATCGTGACGTCTCCTTCGAAACGCTGGGTACGAAGTCGGCATGGTGCGGGTTTTCCCAGATCACGCTGCCGCCCATCCCGATACCGATACACATGGCAGTCAGGCCGTACCGCACCTCGGGGTGCTCGACGAACTGGCGTGCGAGCTGGGTCATCAGCCGGACGCCGGACGATGCGAGCGGGTGGCCGATCGCGATGGCTCCGCCCCAGGCGTTCACGCGCGGGTCGTCGTCGGCGATGCCGAAGTGCTCCAGGAACGCGAGTACCTGTACGGCGAACGCCTCATTCAGCTCGAACAGGCCGATGTCCTCGATGTTCAGGCCTGCCTTGCGCAGCGCCTTCTCCGTCGCCGGGACCGGCCCGATCCCCATCACTTCCGGCTCGACGCCGACGAAGGAGTAGTTGACCAGCCGCATCGCCGCAGGTAGGCCGAGATCGGACGCAGCCTGCTCAGAGGCGAGAACGCAGGCCGTGGCCCCGTCATTCAGGCCGGCTGCGTTACCGGCAGTGACATGGCCGTGTGCGCGGAACGGCGTCTTGAGGCCCGCCAGATTTTCCATCGTGGTGCCGGGACGTGGCGGTTCGTCCGTCGTGGCCAGGCCCCAACCGAGTTCGGCGTGCCGAGTGGCGACGTCGACGAGGTCGGGCTGGATCTTGCCGTCGGCGTATGCCTGGGCGAGTTTGGACTGGCTGCCGACGGCGAAGGCGTCGCAGCGTTCCTTGGTGATCGAGGGGTAGCGGTCGTGCAGGTTCTCTGCTGTCGAACCCATCACCAGAGCGCTGGGGTCGACGAGTTTCTCGGCGACGATGCGCGGGTTGGGGTCGACCCCCTCGCCCATCGGGTGACGGCCCATGTGCTCCACCCCGCCGGCGATGGCGATGTCGTAGGAACCGAACGCGATGCTCGACGCGGTGTTGGTGACCGCAGTCATCGCACCCGCGCACATGCGGTCCACTGAGTACCCGGGTGTGGTCTTGGGCAATCCTGCGAGCAGAGCGGCCATCCGCCCGAGAGTCAGGCCTTGGTCGCCGATCTGAGTGGTGGCGGCGATCGCAACCTCTTCGACCCGCTCAGGCGGCAGGCCCGGTTGACGACGCAGGAGTTCGCGGATGCACTTGATGACCAGATCGTCAGCGCGGGTCTGGGCGTAGATGCCCTTTTCACCGGCCTTGCCGAACGGGGTGCGGACACCGTCGACGAATACGACCTCTGAGAGCGTGCGAGGCACGACGACTCCTTCACGGATGAGGCGATGGGGAACGCCGGTCACTCTAGCCCGGTTTGTTACCCGCCAGTAGCCGGGTGGTCAGTGACGGCTTGGACCACTAGGGGAGCGACGGCATCGACCTGCCAGGGGCGTGCACCGTATCCGGCGAGCTGATCACGAATGGTGGCCTCGTCCCACACCTTCGGAGCATTCCAGAGCAGCCTGCGCAGGGTGTCGGGGGTCAGCAGATTCTCCAGTGGTACGCCGTGCTGCTCGCCGAAGGTGCCCAGCCGATCGCGTACCTGCGAGAGCCGGGCCGCCGCAACCGGGTCACGATCGGCCCACGCGCGTGGCGGGGGCGGGCCGTCCCCCTTGACGGTGAGAGCGGGTAGTTCGCGATCGGTCATCCCGGCGACCCGTTTGACGGCCGCGAGCCAGTCCCGCTGGTAGCGCAACAGTCCGTGATGCGGTTTGCGGGAACGGCGCGGGGGAGCGTCGGGAGCAGCCGGGGCTGCACCGACAGCGACCAGATCGGCTGAGGAAGCCGGCGCGGCCGTCGCCATCGCCACGATCAACGCGTCCGGGAGGAGTCGCCCGGGAGCGGTGTCTTTGTCCTTGGCCAGCGCGTCGCGGGTCAGCCATAGCTCGCGTACCCGGCCTATAGCGCGGCGTTCCTTCAGTTTGTGCAGGCCAGAGGTCCGCCGCCACGGTTCGGCGCGGACCGGCGGACCTGTGAAGGACAGCAACGCCTCGAAGTCTTGCATCGCCCAGTCCAGTTTTCCGCTGGCTTTCAAGTCGGCGTACATCAGGTCGCGTACCTGCACGAGTACCTCGACGTCGAGTGCCGCGTAGCGCAACCACGGCTCCGGAAGTGGCCGGGTGGACCAGTCGGCGGCCGAGTGTTCTTTGGCGAGAGTGACACCCAGGTAGTGCTCGATAACGGCAGCGAGGCCTACGCGCGGCAGTCCGGCGATCCGGCCGCCGAGTTCAGTGTCGAACAACGCTTTCGGGTACAACCCGACCTCGGCTAGGCACGCGAGGTCTTGGGTGGCTGCGTGCAGCACCCATTCGGCGTCACCGATCGCGTCGTTGATGGGTGACAGGTCGGGGCAGGCGATCGGGTCGATCATGAAACTGCCCGCACCCTCGCGGCGCAGCTGGACGAGGTAGGCGCGGTTGCCGTAGCGAAAACCTGAGGCGCGCTCGGCGTCCAGGGCGACTGGGCCGTTGCCAGCGGCGATAGCTGCAGCAGCAGCGGCCAGCTCGCGTTCTCCGATGATGACGTCGGGAACGCCCTCAGCCGGTGATTCGAGCATCGGGTAAATGGGTGCTTCTTCGACGACCGGGACGTTCTCGACTGCGGACACCGGTCGGCTGGCTGGAACGTCCTCTGCGTTGGGCTCAGCCTTGACGGCCGGCACGATCAGCACGTCTTCGGCGGTAGCGGCCTCTTGGAAGACAATGCCGACGTTCGGCGCAGCGGTGGTGTTCTTGTTCGTCTCGTCGGGAACTGTCATCGACGCTGACCCGGCAACGCCACCACGCCTTCCGGCAACGGGGGCAGACCGGCGATAGTGCACAACAAGGTGCCCCAGGCCTCGAAGTGGGCGCCCATACCGACACCGCCCGCAGTGAGTGGAGTCCAGGAGGCGCGCACCTCCATCTCGACACTCGTCCCGTTCTCGATCAGTGCGCCGTACCCCTGTGACACCACCTGGGTCACCGTCCCGGCCTCGGCAGCGGCATGAGCATCACAGGATTGGAGGCTGTCGGTGAGCCAACTCCAGCCGACGTCACCCAACATGGGGTCAGTGGCCATCTCGGGCTCAAGTTCCGCACGGGCAAAGCTGACGATCCGCCATGCACCGCCCCAGGCTTCAGGTTCACCAGGGTCGTGCAGCAGCACGAATCTGCCGCTGGCGAGTTCTTCTTCGTCCTCGCCGACGCCAGTGACCACCTCGGCGGTGAGCGCAACCGCGTAGGGCGCGATGCGCGTGGGCGCAGGAACTTCGGTCAGCCGCACCTCCGGGCGCAGGCTCACTGACGAAACTTCGTGTGTTGCGCGCTGGAAGTCCGCTGCGGCGTCGCCGCCCAGGTTTGTGGTACCCACCTTCGGAGGGTAGGTCGCACATGCGCTCGAATCAGGACCGACGCGCCGGAATGGGCCTTCCCGCACGTCCGACTGACACCATGCATCCGTGTCCACAGCTCTGTCCGCGCACTACCGCCTTAGTTGCCGCATTGCCGCCGCGCCGGTCGTGCTCCTCGAAACGTCGATTGAGACGTGTCGTTGATGGGGGTATTTCTAGCACTTGCCTCTAGTGCGATGTGGGGGAGTTCGGACTTCGCCGGGGGTCTGCTGACCAAACGGGCCCACGCCGTTCGGGTGGTCTTCTGGTCCCAGGCCGGCGGCCTGATCGTGATGTGCACCGCGATGCTCATTGCGATCGGTACCGGACATACACCTACTGCGGGCGGTTGGATGGTCTATGGGCCCCTCGCGGGACTCAGCGGCTGCCTTGGACTGGTCTCGTTCTACGCTGCGTTGTCGCTCGGAACCATGGGTGTGGTCTCACCGATCACAGCACTGGGGGCGATCGTGCCGGTCCTGTTGGGAATTCTCAGTGGCGAGAAGGTCGGAATCCTGACGGGCGTCGGTCTGACGATCGCCCTTGCCGGAGCCGCGCTGGCATCGGGGCCCGAGCTGTCCGGGGCGGTCGCAAGGCTGCCGATATCGCTGGCCGTCATGGCTGCGTTCAGCTTCGGGATCACTCTCTACCTCATGCACCTCGCCGGAAACACCAGCGTGGTGGGCGGACTGTGGGGGATGCGGATCACGAGTGTCGTCGCGCTCGGTCTCGCCTGGGTGTTGTGGCCAGGAGGAATGCCGGGTCCGGCCCTCACCCGACGACTGGTTCCCGTGACGATGCTGGTGGGAACCGGAGACCTCACGGCGAATGCGCTCTTCACCGTCGCGTCGAACAGCGGTTCGCTTGCGGTCGTGAGTGTGCTCGGTTCGCTCTACCCGGTGATGACGCTGTTGCTGGCTCGCGGGTTCCTGCACGAACGACTGCGCGTGATTCAACTCGTGGGTGTGGCGTGCGCGGTCGTGGGTGTGGCGCTCGCCGTCGCCTGACCTTGCGTTGCTGACGTCTTGGTTGCCAGCGGCGCGAATAGGAGTGTGGTCGGACTCTGTCCCGGTTTTTTTGGTCGCCAGCGACCAAAAGGTGGAGAGGCGACGCGGTTCTCCGGCCCGGCATCGTGCGCGTGGAAGGATCGGCCCGTGACCTCCACCGACGCCACCACCCCCGACTCCGACCCGAATGCCGATCTGCCGCTGCTGATTCGAGCTGCGCGCGGGCTTCCGGTCGAGCGGACGCCGGTGTGGTTCATGCGCCAGGCCGGTCGATCGCTGCCGGAGTACCGCGCGCTGCGCGAGGGCACCGCGATGCTGGACGCCTGCCGTGATCCGGACATGGTTACCGAGATCACCCTGCAACCGGTCCGTCGTCACGGGGTCGATGCGGCGATCTTCTTCAGCGACATCGTCGTTCCCCTTGCTGCGGCGGGAATCGACCTCGACATCGTGCCGGGAGTCGGGCCTGTAGTCGCGGCGCCGATCCGCGACCGGGCTGCCGTCCAGGCCTTCCCCGAACTGACTGCCGAGCAGGTTCCGGACATCGCTCAGGCAGTCAGGCAGACCGTTTCGGAACTCAACGGGACCCCGCTGATCGGATTTGCAGGTGCCCCGTTCACTCTTGCCAGCTACCTCGTCGAGGGGGGCCCCTCTAAGAATCACGAGCACACCAAAGCGCTCATGTACGGCGATCCGGATACCTGGAATTTGTTGTGCAGCAAGCTCGCCCGCATCGCAACGAGCTACCTGCGGGTGCAGATCGAGGCCGGCGCCAGTGCAATCCAGCTGTTCGATTCGTGGGTCGGTGCGCTCTCCCGAATCGACTACGTGCGGTTCGTGCAACCACACTCGGCAGCGGTCCTGGCCGCAGTGGCAGACACGGGTGTTCCGCGCATCCACTTCGGCGTCGGCACCGGCGAATTGCTGACCTCGATGGGTGAGGCGGGCGCTGACGTCGTCGGCGTTGACTTCCGAGTGCCGTTGGACGAAGCGAACGAGCGGCTCGGCGGTAGATACCCGCTGCAGGGCAACCTCGACCCGGCTTTGTTGTTCGCCCCGTGGGAGCCGCTGGAGCGCTCGATCGACGCGATCGTGGAGGCCGGAAGGTCAGCCCCCGGTCACATCTTCAACCTGGGTCACGGCGTCCT
>JBBPZD010000224.1:0-4615 GCA_038199265.1 Actinomycetales bacterium | reverse complement strand
GTTCGCGAAGGATCGTCGGCACGTCATGTAGGAAGTAGGTCGCCACCTGCGGACCTCCCGGCACATTCGTGCATTCGGTGTCACGCGGTGGCGCCAGGGTCGGATTGAGGAACACCAGGATCATCGGTTGCGCCGAGCGGGCCTTCATAGCTGTCAGCAGGCCGGTGGGGTACTTGATCCGGTCCACGATCTGGCGTACGTCACCGGGATAGCCGGTGAACACCTGGACGACGGGGAAGGTGGACTGGGCGTATTTCGGTTGGAAGTACTGCGGCGGGAGGTAGACCAGGGCCTTCGCACTCAGCTTGGAGCGTTTTCCCACTACTGTGACGGACCCGATCTGCCCGACTGTGGCGTACTGGGCAGGCTTGGACCAGGTGGTTGCGCTGAGGCCTGTCGACGTGGGGAACGCGGCGCCCCCCAGCTGCGAAGGGGACGTAGCATTCCATCGACCCGCCGCACCGACAGCCGTCGTGGTCAACGGTTTGTCGCCACCGACAATGTCGTTCCACGACCCGTAGAAGGACCCCCAGTTGTTGACCAGCACGGCGCAGAGCAGGACTGCCAGACCTTGCGCAAGGACCACGAGCGTCGCTCGCTGCGCCGTCCGCGCCAGTACTGGACCCCACACCGGTTTGTAGAAGATTGCTGCCAATGTGCTGAGGGCGAAGAGCACAACGACCAACGCCAAGAAAAATCCCCCGGTCAATTCCATGGCGGGAGGCTATGCCACGAATGTGAAAGCCAGATGAGGGCCGATTGTGCGGGAACTGGGCGACGCGGCCGAACGTCTTAGAATGTACGTAGTCGCGGGGCGTTCAGGCCCGCCGTCATCACTTCGGAGGAGTAATGGCCAACAACCCCGTGTTCTCGCGGTTCGACCGCGAGTTGTCGGAGGGTAAGTACGCCGATCTAGGGCGTCCGCAGTACGGGCAGCGTGGTCAGGGAATGCCCTATGACCCCCCCGCTCGAGACCCGTACGGTCCACCGTCCGGTGGGTACGGACGGCAGGGCGCAGTGTCCTCCCCGGGCTACCCCGGTCAACAGCAGGGGTACGGCGCGCAGGGGTCGTTGGCGCAGGACTTCGGTGTGTCACCGGCAACTCCTGGCACCGGCGGGGTCGGTCGGGCGATGACCGTCGACGACGTGGTCATGAAGACCCTGGTGCTCTTCAGCATCCTCGTGGCGTCCGCGCTGGTGGCTTGGTTCGTGTCGGCCGGTAACCGCCCGGTAGGAACTGCCCTGTGGATGGGCGGCATGGTCATCGGCATAGCCCTCGGCTTTGCGATTGCTTTCAAGAAGAAGCTCTCCGTTGCGCTGATCCTGCTCTACGCCGTGGTCGAGGGCGTCTTCGTGGGCGCGGCCAGCCAGTTCTTCAATTCGATGTTCCCCGGCGTCGTAGCTCAGGCAGTACTGGGTACGGCGTGTGTTTTCGTTGCGATGTTCGCCGGCTGGAAGTTCGGGATCGTCCGCGTCACGGCTCGAAGCCGCAAGATGTTCCTCTTCGCGATCCTCGGGTACTTCTTGTTCGGGATGATCAACTTCGTGCTGCAATTGACCGGCGTGCTCGGCCAGTTCGGGTTCTTCGGTATGGGCGCTGTCGGAATCGGTCTCTGCCTTCTTGGGATCGCACTTGCGTCCTACTCCCTCGCGATCGATTTCGACTCGATCACGCGCGCGACACAGGCCGGGTTGCCCGAGAAGTACTCCTGGTTGATGGCCCACGGTTTGATCGTCACCGTCGTCTGGTTGTACCTGGAGCTGCTTCGACTGCTGGCGCGTTTGCGCAACTGACGCCTGTAGCACCGCGAAGAAGGGCTGGCGCCGCTGCAATCGGTTGCTGGCCCTTCTTCGTGCCTCGGGCTTTGCTCTCAGCGCAAGCGGGCCAGGAGGTCGGTCAACGCGGTGGACAGTTGGTCGACGTGTCCGAGCGCACACGCGTCGAAAACCACGACCTGCAGCTGGTCTACTGCTGCTGCCGGGCACATGTGTGGCAGCTCGGGACCGACCACGGGACCGTCCTGGTGGCTGTAGGCGAGGTCGACACAGAACTGCGCGCAGGCCCGGACCCCATCGACTCGGGAGGAGGCCTGCTGAACGGTGAGTTGGCGCCAGCGGGTAACGATCCGATCGAGTATCTGACGGACGTTCTCCGTGCGCGGATCGTGCAACGGGGCGGCGGCCTCAGCCACGGGCGATCACGCGGTGCCGCTGTCGGACGGGGATTCTGGGGCAGCAGGCGGCGCCGCGCTCTGCAGCGAGGCAGTCTCCACCGCAGCCGCCTGACCTGTTGGCATTGCCGTGCGGTGGCGCCGCAGTAGGACGGCCCACCGTCCCTGGTGGCCGCGCGTGTCCCCGCTGACCTCTGTACCGGCCACTTCGGTGCCGGGGTCACGGACTGCGTGCATTGCAGCTACCGAGACCGGGCTGATGCCTTCTCCGCGTCGGACATCAGGTGTCCGGTCGGTATCTCGCGAGGCGAAGCCGAGGGAGTCCAGCACGCTCGGCAACAGAGCGGATGCCGCTCGCGCATAGCCGGCAGCCGATGGATGAAAACGGTCCTTGCTGAACATGATCTGCGGGGTACTTCGGAACTCGTGGCCGAGGAGGTCGCCGAGGGAGACCGTCCGCCCGCCGTGCTCGACGACCGCGACGGTCTGTGCTGCGGCGAGGTCGCGAGAGTACCGCTGAGCGATGAGCCGGAGGGGTTGCGGCAACGGCTTGAGGACCCCGAGATCTGGGCAGGTCCCCATGACTACCTCCGACCCCGCATCGCGTAGGGCAACCACGGCCGCAGCGAGGTGACGAACGGAAATTGTGCGCGGCACCCGATGTGTGACGTCGTTCGCACCGATCAGGATGAGGCAGACATCGGGGTTCGGTACGGCGGTCAGTGCTTGCTCAACCTGCGACTCGAGCGCGGTCGACACGGCTCCGACCACAGCGACATTTGTCAGTCGCACCGGCCGTCCGGCCAGTGCGGCCAATGCGGTGGCGTTGATTGCGCCGATGGTCTGTTCGGGTCGATCCGCGCCCAGGCCCTTGGCCATCGAATCGCCCAACACGACGAGATCGATCGGGATGCCCGGCGCGGAACCGTAGATACCTTCGTCGTCCGGCGCATCATCGAAGGGTCGACCGACGATGCGCCTGGCCATGGCTGCCTCGCCCTTCAGGACAGCCCATCCGGTGATGCCCAGACCGACTGCGCCGATAGCGCCGATACCGCCGCCGTAGGCAGCGTGGGAGGCGATCTTGCGTGCACGCCGCGCTCTTCCCATGTTGGGTCTACTCCTTCTCGGCGGTGGCTGCCGGCGGGGCTGCAGTGCGCATCGCCTGCTACAGCGTTTGTCGGTGATCTGAGGCGATGATGTCACTGGATGTACGTGAGCCGGCCGCTCGTCCGATGGTGGCCTGCAACGATGCACATATGAAATACGCCGAACACATCGCTGACCTCGTCGGCAACACCCCGCTGGTCAAATTGAGTCGGGTCACAGAGGGCATCGCAGCGACGGTGCTCGCGAAGGTCGAATATCTGAACCCCGGGGGGTCGGTCAAGGACCGGATCGCGGTGCGGATGATCGAGGCAGCCGAGGCCTCTGGCGCGCTTTTACCCGGGGGCACGATCGTGGAACCAACCTCTGGCAACACTGGGGTCGGACTGGCTCTGATCGCTCAGCGGCGCGGTTACAAGTGCATTTTCGTCTGCCCGGACAAGGTCGGCGAAGACAAGCGCGCCGTACTACGAGCCTATGGAGCGAAAGTGGTCATCACTCCTACATCGGTTCCGCCGGACCACCCGGACAGCTACTACTCCGTCTCGGACCGGATCGCTGCCGCGACCCCCGGCGGTTGGAAACCGGACCAGTACTCCAACCCCGAAGGCCCCAACTCCCACTACCGGTCCACCGGGCCGGAGATTTGGACGGACACCGATGGGGAACTGACGTCGTTCGTCGCTGGCGTCGGCACGGGGGGCACCATCACCGGTACGGGCCGCTATCTGCGCGAGGTCTCTGCTGAACGGGCAGGCGGCAGAGTGCAGATCATCGGTGTCGATCCGGTGGGGTCGGTGTACTCAGGCGGTAGCGGGCGGCCATACCTGGTCGAGGGGGTCGGCGAGGACATGTGGCCGGCCGCCTACGACCCGAGCGTGGTCGATGAGGTCATCCCGGTCTCTGATGCGGAGTCGTTCGCGATGACCCGCCGGCTTGCACAGGAGGAGGGCCTGTTGGTCGGGGGTTCCTGCGGCATGGCAGTCGTGGCAGCCCTCAGGCACGCTCGCACCCTCCCTGCCGACGCCACCGTGGTGGTGTTGCTCCCGGATTCCGGGCGCGGGTACCTGGGCAAGATCTTCGACGATCGCTGGATGGCGTCCTACGGCTTCCTGCACGAGCCGGGGGAACGCACAGCCGGTGAGCTACTTCACCGGAAGGTCGGTGAGATTCCAGCATTGGTGCACACCCACCCGGGCGAGACAGTACGAGATGCGATCTCGATCCTGAAGGAGTACAGGGTCTCCCAGATGCCGGTGGTCAAGGCCGAGCCACCCGTGATGGTGGGCGAGGTAGCAGGGTCTGTGAGCGAAAGGTCTCTGCTGGACGCCCTGTAC
>JBBPZD010000223.1:0-4935 GCA_038199265.1 Actinomycetales bacterium | reverse complement strand
AGCTTGCGCTCGACGAAGTAATCGTCGGTCAACGCGGTCTCTTCCAACTTGAGCGCGATGTCGAGGAGTTCGTCACCGTTGCCCAGCTTCGAGAGGATCGTGTGCGCAGTTTCCTTGACCAGCGTCGCGCGCGGATCGAAGCTCTTGTAGACGCGATGCCCGAAGCCCATGAGCTTCACGCCGTCTTCCTTGTTCTTGACCTTGGTCATGAACGTGTCGACGTCGTCGCCGCTCTCGTGGATCTTGCCCAGCATCTCCAGTACGGCGGAGTTGGCGCCGCCGTGCAACGGACCGGACAGCGCGTGGATCCCCGCCGAAATGGAAGCGAACAGGTGGGCCTGTGCCGAACCGACCAGCCGCACCGTCGACGTGGAGCAGTTCTGCTCGTGGTCGGCGTGCAGGATGAACAGCATGTCCAGCGCCTTGGCGATGGTCGGGTCCACGTCGTACGGCTCGGCCGGGAAACCGAACGTCATCCGCAGGAAGTTCTCGACGAGGTTGAGGCTGTTGTCCGGGTACAGCAGCGGCTGACCCTGACTCTTCTTGTGGGCGTAGGCCGCAATGGTCGGCAGCTTGGCCATCAAACGGATCGTGGAGAGCTCGACCTGATCGGGATCGGTGATCGAGAGGCTGTCCTGGTAGAAGGTGCCCAGCGCCGAAACGGCCGCCGACAGCACCGACATCGGCTGAGCGTCACGCGGGAACGCGGCGAGCAGACCCTTGAGGTCTTCGTGCAGCAGCGTGTGCCGTGAGATCTTCAGGCGGAACCCTTCGAGTTCCTCCGCTGTCGGCAATTCGCCGTAGATCAGCAGCCAGGAAACCTCGAGGAAGGTCGCCTTCTCTGCCAATTCGTCGATGGGGTAACCGCGGTACCGCAGGATGCCTTCGTCGCCGTCGATGAAGGTGATCTCGGACTGGCACGAAGCGGTGTTGACGAAACCGACGTCGAGGGTGACGTTCCCGGTCTCTTTCAACAGCGCAGCGATGTTGTAACCGGAGCTGCCTTCCTTGGCGGGGATCAGCGAGAAGTCCAGCGTTTTGTCACCAGCGGTGAATGTGGCCGGGGCTTGGTCCGTCATATGCCATCCGTTCTTGTTGTGACCGGGCGCCTCGTGGGCGCAGGCGGGCACGCACTGCGCGCCCGAAGTTCAGCAAGTTGGACCGTACCGCAGGTATGTGTCCTATCTCATGTCGCCCAACTGGCAAGAAGGTGAATTCTTGCTACCACGTCACATCTGACGCAACCGCTGGGCTGCAGCGTGGATCCGTTCGTCAGGCGCGGTAAGCGCGATCCTGACGTGTTGCCTACCTGCCGCGCCGTAGAAGTCTCCTGGCGCCGCCAGGATCCCCAGCCCTGCCAGCTCATCGATGCTCTCCCTGCACGGACGATCCTGAGTTGCCCACAGGTACAGACCGGCGTCGGACTGATCGATACGCCACTCGGCGGACACCAACGCGTCCTTCATCAGTGTGCGTCGAGCGCCGTAGATCTGCTTCTGGGCGACCACCGACTCGTGCGCGGACAGACCTGCGATCAAAGCCCGTTGGATGGGCCACGGCACGATCATTCCCGCGTGTTTACGAATCTGCACGAGGCGAGCGATCAGCGCCGGGTCACCCGCGGCGAACGCTGCGCGATAGCCCGCGAGGTTGCTCTGTTTGGACAACGAGTAGACGGCGAGCAAGCCCTCGTGACTACCGCCGCAGACCCGGTCGTCCAGGATGCTGGGAGTCGTCGGACAGTCTGGATCGACGTCCGAGGACCGCCAGTCGAGTTCGGCGTAACACTCGTCGCTCGCGACGATCACGTTGCTGCGACGCGCCCACGCCACGACTTTCGCGAGATGCTTGACCGGCAACACTTTTCCGTGCGGGTTACCGGGGCTGTTCAGCCACAACAGCTTCGGAGGCTTCGGCCCAAAACCCACAGTGCTGTCCGAGGCGACCGGCGTAGCGCCTGCCAGTCGCGCGCCGACGTCATAGGTCGGGTAGGCAATCTGCGGAATCCCGACGCTGTCGCCGGCACCCAGACCCAGCATGGTCGGCAGCCAGGCAACGAATTCCTTGCTGCCGATGGTGGGCAGCACACCGTCCGGGTCTACCTGGGTCGCGTTCCGGCGTCGCTCGAACCAGGAGACAACGGCCTCGCGCAGGTCCGGCGTGCCCCACACCTGGGGGTAGCCGGGCGCATTGGAGGCTTCGCGCAGCGCTTGCTGCACCGGCGCGGGCGTGGCGTCGACCGGCGTACCGACGGACAGATCAACCAGACCGTCCGGGTGAGCCGCCGCAACCGCCTTGGCCCCGGCGAGCGAGTCCCACGGGAAGTCCGGCAGTTCGACTGGCACGTGCGAAAGCCCGTTTACTCAGACGTCGTGCTCTTGGGGAGGCAACGCCGAGATGATCGGGTGATCCTTGGGAATCATGCCCATCTTCGCCGCGCCTCCGGGGCTACCGAGGTCGTCGAAGAACTCGACGTTCGCCTTGTAGTACTCGGCCCACTGCTCCGGGGTGTCGTCCTCGTAGTAGATGGCCTCGACGGGACACACCGGCTCGCACGCACCACAGTCGACGCACTCGTCGGGGTGAATGTAGAGGGAACGCTCACCTTCGTAGATGCAGTCGACGGGACACTCTTCGATGCAGGCCTTGTCCTTCAGGTCGACACACGGCTGAGCGATCACGTAGGTCATTGCGGGCAGACCCTTCCTGCATTCTGTGGGACGTCTGATAGGGGCATCATCGGGACACCTCGGCGACTGAAACTAGTATGACGGCCCGATGCCTGAGCCACTCAATCAGCCTGACCTAACCAGCGCCCTCACCGTCGGTATGCGGGTGGTGCTGCGGCACCGCATCGACGGTGGTTTCACCGACGCGCTGGGGGAACTGACTGTCTCTGGACCATCCACGCTCACCGTGCAGACCCGTCGGGGACCCGTGACCGTCCCACGCCGGGACGTCGTCGCTGCCAAGGAGGTGCCTCCCGCGCCAGTGCGCCGGGGCGGGCCGCACCTGGCGATTTCGATGGCGGATCTACAGGAACTGATGGTCGCGGGCATGCCCCCGCTGCGGACGGCATGGCTGGGCCGGTGGCTGCTACGCGAGTCTGACGGATATACCGGTCGGGCGAATTCGGCTCTGCCGTTGGGTGATCCGGGGCATCCACTCCCTGAGGCCCTGTCAGCTGTCGACAGCTGGTACCGCGAACGTGGCCAGGAGCCGCTGCTCCAGGTCTACGGGCCGGAGGGGTTCGATATGTCATCCGACGTACTGGGCGCAGCCGCGCTCGACGCTGGATGGACCGCGTTTCAGCGCACGCTCGTGTTGACCGCATCCGTCGACAACCTCGCATCCGCAAGCCCGGGAAGCGATCAGGCTGCCGCGCTCGTAGGCAAGCAACCGGACGAGCACTGGTGGATGGGCGCCGCCGAACGTGAGCAATCACACCGATCGACCGCCGCCGACATCTTCAGTGGAGTCGAGGACGGCGAGTACGTCACCCTCACCCTCGACTCGGAGGTGGTCGCGGTCGGCCGGGTAGCGTTCGCCAGAGCCTGGGCAGGCGTCTTCTCGGTGCACGTCCTGCCTGACCACCGCCGCAGAGGACTCGCCCACCAGGTGATGACCGTCGTCGCCCGCAGCGCTCGGACCCGCGGCATCCGTTCTATGTACCTGCAGGTCTCGCGGGACAACGATGCCGCCGTCGCGCTTTACCGATCGCTGGGTTTCCGCGTCCACCACGAGTACTGGTACCTCCGCGCCCCTCGTGACGACCGGCCGCGCGGCACGCCCACGGTGGCGCAGGTAAACCCGAGTGGCGCAGGCCGGCCTGAGCCACTCGGCCCCAGCTGAGCCTTCGTCAGCGGCTTCCTGCGGGCTGTGGATAACCCCGGCCCCACGAGGTACCCCGCTGCCATCGTGAGGCTATGACCGCCGCCGATGACCTCCTCCATACCCGCTATCTACGACGTCGCGGGGTACGCCCGCAAACCGAGGTTAGGCAGCAGGCCTCACGCATCGCGCGGATACGACGGGGTGTCTACACCGCGTCGGGACTGTGGGAAGACCTGGAGGCCGCCGACCGCTACCGGATGTTCGTCGTCGCAACGGTGGCGTGTATGCGGACGCAGCCGCTCCTGTGCGGGTTGTCAGCAGCAGCTATGTGGGGCCTTCCCATCGTGGGTGGTTGGCCCACCACGGTGGAGGTTCTCCAAAGCCGCGGAGGGCCGGGGTCCAGCGGAAATATCGTTCGCCGGCGTGTCACGCAGACACCTGCGGCTCAGGAAGTCGACGGCCTGGCACTCACCTCACCCGCACGCACGGTGTTGGACGTGGCCCGGTCAAACGACTTCGCTGCCGCGCTCACCGTCGCAGATGCAGCTCTTGGAGCTCAGTTGTGCACCGCTGCAGACCTCGATGCGGAACTGGCGAAAGTCGGCCCGCGAGCCCGTGGTCGGGTAGCTGCAGCTGACGTCGTTCGCCTTGCCGACGGTCGCTCCGAATCCCCCGGCGAGTCATTGAGCCGCGCTCGGATGTGGGAGCTGGGTCTGCCACAGCCGCAGCTGCAGGTGCCGCTCACCGACGCCCACGGCACCTATGGCCGCGGGGACTTCGGCTGGCCGGGTGTTGTCGGTGAGTTCGACGGAAAGCTGAAGTACGCGCCGAACGAAACGACCGGCACCACCGCGCAGGACGTGCTGTGGCGGGAGAAGCTGCGCGAGGACCGCATCCGTTGCCACGCGCGCGTCGTGCGTTGGACGTGGGCCGACGCGCTCGGCACCCAGGCCATGGCTCGAAAACTGGCTGAAGCAGGGGTCCAGCCCACGGCGCCTTACCGAGAGTGGGTGCGGGGCGATCCCGAAAGGTGACGATGGCTCACTACAGCTCGAGAGGCGCAGGCCGGCCTGCGCCTCTCGAGCATTGGTGTGCCTCTCT
>JBBPZD010000222.1:0-12989 GCA_038199265.1 Actinomycetales bacterium | reverse complement strand
GTGCCTGAGATCTCTCCGCGGTCGATGCGGTCCTGTCTGAGCCACTGATGCAGGCAGCCGGCACTAATGCCCAGTTCGTACGCGGTCTGCTTGGCCTGCTTACCCGCGCGAACGAGGGCAATAGCGCGAGCACGAAACTCGGCGGGGTAGGGATCAGGCACTGTCAAAGCCTTTCAGGAAGGCCATCAACACACCACCACATCTGGAAAAAAAGTGGGGGGCAGGACAAGGTGTCAACCAAAGCCTGGGCAGTCCCCACCAATGTGGCCTGACCGTGTAGCCGTATTGTGCAACTCGTCACCACATGATGAGAAGTTGACTGGATGCGCATCACGGAGGTTGATCGCCGAGTGCTCTGCTGTGCAGGCTGCAGCGCGCCCACAAATAAGGCGATGCGCTGGTGTCATCGACGCCGGTGGACAGGTCCGAGTGTGCAACCCAACGGGGCCGAGGACGGATACGTCCCTCGGCCCCGCATGGGTGACTACGGCACGTCGGCTTGGCGGGCCTCGTTGACGAGCTTTCGTCCGTCTTCGGCGGTGATGAATCGCTGAGATACCAGGCGCTTGGTATCCGCAGTGACCTTGTTTACGTAGGCGCGGTGGGTCGGGTACAGGTAGTTCAGAACGCCCTTACTGAACGGGACCTCGTGGCCCGCGATCCTACAAAAGGATGCTCCCGTGGAGTTACCGAACCATGTCGACGTCGGAACGTCGAGGTATGGCGAACGCAGACCGCCTAGAACGTTGCCCCAACGGTCGGTCACCGGAGCGTTGTTCTTGACTACGATGGGATCACCATGCGGCGGCTGGACCCCGTGGCGAACCCAAGCGTCGAGATTCTTTGCGATTGCGTTGAAAAAGATTGTGCTTGGGAACCGGCTGCGTGGGCCTTCGTTGCAGTCGTTGGGCGGAACCGCGCGGCCGCCCTTGATGATGTCAGCGGGCGCAGCAGCGAAGTCGAGCTCATTCGGCGTTGCATGCCCGGCTCCCGCCATCTCGTACTGTCGGTAGCGATCGGTCGGCGCGTCGGAATCCGGGCGCCGAGCAGCGATACCGGTCAAGTAGTCAGACTGAGACATGGTGTGAATCACCGGCACGCCAACATTCGTAAGCTGCCTGCGGGGGTCACTGACTTCTGGGACCGGGTCGCACTGGTTCAGTGGGTACGCTCCGGCGAATGCTCCACCCGCTTGCGAGACGATGTATCCGTCGTACAGCGGTTTTCCGGTTGCGGCGACAACAAGCGGCTGGACCGCATTGATGTAGTCATACATATAGCCGCCAGTCTGGGAGTAGCCGAAGCCGTAGACCTTCAGCCCCTGTTTGGGCGCTGCGCCGCCGTAGTGCAGCGGATTCTTAGCCCCCTTGTTACGCAGAAGCTGGGCGACCTGGCTCATCATGTCCCACGCGAGACCGTTCTCGGTCGTCCGTGAGCTATCTGCCGGCACGGTAGCGCAGTTGTTGGGGTCAGATTGCGGCAACGGATTGTCCATGGCAAGTGACTGGTACCGCTGCGGGTCGAATGTCTTGAGAGTCTGCATCGCAACGGGCTTGACCGTGATCCCGACCCACGCGTCGCCATTCTTCACCAGTTGGTCATGCATCAGCCCCCACCCCAAATTGAGGTCGAACAAGTTGGAGGGATTAAGTGGTTCCACGACCACGGAACCGCTGGACTTCTTTGCCTTCGCCGGGCGGCGCACGATGATGCGCGTCGTGTAAGGCGCGTTCGGCGTGCGCACGACGCCAGGGCCCTCTTTGGACCACGTGTAGACGTTCGCCAGTCCCGAAACGAAGTACTCGTCCTCGACATAGCCGATCTTCTTGAGATCTTCCGGTTGGCGGGTGTAGGCGGCCCCACCGAACGGGTGGGACGTCTTGGTCGTTGCGATCGGTCCAGTCACCCGCACCCCGGACAGTTTCGACATCGCCTTCTTGGCGTACGCCTTACTAGGCGTACCCGGCGATGTGAGGGCCTTCGTTGGGGCAACCGTTGCGGTGGAGGTTTTCGTGGGGCCTGCGGTGGGTGTGGCAGCACTCGACGGTGATGGGTTTGCGTTCGCGGGACTAGTAGCAAACGCGCTGACAAGGGTACCGCTGGCAGCTACTATCGCCACCACCTTCGCGTACCTGACCGTCGTACTACGGGTGTTCAATCTCATAGCAACTCCTCCTTGGGTTTTGCTGTAAGCACCGTAAGCGGTGCCTGAAAGGCAGGCTATGAGCGCGCCGATCGACCGCATAGGACGCACGTTCAGCAATGCCGAACGGTCATCTTCCGCAGCTGCCACTGCATAGTGCCAATCGGTCGCCATCCACCTAAATCGCCCCGTCGCCCCCGTGTAGTGGACGTCCTGTCCGTCAGGTTTCGGCCTGGCAAGCCCGTCAGTCATCGACGGTAACCATCCACCGAGATGCGCGCCCCGAGCCAATTCAAGTCAACTCGTTGCAAGATGTGCGCATCAAGATTAGACGGCGTAAGGCAAGAGTCGAAACGCCACTTGTCGAGACACCCGAGCGTCAGGCGCAATCACCGCTGGTCATCGCCTGGCCTGTGGCCGGCCGCCGTCGATGTGGACGTGCACCGGTTGCCAGAGCACGTCCAACGCCCGGCGCATAGTTCACCAGGGGGCGAACGGAGCTCGCATCGCGGCATCGGCTCACTTCAGAAATCACTGGGCGGTCGGCTGTCGTCCCCACGTTCTGCGCCGCGCATGCTCGGCACAACACTCCGGCTCAGCTGCTCCGGCGCCGCTCGCTAGAGGCGATGCGCCGGGTCGAATTGTGTGTTTGGCGCACTCCATCTGGCTGGCTGGCGAGCATGACGGCTCGCTGCTCTCTCGAGCAGGTGGATGCGGTTTCCCTTGATCGTGGGCCCTACCTGGGGCATCTAAACGATGCATAGTCGATGCGCCAGGAATCGAAAATGGTCCCTGAACTGCGTTTCCGCAGTTCAGGGACCATTTCGGTCAGCTCCCCCGGTTGGACTCGAACCAACAACCCTCCGGTTAACAGCCGAATGCTCTGCCAATTGAGCTACAGGGGACAGCGCGCTGGGCGCAGACAGAACCTTAGCAACGCGAGGCGGTGCTTACCAAACAGGTTGCGTCGGGTGTTTCACAACCCCACCTGATCACGTAGTTCAGCAACCAGTTGATCCACTCGAGCGGACACCGCCGGATCGTCAGCGCGGGTCTGCCGACCCAGGACCGTCTGCTCTATCAAGGTGCCGTCGCGCAGGTTTTTCCGGACAACCACGCGTCCCGAACGCCGCGGCCCAGGTAGGTCCAACGGGATAGCCAGGACGACGCTGGCCTGAGTGCGTTCGTGGAATGCCTCCGGAAGCCGAGTGTCCTGGCCCTTGAAGGTGTACTGACCCGGGTGAACTCCGTCGACCCAGGTGACCGTCAAGGTCCAGGTGTCCGGGTCCCACTGCCCGGCGTCGACGTCGTACCAGTCCCGAGAAGTCAGGACCCGGTCCGAGGTAGCTGCGGTGAAGCGGAACGATGTCGCCACGACGTGGGCGCCCGTGTTGTCGTCGACCGCAAAACTGAGGATGCGCTCGCCCTTGACGAGGTCGAGCGCAGCCTTGATGTCAGCGGGTAGTTGCTCATTGCGGCGTCGGCTCGACTTCCCCAGCATCAGATCAGCGACTCGCCCTGCGACCGGTAGCTCCGAGGTAAACACCGATCAGCAGCGCCGCGACGACAATTCCGACCAGGAACGGCACGACCTCGAAACTCTTGTTCGAACCGTTGTAGCCAAGCTTGTAGACAGCCCACGAACCGAGTGCCGAACCGAGCGCGCCGAGGATGGTGGTCATGATGCAGCCGATGTTCTGCTTGCCGGGCATCACCAGACGGGCCAGTGCACCGACGATGAACCCGACGACTATGGCGCCGATCACAGTTGAGAGCATGAGTTGAGCTCCTTCGCTAATGAATGAAGACCCGATCGATGTGCACCGGCGGGTAATTGACTGCCTTGACTCTGCCTGGGATGGCCTGGCTCATGCAAACTCGCAGTGGATCAGTCCAGGGTGGCGCGCAGAAGCGTCAGGTCCTTCTGCAGTTGGGTCAGTCTCGCCGCCACCTCGGCTGAAACCTCGGAACCCGACCGGCGCAACTCACTCATGGCTTCGCTGATCTCACCTTGTAGTGCGACCTCGCGAACCCGGACGAGCAGCGAGCGCGCGTATCGCAACGGTGGCGCACCGGTCGCGGCATCAAGACGAATCGGAAGCGTTGCCACCGCGTAGCGGAACAACAACTGATGGACGACCTCCGGCGTATGGGAGCGCACCTCGTCCAGCCACGCGGCTGGCAGGCGTTCACCCGGGGGCCCGGCAGCCATTGCGGCTCCGAAAAGCGATCGGTGCGCTGCGGCAGTGAAATCTGTACCGCGCACAGCCGACAGTTCACGCTCGGGAACGCTCCCGGGGAACTGCAGCAGGCACTGCAACAGCTGCGCCTCAGCACGCACGATCGGGTCTCGCTCGTCGGGAGCCGCCATGCCCGGCTCGGTTTCGATCCTGTCGCCCGACTCTTCCCGGCCCTCGGGCGCCTGCTGCCCAGAACTCTGTCGGGCACCTGGGTCGGGTTGACCTGCGCGACCGGATCCTGTGCCGCCGCGTGCTGCATCGACCTTGGCCACGGTCGCCCGCCCGATCTCGGCTCGCAGATGTTCCTCGGACACCCCGACCCACCCGGCGGCGGTCCGTGTGTACTCCGAACGCATCGCGTCGTCGCGAACTGCCTTGACGATCGGCGCAATCGCGCGGGCTGCCAGCACGCGGCCGTCGGGAGAGTCCAGGTCGAACCTGCGCAAGGTGGTGCGCACCGCGAATTCGAACATCGGCGATGCCCCGTCGACCAGAGCGCGAACAGCCCCAGCGCCGCTGGCCAACAACAGGTCGCACGGATCCTGTCCGTCCGGCGCCACGGCGACGAAGGAGCGGGCATCCCACTGGCTGTCGAGCTCGAAGGCGCGCATTGCCGCCTTCTGACCAGCTGCATCGCCATCGAAGGTGTAGATGACCCGCGCGGGTTCCTGATCGGGAGCATCGCGCAACAGCCGCCGCAACGTGCGGACATGGTCGCTGCCGAACGCTGTGCCGCAGGTAGCAACCGCCTGGTCGACACCGGCCAGGTGCGCGGCCATGACGTCGGTGTACCCCTCGACGATGACGGCCTTGCGGTCGCGCGCAATGGACTTCTTGGCCAGGTCGAGGCCGTAGAGCACCTGGGTCTTCTTGTAGATGGGCGTCTCAGCCGTATTGAGGTACTTCGCCTCGATCCGGTCGTCCTCGAAGATGCGGCGCGCACCGAAGCCGATCGGGTCGCCCGTGATGTCGCGGATCGGCCACAGCAATCGGCCCCGGAACCTGTCGTAGAGACCGCGGCCCTTCCCGACCAGACCGGCGAGCACCACCTCCTCGTCTCCGAAGCCCTTCTCACGAAGATGCCGCGCGAGCACTTCCCCACCACGGGGCGCAAAGCCGAGACCGAAATGCTCCGCCTCCGGTCGGTGGAACCCACGCTGGGTCAAGAAGCTCCGGGCGGCCTGCGCGTCGGCGGACGAGAGCAGCAACTCCGCATAGAACTCAGCTGCCACCCGATGCGCCTCGATCAGTCTGGTGCGGCGTCCCGCGCCTTCTTCGCGGGGGCGGGCGCCGTCTTCGTAGTGCAGTTCGATTCCCGCACGGGCAGCGAGCCGCTCGACGGTCTCGGAGAAGGTCAGGTGCTCGACCTCCATCACGAACGAGATGACGTCACCACCCTTGTCGCAGCCGAAGCAGTGGTAGGTCCCGTTCTCAGAACTGACGGTGAACGAGGGCGTCTTCTCGTCGTGGAAGGGGCACAAACCCTTCAATGATCGGGACCCGGCAGATCGGAGGGTCACATGCTCACGGACGACGTCTTCCAGGGAAGAACGTTCCTTGACGAGGGCGACATCCTCCGCCTTGATCAACCCCGCCACTGGCGACCTCCCGTATTTCCTTGTCGGTGGCCAAATTCTACGGGTGGGGCGCCCGCCGACCAGAACCGTCATGCACAGGGCATCGCGCAAGGGGCGCGTACGGGGCTAGGCCCAGGTCCTCGCCAACGCCATGGCTCGAGGATCGGTCAGCGAGGCCACCTGATCAACGACGACCCGCAGGCGCGCGGCGTCGTCATCAGCTCGGCTCAGGTCTTCGGCGAACAGCGGATCGAGGCGGGTGGGATCCCGCAGGTAGGCGTCGACCAACGTCTCGATCACCTCCTGCTGCATAGCGAGCAGACGGACGCGGGTTTCGGTCAGCCGCACGAAGCGAGCGTTGATGGCCTTCAACATCACGCATTCGGCCAGGACGGTCTGCGGGATGACGACCCGTGCCGCGTAGCGGGTAGCCGGCTGGTCGCCGTATCGCTCACGACTGGCGTCGGTCGCCGTACTGACGAAGTGGCCGATCAACCGACTGGTCATATCCTTCAACGCAGCGACTGCAGCACGGGATGCGTCATGAGAACGAGGAATGACGTCGCGCGCGACGAGGCCAGCGAGAGCCTCGGCAAGCATCTCGACTCCCAGGTGCGGGGCATAAGTCGTTCGCGCCAATTCAGCGAGTGCTGTTCGTTCCTCGCTGGACCAGAGCGCGTCCAAAGGAATCAGACCAGACGTGATGCCGTCCTCCACGTCATGCACCGAATAAGCGACATCGTCAGCCCAGTCCATGACCTGTGCCTCCAGACACGGCATTCCCCTCGGAGCGCCGTCCCTCACCCAGTCGAAGATCTCAGCATCGTCGGCATAGCAGCCGAATTTCGTCGTCGGTAGCTGCGATTCACCCCTTCTCCAGGGGTACTTCGTAGCGGCATCAAGACACGCCCTGGTCAGGTTGAGCCCGACCGATCGACCGTCGTCGCGTGCCCGCTTGGCCTCGAGGCGGGTCAGGATACGAAAGGTCTGTGCGTTGCCTTCAAACCCGCCCGCGTCCGCAGCGATCCGGGCGAGTGCGTTCTCACCGTTGTGCCCGAACGGCGGGTGGCCAAGATCGTGCGCGAGGCACGCCATGTCGACGACGTCCGCGTTGCAGCCGAGGTCGGCGCCGAACTCCCGGCCTATCTGAGCCACCTCGAGCGAATGCGTCAAGCGGTTGCGGATGACCTCATCGGTGTCCGGTGGCAGAACCTGGGTCTTGGTGGCCAACCGTCGCAGCGCGCCCGAATGCAGCACCCGGGCACGATCCCTCGCGAAGTCGTCGCGATCGGCTCGTTTCAGGGCGGGATCCTCGTGCAGAAACCGCTCACTGTCGGTCTCGGTGTAACCAGGCGCGTGACCCGGTTCCAGCCCGGAGTCACTCACACTCATGTCGATTGCGGCCCGAGCTGGATCACGAGATCACCGATGAACGTGGCCAGCCAGCCGCGCTGCCCGGCATTCCAGTTGTCTGCGACCGGATCGACAGGAAAGAAGACACCTGCATCGTCCGACGCGACCAACGCCAGATCGGGGCCTTCGTCATCGCTGGCTACCCGCCACGACACACCTGTGTGTCGCTGCACGTGCTCGCCCATCGCGATACCGATCATCGTCAGTACCTGCGTGGGATCGTTGCGCTGCGCTGCGGGCGTGTCCTGCACCGATACGAAGTAGTCCTCGTAGGCCTGCTCGATCGACTCTGCGTCGTCGACGTCGATACCCGCATTCTGCGCGTCGGCGAGCCAACCCGCCAGCGCGCGTTGCGCGGTCGGGCTCCATGGCTCGATGCGGATCTCGCCGACGCTCATGAGGCACCGGCTGTCGAATAGCGGGTTTGCGCTCGCGCGCGCGCCTTGTCCGCCTCATGCTCTCGATCCTTGGGCGGGGCCGTGGTCACCAGCGAATCGATGAGACCGCGACTGGCCAGCGTGATGAGTTCGACTGCGCGGTCGAACACCTGTTGGTTGGCCGCTGAGGGCCTCGCGGTGCCGGCGATCTTGCGTACGTACTGGACCGCAGCGGCATGCACCTCGTCGTCCGTTGCGGGCGGCGCGAAATTGTTCAGGGGTCGGATGTTGCGGCACATGCCGCTCAGGCTCGCACACCTGCGGCTGGGACACGTCGGCCGCCTGTCGCACCCTCAAAGGTAGTACCTTTGCTGCCACTGCGGCTCAACCGCGACCCACCTCGAACCAGGAGCCACCGTGGATCCATTGACCCCGTGTACGGGACAACGACCCTTTTGCTGATCGCGGCCGGCGCTGTCGCCGTGCTGCTGTTCGTCATCATCAAGGTCCGCCTGCACGCCTTCATCGCGTTGGTGCTGGTCAGTCTGCTCACCGCAGTGGCAGCTGGCATTCCATTGTCCGACGTGCCTAAGGCCCTGACCTCTGGATTCGGGAGCACGCTGGCATCGGTAGCGCTCCTGGTGGGGTTCGGAGTCATGCTCGGGCGGCTGCTGGAGGTCACCGGCGGAGCCCAGGTGCTGGCCGACACACTGATCGGGCGCTTTGGGGAACGCCGAGCACCGCTAGCGCTCGGCGTCGCCGCGCTGATCTTCGGTTTCCCGATCTTCTTCGACGCGGGCCTCGTCGTGTTTCTGCCGATCATTCTGACCGTCGCGCGGCGCTTCGGCGGGTCGGTGCTCTATTACGCCCTCCCGGCGGCCGGAGCCTTTGCAGCCATGCACGCGCTCGTCCCACCGCACCCGGGACCGGTTGCCGCCGGCACGGTGCTCGGTGGCGACCTCGGTGTCGTCCTGTTGGTGAATCTGCCGATCGTGTTCATCGCCTGGTATGTGGGTGTGTACCTGATGTCGCGCTACCTGGGCGCACGCATCGACGTCGCGTTGCCCGATCTTTTGTTCGGTGAGGTCAACGACGGCACCTCGGCCGACGACGCTGAGGGAGGCAAGACCCCGCCGCCGTCGTTCGCGACTGTGCTCGGCCTGTTGCTCATACCGCTGGTGCTGATCTCGTTCAACACCGTGCTGTCGACTCTGGTGGCGAGCGGGTCCATCGATAAGGGCAACACGGTCGCCAACGCGCTGATCCTGCTCGGCAACACACCGGTCGCATTGTTGGTGACTCTGCTGGCCGCCATCGGTCTGCTGAGAAGCCCAGACCGCACCCTCAGCCAGACGACGGATCTACTGGACGACGCCCTGCGACCGATCTGCTCGATCATCTTGATCACTGGCGCCGGTGGCATGTTCGGTGGGGTTCTGCGTACCAGCGGAATCGGGGCTGCACTGACCTCATCGTTGTCGGGTCTGGGAATCCCGTTGCTTCTGCAGGCTTTCCTGATCGCCACCGCGCTGCGCGTTGCTCAGGGATCTGCCACCGTCGCTCTGACAACCGCTTCGGGCCTGATAGCCAGCCAAGCTGCCGGCCTCAGCGACGTCCGGGTCGCGCTGCTGGTCACCACAATCGCGGCCGGCGCGACGGTGCTGTCGCATGTCAACGACTCCGGCTTCTGGTTGGTCAGCCGCTTCTTCGGGATGGATGAGAAAACGACACTGAAGACCTGGACCGTCATGGAGACAACACTCGGACTGTCCGCATTCGCGTTGGCTGCAGTTCTCTGGCCACTGGCCGGAGTCCTCTAGGCGCTCAGTTCGCTCCACCTGGGGCACGACGGCGTTGGTGCATCTCACCGACCACCTCGACGCAGATGGCCTGCATCGAGGACCGAGAGCCGTCAGCGTCTCCGGCGGCAACTGCCTGCGCAACACGCAGGTGCAGGTGGCGTGCCTCCGGCTTGGGCCTGGGTGGCATCAGATCGTGATCGGTCCGCCCGCGCAGCACCTCCTCTACGACATCCCCGAGCGAGTCGAACATGACGTTTTTCGACGCGGCCAGCAGCATTCGGTGAAACGCTATGTCGAGGTCGAGAAACGTCATCAAGTCTCCCGCCGCACCGGCGGTCTCCATCGCGTGAGCCAGACCCACGATCTCGCTACGCACGACCGCGTCGGCGTTGACCGCCGCCAACGCTGAGGCCAGCGGCTCCACTGCTGCGCGCAGTTGAGACAGGTCGTACAGGTGAGCGGCACGGCCATCGCCTTCCAGCCGCCAGCGGATGATCGCCGGGTCGAAGTGGTCCCAGTCGGCCGGCGGTCGAACCCGCACACCGGTGCGGCGCCTGCTCTCCACCAGTCCTTTGGAGGCCAGTACCTGCACCACCTCTCTCGCCGTGGTCCGCGAGACTCCGAACTCGGCTTGCAAACCTTCGAGAGTCAAAGTCGTGTCGGTCGGCACCGCGCCATCGACGATGCGTAAACCCAGGTTGGCCAGCACCCCCGCGTAGACGATCGACATGGTCGCCACAGTAGTCAGCGGTCTACCCTCGGGTGAATGCAGCACGCACCCCATCCGCTGATCACAGCCGAGGCGCTCGCCCAATGCCTGAGCAGCGATGAATCCTCGCCAGTACTGCTCGATGTGCGGTGGACACTGAACGCCCCCAGCGAACGACCGGCATTCGACGCGGGTCACCTCCCGGGTGCCGGGTGGGTGGAGTTCGAGGGCGCCTGCTCAGGCCCCCCACGACGAGACGGCACCGGTGGACGGCATCCCATGCCCGACCTGACAGCGTTCGAGGCGGCGATGCAGGCGGCTGGTGTGCAGAACGATCGGTCGGTCGTCGTCTACGACCAGGCGAACTCACTAGCCGCGAGCCGGTGCTGGTGGCTTCTTCGATATTTTGGCAAAGAAGATGTGCAGGTACTCGATGGCGGCTTTGCCGCTTGGGTGCGCGACGGTCATGACACTACAACCGAATCCCCCGCCACCCACGGCGACTTCGTGGCTACTCCTGGGCACGAAATACTGCTGACCGCAGATACCGCGGCGGAATACGTCGGTCACGGCGCCCTCCTCGATGCGCGCCCTGCCCCCCGGTTCGCCGGCGAAGGCGAGACGATCGACCCGGTGGCCGGACACATCCCCGGAGCAACAAGCTCCCCCGCGCTGCAGAACGTGCACGAGGACGGCCGGTTCCTCACTCCAGACGATCTGGCCATGCGATTCACCGCCCACGGGATAAGGCCCGAGACAGCGGTCGCCACCTATTGCGGGTCAGGCGTTCAGGCCACCCATCTCGCGCTCGCACTGGAAGCATCCGGGATCCACCCACGCACCGGGATCTACATCGGATCGTGGTCGGACTGGATCACGGACTCCGAACGCCCAACGGCGACCGCATGAAGTAAACAGGCAGTCGCCGCTGGGTGATCAGGTGAATCTATGTAACCAGGTTGTTCTCACTGAGCCTGGTTGGCCGAGAGCACGACATCCTGCGGTCCCGTCCGGTCCGTGCCACCACCGCGACCTCGATTCTTCATCCGCCGATCTGCGTACTCGGCAAGTTTACCGATCGCGTAGTTCAGCAGGATGTAGAGAATGGCCACGACGACGAGCATGGCGAAGATGTTCCCGTAGACGGCCGTCGCCGGTTTGCTGGTGTAGAGCAGCTCGCCGTACAGCACGTTGTAGCCGAGCGCAGTGTCCTTCAACACCACGACCAACTGGCCGATCAGCGCTGGGAGCATCGAGGTAACAGCCTGCGGCAAGAGAATGCTGCGTACCGTCTGCCCGGCCGGCAGCCCGATCGCCAGACCGGCTTCTCGCTGACCGCCCGGCAGCTGCGCGACACCGGACCGAATGACTTCACAGATGACCGAGGAGTTGTAAAACACCAAGCCGGAAACTGTCGCCACCAGGGGCCGCGAACCCGGAGACACCAAACCTTGAGCGGACAGGAAACCGAAGATGAAGAACATCATCAACAGCACTGGTATGGCACGAGTGATTTCAACCCATGCCCCGGCCACTACTTTTACGCCGCGCAAGACTATCGCGACCGGCGAGGTGCCTGCAGGGGGCTCGAGTAGTCTCAGCAACGCCAGTATTCCACCGAAGACACAACTGATGACGATGGCTATGCCAGCTGCCTTCAACGTTCCAACGAGGCCGGGCAGAATATAGTTCTGCCAGAACGAAATTCGAGTGAACGGTTTCCACTTGAACGTATCGAACTGGCCCTTGTCAGCAAGTTTCCAGATCGCAACAGCCAATAGCGCGATGATAACGGCGCTGCCGACGGCTCCAACAATCGCATTTCGACGCCGGGCCTTGGGACCCGGAGCGTCGAAGAGCACCGATGCACTCATCGCTTCACCGCCACTCGTCGACCGATGGATCCGATAGCAAGACCCATGGGCAAAGTAAGAATTACAAAGAGTAGGCCTATCACCACGAACGCGGCATTCAGGCTACCTGGATCAGCCTCGGTGACCTTCTTCAAAATTGAGGCCAATTCCAAGACGCCGATGGTCACTGCGACCGTCGTGTTCTTGGTGAGTGCGATCATCGTATTGCCCAGCGGCACCACAGCGCCACGAAAAGCCTGCGGCAGAATAATTTCTCGCATGCTCTGGGCAAAGGTCAGGCCTATTGACCGCGCAGCCTCAGCCTGACCGAGCGGGATGGTGTTGACGCCGGAACGCAACGCTTCACACACATACGTTGCGTGATAGACGATCAAACCCACCAGCGCTAAACGAAAATTGTTCGAGTTCGCGAAGTTCGGGTCTTTATCATTCGCGAGACTGATTCCGAGCTGGATGAACAAGACGAAGTTGCTCGCCAAGATCAGCAGCGTCAGTGGCGTGTTCCTGAAAATATTAACGTAAGACGTTCCGAAGAAGCGCAGGATAGCGATTGGCGATAACCTCAGCACCGCGATCACAGTACCAAGAATCATACTCCCAACCGCGCCGATGACAGTCAGCTGAATGGTTACCCAGAACGCCGACCAAATCGGATAGTCAGAGAAAAGACTAGTCACGGCGACGACCGATCAGCTGGCGCAGGCAGTCTGCTTGGGCGGGTTCAATTTCTCATTGAACTTGTAGTCGGAGCCAAGGTTATTGGCGACGATCTTCTTCCACTCACCGTCAGCGATGGTCTTGGCGATCGCAGTGTCGATCTTCTTGCACAGGGCGGAATCGCCCTTCTTGATGCC
>JBBPZD010000221.1:0-14153 GCA_038199265.1 Actinomycetales bacterium | reverse complement strand
GCGGTCGTGTCCACAGTGAATGCCATGTGCTTGATGTTGTTGCGCCGGGACGACGAGGTGCTCCTGGGGGAGAAACTCACCGGTTTCGGAACCGGGCAGGTGGTCGCCCCCGGTGGCCACATAGAGCCCGGCGAATCAGCACACGATGCCGCTGTTCGCGAGACCCTCGAGGAGACCGGGCTCATCGTCACGTCAGCCCAGTGGTGCGCCGACCTCACGTTCGCGTTCCCGTCCCGCCCGGAGTGGGATATGCGGCTGGGGGTCTTCACGTCGTCGAGCTTCACCGGCGACCTCACCCCCAGCAGCGAACTCGCGCCGTGGTGGTGCCAGGTCGGCGCGCTCCCGTTGGAGAAGATGTGGGACGACGACCGCTACTGGCTTGCCAGGGTTCTGGATGGCGATCGCCTACACGGTCACTTCGTCTATGACGGGGCGAACGCGAAGGTCACACAGTCCCGCCTCGACACCGCCTGAGTGTCAGTGCCCGGCGATCGCTGTGATCTCTCTGTCGCGGCGGGCCCGCTCCAGTCGCTGGGCGCGTCGGTACTCCTGCGTGGCCATCTCGACTACCGAAGGCCATGACTGGAGGGGTTGGTTCGAGGCGTTGTGATCGATGATGCGATGCCGCAGGGTGTCGTCGGTGGCGAGACGCACGATGGCCTCCGCCATACCGAGATCGTCACCCGCCAGGAGCCCGTTCACGCCGTGCTCGATGAAAGTCGATACGCCGCTGCGGCGGGGGGCCACGACGGGCAGACCTGTGGCGCGGGCCTCGAGCGCGGCGATACCGAACGCTTCGAAGGTCCCCGGTGAGATGTAGATGTCCGAGGAAAGGTACCGCTCCCTCAACTGGGCGCGCGTCATACGTCCGGGCAGGCTGAGCCAGTCCCCCGCTCCCAACTCGCGAGCTCGTTCCTCGACCCGCTGCTGTAACTTGCCTGTGCCGATGATCTCCAGGCGCACATCGCGCTCGGGCACCCGGCGGCGCACCTGCGCCATCAACTCCAGCAGCGCCAGCGGGCGTTTGCGCCACACCAGTCGCATTGCCGAAACAACTCGCAGGACGCCGTCGTCGACCCGCTCGCCCGGTGCCCACTCCGAGGCTTGAATACCGTTGGGCAGCACGTGGACGGGGTATCCCGGCCCGGCCATCCGTTGGATCGGTGCTGCCGCGACAGTCGACACGGCTGATAACGCTGCACCACGGGCGCCCCAGCGCCGGATGTACCCGGTCGGCCCGATCCAGTCGGCGGAGTTGCCGTGTACAGAGTGCCAGGTGACCGCAGTCGGTAGCCCGATGCCCTGAGTTACCCGGACGCAGTCGAACGCGAACGGGCTGACGATGCCCAAGTGGGCGTGCCCGACGTCGAAGCGGCCTGCCTGCAACATGTGTCGCAACGTTCGCGGGGCGAATGGGTTGATCGGGAAATCCTTGGGCAGCGTGATCGCCAGGCGGTGCACCGGGATGCCGTCCAGCCAGTCGGTGCCGGACCTCAGCCGTTCAGGGCCGATGGTCGCGGTGAAGACCTCGACCTCGTGACCGGCGGCCTGCAGATGGCGCGCCAGATCGTGTACCTGCACCTCGATACCGCCCAATCGGGGCAGGTAACAATCGGTCAGCAGGGCCACCTTCACGCGGCCAAGGATGACATGCGACAGGATGTATCGCGATGTCGCACACTCTCGTGGTCTTCCACGCTCACCCGGACGACGAGGCCCTGTTGACCTCGGGCACGATGGCCAAGGCTGCAGCCGACGGTCACCGGGTCGTGCTCGTCGTGGCTACCGACGGCGACATGGGGTTGGCTGCGTCGACCTATCGCGCCGGTGGTGCCTCTCTGGCCAGCGTGCGGATGCGCGAACTGGCCGCATCCGCAACTGCGCTCGGCGTCACCCGGATGGAGTACCTCGGGTACGCCGACTCCGGCAGCGGGCCGCTGCTCTACGACGATCCGCCCGGCGCCGTCCGATTCGCGAGGGCCGACGTGCAGGAGGCAGCAGAGAAACTCGCGGTCATCCTGCGCGAGGAGAACGCCGACGTGCTGCTCAGCTATGACGCAGCAGGGGGTTACGGCCACCGCGACCACGTGCAGGTCCATCACGTGGGGGCCAAGGCCGCCGAGCTGGCGGGGACACAGCGGGTGCTTCAGGCGACCGTGCCACGCGACCTACTCGTCAAGGGCATTCGCCTGGCCGCGCGGTTCTACCGGTTCCCACCCGACTTCGAGATCTCCTCCTACGAGCGCGCTTACTCCCCCCGCAGTGCGATCACCCACCGAATCCGTGTCTACCGGCAGATCGGCGCCAAGCGTGCCTCGATGCGCGCGCACGCCTCGCAGGCGACGGACGACTCACCTGGCGCCGGCGACCGTACCCTCGGCATGTTCCTGCGGATCCCCCGGCCGATCTACGATCTCGTTTTCGGCCGCGAGTGGTTCGTCGATCCGGATCGAGGGAGCACCTTCACCTGCGTCTCGCACGACATCTTCGAGGGACTGGCGCCGAGGGTGGGGACGTGAGTACGCCGACCGGTCGCCCGACGGTCTCGCGCAATCAGGTACGAAGCGCAGTTCTCGGTCTGACGATGGCCGGCCTTCTGCTGGGTTTCGGTCTCCCGTTGGTCGCCCAGACCGGTTGGAGTCAGATCGGGGACCACCTTTCGCAACTGGGCCCGCTGGCCGCGCTCGAGCTCTTCGGGTTCGTCGTCCTGGGTCTCTGGTGTTACACCTTCACCCTCACCGGATCGCTGCCCGGCCTGCGCCACCTTCAGGCGCTGATCATCAACGTCTGCGGATCGTCGGTATCCAATCTGCTGCCCGGCGGCGGCGCCGTGGGGATGGCCGCGACGTATTACATCGCTCGCAGTTGGGGCTTCAGCAGACGCAGTATCTCCACGTCGATCATCGTCAGCGCTGTCTGGAACGTCCTTGCCCGCCTCGCCATGCCGCTCATCGGCCTCGCGGTGGTCTCTACCTCCCACGATGCGCTGCCGGGCCCCGTGCGGACGGCTGCCCTGTACGGCGGGATCATCGGTCTGGTGCTGCTCGCAGCATTCGTGGTGGTGCTGGTCAGTCCCGCGCTGGCTCAGCGACTCGGTAGTTTCCTCGACAAACGGGTGGCGGGTCTGCTGGCGCGGTTGCGGCGGGGTGACCAGCGCGGCGTACGACCGCAGATCGGCGTGCTGCTCAGTGATCAGCGCGCCCGACTGTCTGCCGTGACGAAGACCGGCTGGTTTCCGATGACTTTCGGGGTCGTCGGATTCCTTGGTGTCTACTTCCTGCTCTTCTGGCGCACCATGGAAGCGGTAGGTGTCGACCTGCCGATAGCCGATCTGTTCGCGGCCTACGCGCTTGGGCGATTGCTGACGACCGTCGGTGTGACGCCCGGCGGACTCGGCATTACCGAGGCCGGGACGCTGGCCGTCCTCGTCGCCTGGGGCGCCGACAAGCCTGCGGCGGCGGCCGGCGTGTTGGTGTTCGCGATCTTCACCCACCTGCTGGAGGTGCCGCTCGGCGCGATCGGGTGGGCGGCATGGTGGGCGATGCCGAAGGAGGTTCCGAGCGAGGAGCAGGAAGACCTGGGCGCGCTGCTCCCGGTCGATCCGAGCGCTGAGGAAATCCCCTCGCTGGGTACAGATCGTTCAGCGAATGACGCGTTGGGCCATCCGCGCGACCCACGCATAGACCAGTAACGAAACGGCCGCAATGACGAACACGGCTGTCATGCCCAGCACCACGTCGCGCAACACGTACCTGGAGGGTTGAGCACCCCAAGCCAGGAACAGCAGGCACACCAGCGAGATTCCGCCGAGCACCAACCACAGGGTCAAGACCAGGTCGGGGCCCACATGGTGCGGCCCGGCTGGCCGTAGGCGGGCCGGGCTCCGGTTGTCGATGACGTGAGCGACCCCGAGAGCAGCCGCTGCCCACGCCAGGCAAACAGCCAACGCAGCGAGCACATCGCCCGGGTGGTGCCAGTGACCGATGACGGTGCCGGCCCCGAAGAAGAAACCGATCGCGGCGCAGGCGGGTAGGACGAAGACCTGCCAGGCCACGGGAAGCGCGATCAGCGCAGCCAGAGACAAAGAGATCCCGACGGTGGCGTGACCGCTCGGCATGCTGTTGGTCAGATTTCCGGGCAATGCCTGTATGACCTGGCTCTTCAGGAGCTGTGTACTGACCGTTGCACCGCCGATGAGCACCAGAATCCCTAGAGCGAGCCCCATACGTCGCCGCACAACCGCGATGCCGGCCAGGATGAGTCCGACTACGCCGACAGCGGTGACCGACACCTGTTGTAGGCGCGCCTCGATGTTGTAGAACAACCACGGCGGGCCACCGAGCGCCCACTCGGCGTCATGGTCGTACCGCGATCCGGTGCGGGTACGAACCAGCACGAGGGCAAGCACAGCGAGAGTAACGACGCCCAGAGCCAGCATGCCCGCGATCGGCCCCCACACCGAGCGCTCACCACGTTGTTCCAGGCGCTGCCGGGGGCGTTTGACGGTTGATGCACTCACGTTGACCAGTATGGCGGGCGACCACTGGCACGAGGCTGTGCACGGGCTTGCCCATGTCAGTGAGACCGGTCACCGTCCGAAGACGCCAGGTCGAGAAACTCCTCGTAAGGAACAGCCGCGCTCTGACTCAGGCACGGTGGCGACGGCACCAGAGTCAGCGGTACCAGCGCATGGTCGGTACCGCCAACGTCTTCAGGACCGCCAGAACCCTGGACGTACCCCGATGCGATGCGCTGGGATGCCCGCCTCAACCGACGTGCGGGCACTCGGCCGCTGATGATCGGTAGGTACTGCCACAGGCGCACGCTGGGAGGTTCCATAACCCACCGTGGCACGTCCACGTCATCCTGACCAGGGTCAACCGATAGGAGAAGTAGCAACGATCGCTACCTGCGCCGGCAGATCATTCCCACTCGATGGTGCCTGGGGGCTTGCTGGTGACATCGAGAGTCACCCGATTGATCTCGCTGACCTCGTTGGTGATGCGACCGGAGATTCTCGCCAGCACCTCATACGGCAGGCGGGTCCAGTCAGCGGTCATCGCGTCCTCGGATGACACGGGCCGCAGCACGATCGGGTGACCGTAGGTGCGGCCATCACCCTGCACACCGACCGAGCGCACATCGGCCAGCAGCACGACGGGGCACTGCCAGATCTCCCGGTCCAGGCCGGCAGCGGTGAGTTCCTCGCGCGCGATCGCGTCCGCCCGGCGCAGGATCGCGAGGTTGTCGGCGGTCACCGCACCGATGATGCGGATGCCCAAACCCGGACCGGGGAACGGCTGCCGCCAGACGATTGCCTCGGGCACTCCGAGCTCGAGACCGACCTGGCGCACCTCGTCCTTGAACAGGGTGCGCAGCGGCTCGATGAGCGAGAACTGCAGATCATCCGGCAGGCCGCCGACGTTGTGGTGGGACTTGATGTTCGCAGCACCGGTGCCGCCGCCGGACTCCACCACATCGGGATAGAGCGTGCCCTGCACCAGGAACTTCACCGGATGCGCGCCTTCTTCGGGCGAACCGACGATGTCGCGCGCGGCCTGTTCAAAGCATCGGATGAATTCGCGGCCGATGATCTTGCGCTTGGTCTCCGGGTCGCGGACGTCGGCGAGCGCGGTCAGGAACTGTTCGGCGGCGTCGACCACGACCAGATCGACGCCGGTCGCGTCGACGAACTCTTCGCGGACCTGCTGCGCCTCGCCCTCCCGCAGGAGGCCGTGGTCGACGAAGACGCAGGTCAGCTGGTCACCGATGGCACGCTGCACGAGCGCCGCGGCGACCGAGGAGTCCACTCCACCGGAGAGCCCGCAAATGGCGCGCGCCGACCCGACCTGCCCTTTCACCTGCTCGACCAACTGGTCGGCCATCGCGCCAGGGGTCCAGTCCGGCGACAACTTCGCGCCGCGAATCAGGAAGTTCTCCAACACCCGCTGCCCGAAGGTGGAATGCATGACCTCGGGGTGCCACTGCACGCCGTACAGCTGCCGCTCGTCATCCTCGATCGCCGCCACCGCAGCACCGGGCGTCACCGCAGTGACCCGCACGCCCGCCGGGGCCGAGGACGCTGCATCGCCATGGCTCATCCAGACCGACTGCTGGTCGGGTTGACCGTCGAAGAGGGTCGAGGCGGTATCGGTGATCTCGGCCTGGGTCGAGCCGTATTCACGCAACCCAGTGTGCTCCACGTTGCCGCCGAGGCCGTTGACCATCGCCTGGAATCCGTAGCAGATACCCAGCACCGGCACTCCGGCCTGCAACAGCGCAGGGTCCAATTCGGGGGCACCCTCGTCGTACACCGAGGACGGGCCGCCGGACAGGATGATCGCCGCCGGTTTGCGGCCGAGAATCTCCTGCGTTGCCATCGTGTGCGGCACGACCTCGCTGTAGAGCGATGCCTCGCGGACCCGGCGGGCGATCAGTTGGGCATACTGCGCGCCGAAATCGACGACGAGGACGGGGTGTTCCTGCAGGGGAGCGCTCACCCGGCGAATTCTATCGAGCCGCGCGCGGGACGCAGACCGCGCTGCCGACCGCCCGTGACGAGCGGTCGCTCAGCGGCGCAACGTCGCGAGGTCGCCCTCGACGTTCGCGCTGACCTTGCGTTCGATGAAGAACGACAGGAACGGCACGCACCCGGCCACGATGACACCGACCATCTTCAGCAGACCCCAGCGCATCTTGAACGACAGGTTCACGGTCGCCACGATGTACACGATGTACACGAGTCCGTGCGGTTGTGGCCACCAGTTCAGTGCGCCGTTGTCGAAACCGTATTTGAGGATCACCTGCGCGGTCAGCAACAGCAGCCCTACACCGACCACGAAAGCCATCACCTTGAAGAACTTCAATGCCTTGTGTGCGCTGTCGGGGTCGATGAGCGTCCGGCCGGTCTGCCGGGTGTTCGGTCTCGTCTGCTCGGTCACTACCGGTCCTTGCTCTCGAATGCTGGTGCAGCCACCTCATCGGCAAGCGCTGTGTCTGCTGTGGTCGGGTCGTCATCGTCGTGGTCACCATTGTCCGGCCCGCGCCCGTCCGGCTCGTCGGGGGCCTGCGCGAGGTCGTGTTCGTCGCGCACCATCCGTACCCACACGTAGATCGCGAAACCGGCGAACGCCATCCACTGCACGGCGTAGCTTGCGTTGAGCAGGTGGAACCCGCCACCACCCGGCTGAGGTGGGGGGAAGGTGGCAATCGGTGCAGCGGTTGCGTCCGGCGTCTCGTTCGTAGCGAAGATGAAGGCGTTGTAGACGCTGCCGCCCCAGGTGTTGGTCAGTACGGCGAGGTTGATCGCCCCGATCTGCCCCTTCGGAAAGACACCCGGTTCGGGCGACTCCCCTGGCGCCAGTGCTCCGGTCACCGACACCTGCTTGGTTCCGGTGGTCGGACCGGGAACGTTTTTCGGATCAGAGACGAAACCTCGGACCACCGGGAGTCGCGAACCGTTGCCATCGACGACCAGCGGGGTGAGCACCCAGAACCCGTTCCTGCCGTCCAAGGTTCGGCCTGCGACCAGTTCCTGCCGAGTGGGGTCGTAGTGCCCGGTCGCACGGATTGGACGAAGAGAGCCATCTCTGGGGAAACTCTGCGCCGGTCGCATTGCCTGCGATATCGCGACCGTTGGACGGTCCTGCATTTTCTCGTTGGCCGCACTGCGACCATCGCTGACGGCGACGCCCCACTGCCAACGCCCGAGCAGCACGAACGAGGTGACCAACACGACCATCACCGCGAACAAGCCCATCAGGCGCGGGGTGAGGGCGGTGCGGAGCATGGCATCCATTCTGCGGCCAGCACCTGTGTGGCGATCACGGGCCCCGGCTTTCCCGTCGGGAGCATGAAAAGCAGTCGCGGCGCCGCCATGCCTGGAATTACGCTGAGGAACGCTATGAAACCGCTGCCGTATGACGATCCGGGAATCCCCGACCTGCGTTCGCCTGACCGGTTCATTGTCTGGGTGGCCCGTTTGCAGTGGCGCACGATAGCCCTCGGTGTCACCTGCGGCATTGTCTGGATGCTGTCCATCGCGCTGATGCCCGCCGTCATCAGCAAGGGCACTGACGCCGGCATCCGCGACGGTGACATGGGTGCTTTGGTCACCTGGTCCCTGGTGCTGATCGGCTTGGGAGTGCTCGGCTCGGTGTCCGGGACCCTGCGCCATCGGTACGCGGTGCTCAACTGGCTGCAATCGGCCTTCCGGTGCATGCAGCTGGTCGGCGAACACGCATCTGTGACCGGCGAAGCCCTGCCACGGGCGATGCCGACGGGTCAGGTGGTCGCAAGCGCCGCCACTGATGCCACCCGGTTCGCCCAGTCCTTCGACGTCTTCGCCCGCTTCGCCGGCGCGATCGTGTCCTACCTGGTGGTCGCCGTCATCCTGCTGCGCAGCTCCACGCAACTCGGCCTCGTGGTGCTGCTCGGGGTGCCGCTGCTGCTGGTGACCCTGGCCGGTGTCATCAAACCTCTGCAACGTCGCCAGGCCGACCAGCGCGAAGAGTCCGGCAAGTTGTCCGAGCTGGGCGCGGACACCGTCGTGGGATTGCGGGTGCTGCGCGGTATCGGCGGTGAGGACACCTTCCGGCGTCGCTACGAGGAACAGTCGGGTCGGGTACGCGACCAGGGCGTGCGGGTTGCCACGCCGCAGTCAACACTGGACTCCGCCCAGGTGCTGCTGCCCGGGATCTTCATGGTGGTGGTGACCTGGCTCGGCGCCCGCGCAGTGCACGCGGGTTCCCTCACGCCTGGGCAACTCGTCGCCTTTTACGGCTATTCGACCTTCCTGGTCATCCCGCTGTCGACGGCGACCGAGATGACCAGCAAATTCCTCGCCACCCGGGTAGCCGCTTCCCGGATCATCCGGGTGCTGCAGATCGAGGGTGATCACGTGGGTGGCGCAGCGACCGGGCAGCTACCTGCAGGCCCGCAGACATTGCGCGATCCCTCGACGCAGGCAACCTTCGAGCCGGGCCTGCTCACGGCAGTAGTCAGCGAGACACCGGGCGATGCGGCTGCCCTGGCGGATCGACTCGGCCGCTTCGGCCAGGTCGGAACCGACGTCACGTTCGGCGGAGTGGCCATTTGCGACGTCGCCGTGCCCGAGGTCCGTTCGCGCATCGTGGTCTGCCACATCGATCCTCGACTCTTCGCAGGGACGCTGCGCGCAGAGCTTGACCCGACCGCGGCCAACGACGCCGCCCAGATCACTGCCGCGTTGGACGCCGCCGACGCCCATGACGTGCTGCTGGCTCTGGAAAACGGACTCGATTCCCGGGTCGAGGAGCGCGGGCGCTCCTTCTCCGGCGGTCAACGCCAGCGACTCGCGCTGGTCCGCGCGTTGCTGACGAGCGCCGAGACGCTGGTGCTCGTGGAGCCCACCAGCGCGGTCGATGCGCACACCGAAGCCCGCATCGCCTCCCGGCTACGCGATGTCAGGTCGGGTCGGACGACGATCGTGATGGCCACCAGTCCGCTGCTGCTGGACCGTGCGGACCGGGTGCTGCTGCTGCACGACGGCCGCGTCGTCGCATCGGGCACGCACGCAGAACTGAACCACTCCAGCGCTGCCTACCGGCGCGTCGTGCTGCGCGGAGAGGAGAACGTCGATGAGCCTGCCCACAACTGAGAAGTCCGTGGCCCAGTCTGCCGTCCTGCCGATCGCAGATGCGGCCACCGTTCGTCGGCACGCTGCCACGATGGTGCGCCATCATCGAACCGCTCTCACCGTGACCGTTGCCTTGCACGCAATGGCCGCAGTCGTCGGTCTCGTTGCGCCGCGCCTGTTCGGTGAACTGATCGAGCGGTTGTCCCGCGGCATGGGTAACGCGCAGATCGACCGGTTCGGGATGGCTCTGCTGGTCGTCGTCCTCCTCCAGACTGCACTGACGTGGTGGGCCCGGCGATCGGCCTACGTCCTCGGCGAGACTGTCTTCGCCGATCTTCGAGAACGCTTCATCGATCGGCTGCTCGCGCTTCCGCTGTCCACCGTGGAGCGGGCCGGCACCGGAGAGCTGGTGTCGCGCACCACCAACGACGTCGATGCCCTGTCGTACGCCGTGCGGTTCGGCGTGCCCGCCACACTCGTTGCCGCGGTCACGACGTCGCTGACGCTCGTCGCCGCGTTCCTGGTCAACCCGTTGGTCGCGCTCGCACTACTGGTCACCGCGCCGTTGCTGGCCTTGTCCACCCGTCGATACCTCAGATTCGCCGGACCGGGGTACGCACGTGAACGGGCGTCCTACGCCGTCACGAACGGGGTGGTGACCGAGAATGTCGAAGGTGCGCGGACCATCGATGCACTGTCCCTGCAGGACGTCCGTCGCACCCGGTTGCACAGCGCAATCCGGGGCATGTGGAACGCCGAGCTCTACACCCTCAAGTTGCGGATGTGGTGGTTTCCGGCGGTCGACCTCGGAGCCGTACTTCCCGTCGGAGTCAGCCTGTTGTGGGGTGGGTACCTCGTCGCGCAGGGGCATGCGAGCCTCGGCCAGGTCGTCACCATCGTGCTCTACGCGCTGGCCCTCGGCGATCCCGTCGATGAGTTGCTGACCTGGCTCGACGAGATCCAGGTGGGTGCGAGCGCGCTGGCCCGGATCATCGGCATCGAGCAGTTGCCACCGGACCGGAAGGCCGGTGAGGCGCGCCCCGCAGACTCCCATCTGGTTGCCCACGATGTGCGGTACTCCTACCGTGCCGGCCGCGAGGTGCTGCACGGCATCGACCTGGACCTGCGGCCCGGCGAACGGTTGGCTGTCGTCGGCCCCTCCGGAGCGGGAAAGTCCACGCTGGGGCGGTTGCTAGCCGGCATCGACAAGCCGACGTCAGGCACGATCGACGTCGGCGGGGTTCCGTTGACGCAGTTACCGCTGGACGATCTGCGCGGGGAGGTCGCCCTTGTCACCCAGGAGCACCACGTCTTCGTCGGCACACTGCGTGACAACCTGGTGCTCGCTGATTTCACGGCGACCGATGAGCAGTTGTGGTCCGCGCTGCGGTCGGTGGACGCACTCTCCTGGGCCGCCTTCCTGCCCGACGGTCTCGACAGTCGGATCGGACAAGGCGGCCTCACGTTGACCGACGCGGCAGCTCAACAGCTCTCGTTGGCGCGCCTGGTGTTGGCCGATCCGCACACGTTGGTGCTGGACGAAGCGACGTCGCTGCTGGATCCGCGGGCCGCCCGACACCTGGAGCGCTCGATGAACGCGGTGCTGGCCGACCGCACCGTCGTGGCAATTGCGCATCGCCTGCACACCGCCCACGATGCCGATCGAGTGGCCGTGGTGCAGGACGGGATGATCACCGAGATCGGCCCGCACGCGGACCTGGGCGCCGCCGCCGGCGCGTACGCCGCGCTGTGGCGCACCTGGCACGACCAGTGACCCGGCTGCCACCACGAGCGACCGGGCCCCACCGTTCAGCTGCGCTGGTAAGGCGCCACGACGACTTCGACGCGTTGGAACTCCTTGAGGTCGGAGTAGCCGGTGGTCGCCATGGCCCGTCGCAGCGCGCCGACCAGGTTGGTGGTGCCGTCTGCCGACTGGCCGGGGCCGGTCAGCACCTGCTGCAGGGTGCCCACCGTGCCGACCTCGACCCGCTCGCCGCGCGGCAGGTCCTCGTGGTGCGCTTCGGAACCCCAGTGGAAGCCTCGACCCGGAGCTTCGGTGGAGCGGGCCAGCGCCGCGCCCAGCATCACGGCGTCTGCGCCACAGGCAATCGCCTTGACGACATCACCACTGCAGCCCATACCGCCGTCGGCGATGACGTGCACGTAGCGCCCGCCGGTCTCGTCCATGTAGTCGCGCCGAGCTGCCGCGATGTCCGCGATGGCCGACGCGAGCGGCGCGTGGATACCCAACGTGCGACGCGTGGTGTGCGCTGCTCCCCCACCGAACCCGACGAGCACTCCGGCCGCACCGGTTCGCATCAGGTGCAGACCTGCGGTGTAGGTGGCGACGCCGCCGACGATCACCGGCACGTCGAGCTCGTAGATGAAGCGCTTGAGATTCAGCGGCTCAGCCCGGCCGGAGACATGCTCGGCCGAGACGGTGGTGCCACGGATGACGAAGAGGTCGACCCCGGCGTCAACGACGGTGCGCCAGTGCTCCTGGGTGCGCTGCGGGGAGAGGGCACCGGCCACGGTGCACCCTGAGGCACGAACCTCCTTCAGCCGCAACTCGATCAGATCGCCGCGGATGGGCGCGGCGTAGATCTCGCGCATCCGGGCCGTCGCGTTGGCCGGGTCGAGCGAGGCGATCTCCGCGAGTAGGGGTTCCGGTGACTCGTACCGCGTCCACAGACCCTCCAGGTCGAGCACGGGTAACCCGCCGAGCTGACCGAAGGCGATGGCTGACGCCGGCGACATCACCGAGTCCATCGGGGCCGCCATGACCGGCAACTCGAAGTGGTAGGCGTCGATCTGCCAGGAGACCGAAACCTCCTCGGGGTCACGGGTGCGCCGCGAAGGCACCACCGCGATGTCGTCGAAGGAATAGGCCCGCCGCCCGCGTTTGCCTCGGCCGATCTCGATCTCAGTCACGGGCAGAAGAGTAACTGCCGCGAGGCGTCATCCACAGGCGCTGCCTGCCGATCGACGAAGGCAGGTCAACGACCGGAGTAGTTCGGCGCCTCGACGATGCCCTGGATGTCGTGCGGGTGCGACTCCTTCAAACCCGCCGTCGTGATGCGAATGAACCGGCCGCGCTGCTGCAACTGCGGCACCGTGCGTGCACCGACGTAGAACATCGACTGGTGCAGCCCGCCGATCAACTGGCGGGTGACTGCGCCGAGTGGACCGCGGTAGGCGACTCGTCCTTCGATACCCTCGGGCACCAGTTCGTCGTCGCTGATGACGTCGGCCTGGAAGTAGCGGTCTTTGGAGAACGACGTCTTGCCCCGCGAAGCCATCGCGCCCATCGATCCCATTCCGCGGTACGTCTTGAACTGCTTGCCGTTGATGAGAATCAAATCGCCGGGCGACTCCTCGCACCCGGCGAGCAGTGACCCCACCATGACCGAACTCGCTCCGGCAACCAGGGCCTTGGCGATGTCACCGGAGTGCTGCAACCCGCCGTCGGCGATAACCGGCACACCGGCAGGCACCGCCGCCTGAGCCGCTTCATAGACCGCCGTGATCTGCGGAACTCCGACACCGGCAACCACCCGGGTGGTACAGATCGACCCGGGGCCCACACCTACCTTCACTGCGTCCACCCCGGCTTCGACCAGCGCTTTGGCGCCCTCGTAGGTAGCCACATTGCCACCGATGATCTGCACGTGGCGCGTTGCAGGATCAGACTTCAACTTGCGGATCATGTCGAGCATCAGGCGGGCGTGGCCATTGGCCACATCGGGCACCAGCACGTCGACACCAGCCTCGACCAACGTCGTGGCGCGCTCCCACGCGTCGCCGAAGTATCCGATCGCGGCCGCGACCAGGAGTCGACCGTGCTCGTCGTTGGAGGCCATCGGGAACTGTTCGGACTTGACGAAGTCCTTGACGGTGATCAAACCCGCGAGGGTGCCGTCCGCGTGCACCAGCGGCAGACGCTCACGCTTGTGCTGTCGCAACAAGGTGGCAGCAGCGTCGCGCGTGATGTCCGCAGGGCCGGTCACCAGCGGAGGACGAGTCATCATCTCGTGCACCTTCGTGGTGGCCCACTCAGCGAGCGGGGTGAATCGAAGGTCGCGATTGGTGATGATGCCGATGAGGCGACCCGCTGTATCGACCACGGGCAGTCCCGACACGCGGTACCGCCCGCAGATCTCGTCCAACTGCTCCAGGGTCGCGTCCGGGCCGATGGTCACGGGGCGGTCGATGATGCCGGTCTGGGTGCGCTTGACCAGGTCGACCTGATCAGCCTGGTCGGGGATCGACAAGTTGCGGTGCAGCACCCCGATACCGCCCTGGCGGGCCATCGCGATCGCCATTCTCGACTCGGTGACCGTGTCCATCGCGGCAGAGACCAACGGAACCCGCAGCTTGATTTCGCGGGTCAACGCGCTGGTGGTGTCGACCTCACTGGGAATGACGTCCGTTTCGTTCGGCAGGAGAAGCACATCGTCATATGTGAGCCCGAGCTGTCCGAAGATCGCGGGGATGGAAACGTCTTCGGATCTGTGCTGCGCCATTACCCAACTGTATG
>JBBPZD010000220.1:0-8720 GCA_038199265.1 Actinomycetales bacterium | reverse complement strand
CGGCGTGTATCCGGGGGGTCAGGCCGGGGTTGGGGGTCGTAGCCGTCTGGGCCTATGGGGGTGGGCGGGCCCGCCCCCGGGGCGTCCCGGTTGGCGTCGGTGCGTGGCGGGGTGACCGCCGCGCCCCGGCTCACGTGCTGGCCTACGACCTCGCGGACGCCTTGTTCGCGCCCTGGCCCGGCACGCTGCCCGAACCGCAGTGGCCCGCCCGGTGGATCGCCAAAACCATTCACACCGGCGCCTTCTCACGCTTCGATGAGGTCGAGGCCGCTAGTAGTCAGGTACAACCTCAGACCGTCGTCTGCCTGCTCGGCAACGGCGGGTCCGACCTACCGGAACGATTCGCCGAGACAGTCGCCGCTGCCACCCCGCAGTGGCAGTGGACCTTCTGCGGGGGCGATTTCGGGCCCAGCCGTGTACCGCTGTCCGATCTGCTCGCGGCAGCACAGGTGGTCATCACGCATGCCGGTCAGAACGCGGTCGCTGAGGTTGCGGCACTTCGTCGCCCAGCCGTAGTGGTGGCCCAACCCCGGCCGCACGACGAGCAACTGGCCACCGTCCGCGCATTGAGAAAGGGCGACCTCGCCGTCACCTCCGACCGCTGGCCCGTCGCCGGCGATTGGCCAGAACTCCTGGCCCAGGCCGTTGATCTCGGTGGTGCCGGGTGGGAACGCTGGAACGACCACCACGGCGCCCAACGGGCGGCCGCAGCACTTGCGCAGGTGGCGTCCCGGTGACCAGGACGGTGCTGATCACGATCGCCAGAGGTCGGCACGCGCACCTTGCTGCACAACTGACGAATCTGAAGCGGGGCACTCGCCGAGCCCATCGACACATCGTGGTGTCGATGGGCGATACGGAGATCGGACCGCTGGTGTCCGGCACACCCGCGACCGAGGTCGTGTTGATAGACGCCGATCCGGCCGCGCTGCCGCTCGCCAGGGCGCGCAACACCGGGGCCGCTGCCGCTCTCGCCGCAGGAGCGGAAACGCTCATCTTCCTGGACGTTGATTGTCTGCCGGGTCCCCGGTTGATAGAGCGGTATGAGCAGGTCACCTCGTTGTCGGCCCGCCCCGGTCCGACCGTCTGGAGCGGGCCGGTGCACTACCTACCCGAGCTTCCGCCCGGTCGAGCCACGTACGAGGATGCGGACCTGGCCGCGTCTCTGCCGCACCCTGCTCGCACCGCACCAGCTGGCGACGAACTCGTCGACGAACTACGACTTGAACTCTTCTGGTCGCTGTCCTTCGCCATTTCCGCTGGTGACTGGAGGCAGCTTGGCGGATTCTGTGAGGACTACGTCGGGTACGGCGCGGAAGACACCGATCTCGGGCGGATGTTGAGCCGGGCGGGCGGGTCGCTGACGTGGGTCGGCGGCGCCACCGCATACCACCAGTATCACCCGACGAGTTCTCCCCCGCTGCAGCACGTGGAGTCGATCGTTCGTAACGCCAACATCTTTCGCGGGCGGTGGGGCGATCACCCGATGCTCGGCTGGTTGCGCGAGTTCGAGGCGCGTGACCTCGTATCACTCGATCCCGCCAGCGGCGACTGGGTCGTTCGCTGAGAGGATCAGGCCGTGCCGTTCCAGTCGCTCGACGTGACCCTCGATCCCGAATCCGACGCGTCGCTGCGCGACGGCTGGGCAGCTTTGACGCAGGCCGGCGTCCGCTCAGAGGGCGAACGGGTCAGCGATAGCCACCGACCACATCTCACCGCGCTCGCCGCAGCCGAGTTCACCGCCGAGCTGCTGGACCAGGCGGCGCGTGACATCGGTGCGCTGCTGCCCTTGGAGTTGCCCGTCGGTGCATCGGTCGTGTTCGGGCGCGGGCCGTTCGTTGTCGCCCACCTGTTGACGCCTTCGGCTGAACTGCGTGAGGTGGTTCACCGATTGCGCAGTAGTGCAGGGGTGACCGAACCGAGCTGGGTGCCGCATCTCACGCTGTCGCGCAAGGTCCCCATCGGTCAGATCGGGGCGGCGCTGGACGTCACAGCGCGTGCTCGTCCTTCGATTTTTATTGCCGACGCACTGCGACATTGGGATCCGCGTTATCGCACTGTCACCACGCTGGCGACCGCGCACTCCACTCGTTAGCAACTGAAGTGGTCGAACCGTTGCCATTGAGGCCGCAAGGGAGGACTCTGGAAGGGGTGATGGACCTCGCCTGACCGACCTGGTCGAACCGCCTTCGGGCTGATAGGCCCTACTTCTACCAAGAAGAGGTCTGTCATGTCCCCCGACGGTTCCCGGCACTCCGGCTACGGCCCCACCGACTCCGGTGGACACACGGGTGCAGATCATGCTGAACGGCACCACAGCGGGTACGCGCCCACTGACAACGGATCTGAGGGTGGGGCTCGCGAGCACACCGGGTCGCCGGGTGGCATGGCAGCAACCGGGTGTCACACACAGGGTGGCGGCCACGTCTGCGACGGTCTGCACCACTCCGGCTGGGGCCCGACGGACCACTCCAGCCACTGACGTCGCGTCCTACTGAACGTCCCGCTGAGGCGACGTCAGAGGAGACACGGTCTTGTCTGCCCGATAGTCGCGCGGTGCGCCATCGGCCTCAGTCTGCGCGTCCTCTGCAGGCGGGATTCCGTCGTCAGTGCCGGGAGCGTTCCCGAAGCCACCGTTCGGGGTCATCGCGCTCACTTCGGAGACCTGCTTTTCGTCGTCGTCGCTCATGTTCGAAGTATGCGCCGACGTTCTCTTCGGCAGCGGCGCCAGGGGGTCTCCACGGGTACCCGGCAACGTCGTAATGTCGGGCCCATGGTCGAACCCCAACGTGTCCTTGTCACCGGTGCCAGCGGTTACGTCGGAGGTCGCTTGATCCCCGAGCTGCTGCGCCGCGGGCATACGGTCAGCGGCGGGTTCACCGACACCGCCAAAGCCGACCGGTTCTGGTGGTCCAACCAGATCACGCCCATCGAGTTCGACGTCTCCGACAAGGAACAGGTGCTCGCCGGTCTGCAGGGCATCCACACCGCCTACTACCTGATCCATGGCCTGGGCGGCGAGGACTTCATGGACAAGGACCGCGAGAGCGCGCACATCTTCGCCGACGCAGCCAAAGAAGTCGGGGTGCGCCGCATCGTGTATCTCTCGGGCATCGTCCCGCAGATCGATGAGGACAAGCTGTCCGATCACATCAGCTCCCGCCTCGAGGTCGAGAAGATCCTGACCTCCTCGGGAATCCCTACCTATGCGCTGCGGGCTGCAATCCTGCTCGGCAGCGGCTCGACCTCATTCGAGATCGTGCGGCAACTGTCCGAGCGGCTGCCGGTGCACACCGTCCCCACCTGGATGCAGTCGCAGGTGCAGCCGATCGCCGTTGTCGACGCCGTCAGCGCGCTCGCCGGTTGCATGGAGTTGGAGGGGGAGTCTCGGTCTTACGACATTGGTGGATCGCAACGGATGCCGTACAACGAACTCCTGTCGCTGTTCACCGACATCGCCGGTCTCACCCGCCCCGAGATCGACGTCCCGCTCCTGCCGACCGGGCTGGTCGGCACACTGGCCGGCCACATCGCCGACGTCCCGGCCACAACGGTCGCGTCACTGGTGGAGAGTTTGCACGAGGACATGGTCTGTCATGAGACCGACTTCTGTGCTGACCTGCTGCCGCAGGGATACGAGACGGTGAGTGTCGAAGATGCCTTCCGCCGCGCACTCGCCGATCCGGACGAGAACACGGACCCCAGCCAGCTGGACCCGGTGGGCCCGTGGGCCAGTGATCCCGGGTGGGCCGGTGGCCGCGTCGAGATCGACCAAGCCGGCGATACCGAGAAAAAGGGTCTGTTGCGATCCATCAAGGACCGGTTCGTCGACGACACCGCTGATTAGGCAAGGTTCACCACCCGTGCGGGTGCCGGAGCGCCGGTGTAGCGTCGAACCCAATCCACCGCAGAGCGCTGGGACTGCCGTTGCGCCCGAAGCGCGCAGGCAGGGCACCCGGCAAAAGGAGTCACCATGACTATTCACTACACCGTTCCCGGCATGTCCACCCCGGACAGCCAGCTGCTCGTCGAGTCGTTGCAGAAGCGCCTCAGCGCCTACAACGACCTGCACCTCACCCTGAAGCACGTGCACTGGAACGTCGTGGGTCCGCACTTCATCGCCGTGCACGAAATGATCGACCCGCAGGTCGACCTGGTGCGCGGTTACGCCGACGAGGTCGCCGAGCGCATTGCCACCCTGGGTGGTTCGCCTGCAGGTACCCCCGGCGCAATCGAGAAGGACCGCACCTGGAACGACTACTCCATCGGTCGTGACACCGTGATGGCTCACCTCGGCGCAGTCGACAAGGTCTACGACGGCATCATCGAGGACAACCGCAAGGCCATCACCACCTCCAGCGAGCTCGACCCGATCACCGAGGACATGCTGATCGGCCAGACCGCGCAGCTGGAGAAGTTCCAGTGGTTCGTCCGTGCGCACCTGGAGGACCTAGGCGGTCGCCTGTCGTCCGCAGACGCCAACACCGAGAAGGCCGCGGCGGACGACGCTCGCACCGAAGCCTGAGGCAATTGCCTCTGACCTGCCGGTCAGGCGCGGCGTTCGAGCAACCCTCGGATGTACGCAGCCTGGCCGGCATGTTGGTTTATGTCACCCAGCACCGAAATCACCCGTGCTCCGAGGGTCACGGGTGGGTCGTAATCGGGGTCGACAACCCGTTCGTAGTCGCTCGCTGAGAACTCGTGCAACGCCGCTTCGCAGGCTCCGTGCACTGCTGCGTGGTACCCGGTGAGGAGAGCGGGGTAGTCGAGTTCGAATTCGCCGACTTCTTCGCTGGACTGGCCGTATCCGATGCTGTCGTCGTCGTAGGACAGCGCGAAACGCCCTGCCCACCCGCCTGAGATCCAGACCTGCTCGCTGCCGGTGAGCCCGGCGAAGTGGTCGTCCTGCACCCGGCTCAGATGCCAGATCAGCCAGCCGATCGAGTTGGCATCCGCATCCGGACGCCAGGTCAGCTGAGCGTCGTCCAACCCCTCGACGATTCCGGGTACCAACTCATGCACTCGCTCGAAGGCGTCCACCAGTAGCGCGCGTGCAATGTCATCGATCGGGTTCGTCGCCATACCCGCACCATGCCACGACCGCATCGATCATGAAGTGAGCGCGTCGAGCCAGACCGCGATCGCGACCGCACCGGGATCGGGGTGCCCAACGACTCGATCGCCCAGGTAGCTGGAGCGTCCGCGTCGAGCAGTCCGTTCCGAGGTGCCGTCGGCGCCCTGGTGCGCGGCGGCTTGAGCAGCCGCGAGACCGTCAACTGCTGCGGCAGCAGCCGGTGCCAGCGCGTCGACCATCGTGCGGTCGCCCTCCTGCGCACCCCCGAGTTGTTGCACACCCTCATTGCCTGCGCGCAGTGCTGCCGCCCAATCGCCCTCGGCATCGATTGCTTCGGCTGCCCGCAATAAACCGGCAGCGTACAGCGGACCGGAGGTGCCGCCGACCTCACGGCGGACCACTGCGGAGAGCGCACGTAGTTGGTGCGCTGCCCCGCCGCGAACCGGTTCCTCAAGCCAACCTCGTGCCCCTCGCGCCAGCGCCGTCCCCAGGTCGCCGTCGCCGACGACCTTGTCCATCTGGGTGAGTTCATCCTCTGCGGCGAGCAGCGCGTTGCACGCCCGCTCGATCGCCGCGCTGCACGTAGCGTCGTCTTCACCCACCTCGTCGTCTGCGACTTCGGGGGTGGTTGGCACGTCGACCTCGGCTATCTCGGGTGCCGCAGAGCTGCCTTGACTCGGCCAGCTGAGAGACCCGGTCGGGGCATCCAGGAGGTCGAGCAGGCCCTGGTGGGTGTCTGCGGCGAGCAGCGACACCGAGCAACCGGCCATCTCCAGGCTCGTCATGACGAGGCCCTGGTAGAGCCGTTCGACGCCGACGCCTTTCTCCTGCAACAGACGAAGTACCGCACGGGAGATGATCGACAACTCCATCGGCGGGGTACCGCCGGTGGAGTTGATCAGGGCGACCACCCCGCACCCGGGCTCGAACCCGCGATCGGCGACGATCGTGTCGACCAGCCGCTTCGCGAGAGCGTCCGCCGGCGCCATGTCGATCGACTCGATACCCGGCTCGCCGTGTATGCCGAGACCGAGCTCGGCGCCTTCGTCTGCAATGTCAGCTCCCGGCTCATCCGATCCCGGCACGATGCACGGCGTCAGACCCAGACCCATCGTGCCGACAGCGGATGCAACCGCCTGTGCGACCGCGGCTACGTCGTCGAGCGAACCACCTTGCTCAGCGAGCGCGCCGGCGCTTTTGTGCACCAGCACGGTTCCAGCCAACCCGCGCCGCCCGGCGTTGTCGTCGTCGTCGGCGAGCGCGACGTCATCCCCCACGACAACCATCCGGACGTCGTAGCCCTCCGATCGCGCAAGTTCCGCGGCAAGCCCGAAGTTGAGGCGGTCACCGGTGTAGGACTTCACGATCAACAACGCCCCACCGGTGCCGGTGACCGCGCGGATGCCGTCGAGTACCGCGTCCACAGATGGCGAAGAGAACACCGCACCGCTCACAGCGGCGGTGAGCATCCCGCTGGCCACATATCCGGCGTGGGCCGGCTCGTGACCGGCTCCGCCACCGGAGATCAGCGCGACCGGCAGATCGGTGTCAGGGCCGTGGCTGAGCCGGTCCTTACGGACGACGATCGTGCGATCTCGCAGAATCGCCGTGCCGGGCTGGGTGAGCACCACTCCCTCCATCGACTCGCGGACGACGTCGAGAGGATCGTTGATCAGCTTCTTTGCCATGGCAGCTCCGTCGGTATCGGTCCGCACCGGTCGCGCGGCGTCCTAGGTCACCGTCCCCTGTGAAGCCCGGAATCGCAATACCTGCGCGGACGGCGTTTCGATCAGGACTCCCGGCCCGTCGCGAAGCAGATGCAGACTCGGTTGCCGTCGGGGTCGGCGAGCACAGTGAATGTCGCAGCAGACTCGTCACGCAGGAGTGCCCCACCTGCCGCAACTGCTGCAGCCACTCGTTCATCGACCGTCTCCGGTGGCAGCCACAGGTCCACGTGCCACCGTTGGCGTGGACCTTCGTGCTCTTCAGAGCCCTGGAACCACACCTGGGGTACCCGCCCGGATGAGTCGACCACGGACCCGTCGACCAAGTTGTCGGCGGCACCGGTCAATAGGGCCGACCAGAACGGTGCTACCCGGTCCTCGTGCGCGGTGTCGAGCGCGAGCTCCAGTTGCGTCACCGAGGAGGGGTCGGCGACCAGCCCGTGCTGCGCGGCTATCCGACTGATCTCGGTGGCCAGGTCGATGTCCCTGTTGGTGATATTCATCCCCGCGTCATGGCTGCATACCGACACGTCGACCACCCCGTAGGTCAGACGAACGTCGGGGTGATGATCGGCAGCCTCGGCCGCGTCCGCAACAGCGCTGATGAAACGAGCCAGTTCTCTGAAGTCCGACCCGGCGAAACGGGCATGCAGCGCGTGCTCGAGTTTGCGCCAGTCGACCAGTCCGGCGTCGAGAATCTGCTGGTTGCTGAGGGTATCCATGTGATCACCCTGTCACTCACCCCCGCCGTCGGGAAGTGTCAAAGGAATCCACCCGGTGCGAGTGTCAGCCGGGCAGCGTACGGTCGAAAACATGGATTTCCGATACTTGGGCAACAGCGGACTGAAGATCTCCGAGATCACCTACGGCAACTGGCTCACGCACGGTAGCCAGGTCGAAGACGACATGGCAGTGCGCTGTGTGCGCGCGGCATTGGACTGCGGCATCACCACCTTCGACACCGCCGACGTCTATGCCAACGGCGCTGCCGAAAGCGTGTTGGGCCGGGCGCTGGCTGGGGAACCGCGTGAGTCCGTCGAGATCTTCACGAAGGTCTACTTCCCGACCGGTCGGGGCGCGCACAACGACACCGGGCTGTCCCGCAAGCACATCCGCGACTCGATCGACGCGTCGCTCCGGCGCCTGCGCACCGAGTACGTCGACCTCTACCAGGCGCACCGCTACGACTACGAGACGCCGCTGGAAGAGACGATGCAGGCGTTCGCTGACGTCGTGCGCTCGGGTAAGGCGCTGTATATCGGGGTGAGCGAGTGGACGGCTGACGAGATTCGCGCCGGGCATGCACTGGCCAAGGAGTTGGGCGTGCAGCTGATCTCCAACCAGCCGCAGTACTCGATGCTGTGGCGGGTCATCGAGGATCAGGTCGTTCCGGCCAGCGAGGAACTGGGCATCTCCCAGATCGTCTGGAGCCCGATCGCGCAGGGCATCCTGACCGGTAAGTACAAGCCGGGTGAGCAGCCTCCTGCTGACAGTCGGGCCGCTGACGAGAAGGGCGGCGCTGACATGATCAGCAACTTCATGAACGACAAAACCCTTACCGCGGTGCAGAAGCTCGCACCGATTGCACAAGACCTCGACCTGACGATGGCGCAGCTGGCAGTTGCCTGGGTGCTGGCGAACAACAACGTCGCAGCCGCGCTCGTCGGTGCGTCCAAACCCGAGCAGGTCACCAGCAACGCCGAAGCCGCCGGGGTCAAGCTCGACTCTGACGTGCTGCACAAGATCGACGAAGCCCTCGGCGACCTCCCCGAAACCGACCCCGCCAAGACGGCCTCACCGGAAAAGCGCCTGGTCTAGCCGATCAGGACAGGGATCGTGCCCCACGCGAGCTCGTTGGGAGGGACCTTGTCACCGGCAAGACGGACCGCCGAGTCGGACAGTGAGGTCTGCCGCAGCCAGCT
>JBBPZD010000219.1:0-2047 GCA_038199265.1 Actinomycetales bacterium | reverse complement strand
TTGCGGACGTGCTGGAACTACTCGCTGAACCGGGGTCCCCGGTGCCGGTGACCGTGCGGCGGAATCTTCCGCTGCCCGGGTGGGTGGGCCCGCTCGACCTGGTCATTGCTGTGTCACTGTCCGGCACGGCTGACGGCCCGATCGCGATCGCTCGGGAGGCAGCGCGCCGCGGTACCGCTCTGCTCACGGTGGGCGCCGACGATTCCCCGCTGGCCGATGTCGCCTACCGCTCGCGCGGCGTACACGTGCCGGTCGGCCGCGGCCGGACGTCCACCCGAACCTCGTTGTGGTCGTTGCTGACCCCGGTCTTGATCGCCGCCGACGTGCTCGGGCTGGCCGAGATCCCGGACAGCGTCTTCCCGTTGATCGCACAGCGGTTGGACGAACAGGCCGACACCTGTCGGCCCTCGTCGGAGTCGTTCGTGAACCCGGCGAAGCTGATGGCCTCACAACTGGCCGAGACGGTGCCGGTCGTGCTCGGCGACAACCCGCTCACCGGAGTCGCCGCTCGGCGCGCCGCCTCGATGCTGGCCCGAACCGCCCGGATGCCCGCCACCTGGGGTGAACTCCCGGACGCCGCCTCACAGGTGGTCGCGTGCTTCGACGGGCCGTTCACCGCGGGCGGGGGACAAGGTCTGGCCGGGCGCACCGGTATGGACATCTTCGCCGACCCGTTCCTGGACGGACCGGCTCAGCCCAATTTGGGGTTGTTGATGTTGCGTGATGCGCCGGCCGACCCGCCGACCCCGCAAACCGATGAGGCGACGGCCTTGACCGAGGCCTTGATCGCAACTGCCCGCCAAGCGGAGGTGAAAGTCGTGGAATCGGTGGCCTCGCCGGGTCATCCGGTGGTGCGGCTGGCAGAGCACATCGCGATGGTCGACTTCGCCGCGACGTACATGGCGATCGGGCTCGGCGTCGACCCTGCAGTCTCGCCGCACGTTGCAGATCTGCGAGAGCGCACGCGCGGTCTGCGCTGAGCGGGTCCGCTCTGATGAGGTTCTCGGGGCGCCCGGTAATCCGGCATCAGCACGTCGCAGCTCTCGAAGGTTGCTCATTGTTCGATGGTCGGACCCGACAGATCGAGCAGCAGCGCCACGAGTACGGACGAATCGCAAACGACTGCGAGGCGACGGTCTCCTGAGCAGTGTCGGAAGATAGCTGCGATGGCACCGAAGGAGATGAGGCAATGACCGAACTCACGCAGTGGCGAGAGCGCGCGGCCCAGTTGGACGGTGCAGACCCGTTGGCGAAGTTCGCTGCCCGATTTTTGCCTGCCGGGGACGACGTCACGGCCTACCTGGACGGAAACTCCCTCGGCCGCCCTCTGCGGGCGACTGCCGAGGCACTGGAGCAGCTGGTGTACGGCCGCTGGGGTGGCGAACTGATCCGGGGTTGGACGCAGGGTGAAGACCCGTGGATGGCGTGGCCTGAGCTACTCGGCGATCTCATCGGGAGCAGCTGCCTGGGCGCTGCGGCCGGTCAGACCGTCGTCGCGGATTCCACGACAGTGCTGCTCTACAAGTTGGCCAGGGCAGCAGTCGCAGCTGGACCGGGCCGCGATGAAATCGTCCTCGACACCGAGAACTTCCCGACCGATCGCTACGTGTTGGAAGGCATCTGCGCTGAACGCAGCATGAAGCTGCGCTGGATCGAGACCGATCCGGCGGCGGGCATCGAGGTCGATCAACTCATCGACGTCGTGAGCGAACGGACTGCACTGATCGTCTTCAGCAACGTCGCGTACCGCTCTGCGCACCTTGCCGACGTCCCTGCCGTGACGAAGGTCGCGCACGACGCGGGCGCCCTGGTGCTCTGGGACCTCTCACACTCGGTCGGCTCGGTGCCGATGCAGTTGGACGAGTGGGGCGTCGACCTAGCCGTCGGCTGTACGTACAAGTACCTGAACGGGGGCCCGGGCGCGCCGGCGTTCGCATACGTTCGCGCTGACCTGCAGGATCAGATCCAGCAACCGATCCAGGGGTGGATGGGCCGGGCCGATCCGTTCACGATGGGCCCCGGGTACAGCGCGGCTCCGGGAATTCGG
>JBBPZD010000218.1:0-6648 GCA_038199265.1 Actinomycetales bacterium | reverse complement strand
GCTGTTCTCCCTGGCGGGGTAGCTCAGCTGGTTAGAGCGCACGACTCATAATCGTGAGGTCGCGGGATCGAGCCCCGCTCCCGCTACACGAATCGTCCAAGCACCACCCGAGAGCAGGTAGTTCAGTGGCTGGCAAGAGCTCAGACATCCGTCCCAAGATCACATTGGCGTGCACGGACTGCAAGGAGCGCAACTACATCACCAAGAAGAACAAGCGCAACAACCCTGACCGGTTGGAAATGGCGAAGTTCTGCCCGCGTTGCAGCAAGCACACGCCGCACCGCGAGACCCGCTGACGCTTTTGCGCGCGTAATTCCTACTGCCCGGCCGCGCCGGGGGCCAGATGGCCCCTGGCGCGGCCGGTTTGCGTCTGAGAGCGGTCGGAAACACAGTTATTCTTCACGCCATGGCCGTGAATCCCCAGGTACAGGGCAAGACCTATCCGCCGACTGATCCGTATGTGGTCTCTCGAGCGAAGATCGGCGAGTTCGCTGCCGCCATCGGGGCGCAAGACGCGGGGCACTTCGACCCGTCGATAGCGCGCGAGCGAGGGTATGCCGATGTGATTGCGCCGCCGACGTACGCGATCGGCATCGCGCAGCGTGCCGAGTACGCGGTCGTCAGCGATCCGGATGCCGGTATCGACTACTCCCGTGTCGTCCACGGCGAACAGAAGTTCTCCCACCATCGTCCTCTGGTCGCGGGCGACGAGGTTGTCGCGCAGACCACCGTCACTCGGATTCGCGCCGCCGGCGGTCACTCCATGGTCACGCTGGAGACAGCGATCCGAACCAGTGAAGGGGACCTGACCACCACAGCTACCTGCCTACTCGTGGTCCGCGGAAATGAGGGTCGCGAATGACGAAACTGCCCGAGGTCGGCGAACAGTTGCCCGGCCGCACGATCCACGTCGATCGCGCCACACTCGTGCGCTACGCAGGCGCCAGCGGGGACTTCAACCAGATTCACTGGGACGAGCAGGCCGCGACGGGCGTGGGCCTACCCAACGTGATCGCGCACGGCATGTGGACTATGGGTTCAGCCGTGCAGGTCGTCGTCGACTGGCTCGGCGATGCCGGGCGGATCACCGACTACTCAGCGCGTTTCAGTGCCCCGGTTCCAGTGCCGCACGACAGTGGTGCCGATATCGACGTTGTAGCGACGGTCAAGTCGGTCGATGCCGAGGCGAAGACGGCGGTGCTCGAACTGACCGCCTCGTGTGACGGGACGAAGGTGCTGTCCCGCGCGGTCGCGACCGTGGCGCTCGCGTGAAAGAAGAGCACGACGCCCCGCTGGCCGAGTTGACCACGATGCGGGTCGGCGGGCCTGCCCGCCGGTTGGTGACGGTCGAAACGACCGACGAACTGGTCGACACGGTTCGTGAGTGCGACGACGCCGAAGACCCCCTGCTGGTGCTCTCAGGCGGGTCGAACGTCGTCATCGCAGACGAGGGTTTCGACGGTACCGTCATGCGGATCGCTACGCACGGAATCGCCGTCGAGTCAGCAGACGCATGCGGGGGAATCTTCGTGCGCGTTGCGGCCGGCGAGTCGTGGGACGACCTCGTTGCCCACGCCTGCGCCAATGACTGGTCCGGCATCGAGGCGCTCTCGGGTATCCCAGGGTTGACCGGCGCGACACCGGTGCAGAACGTGGGCGCCTACGGCCAAGACGTGTCTCAGACGATCGCCCGGGTGCGGGTATGGGACCGCCGCGAGCAGACGGTCCGCACGTTTGCCAGTGCTGACTGCCGCTTCACCTACCGCCACTCGATCTTCAAAGGCCGCGACCGTTACGTCGTGCTCGACGTGGTGTTCCAGCTGCGCCCGGCGGATCTCTCCCAGCCGATCGCGTACACCGACCTCGCTGCCGGACTCGGCGTCAGCGTCGGGGATCGGGTGCCGTTGGCAGACGCACGGGCCGCGGTGCTCGAGCAACGCGGTCGCCGCGGCATGGTGCTCGATGAGGCCGATCACGACACCTGGTCATGCGGTTCGTTCTTCACCAACCCGATTTTGGGTGCCCGCGAGTTCGAACTGTTCGAGCAGCGCTCGGGTCAGATGCTGGGGCCCGATGGTCCCAAGCCTCCGCGCTTCCCCTCCGACGAGGGCATCAAGACCGCTGCGGCCTGGCTGATCGACAAGGCCGGATTCGGCAAGGGCTACGCAATGCCTGGTCCGGCAGCGCTCTCGACCAAGCACACCCTCGCTGTCACCAACCGGGGGAGCGCGACGGCAGCAGACATCTCCAAGCTGGCCTGCGTAGTTCGCGACGGGGTGCACGACGCCTTCGGCGTCACGCTGCACGCCGAACCGGTCATGGTCGGCCACACCCTCTGATCTACACCTCGATGTCGGCGGCAGGCCGGGCTTTGTCGGCCGAATGATCACCAAAGCCCGACCGAGTCCCTTAGCTGAACGCTGAGCTGGGCAGCTCGCGTTCGGTGCTGAGCAGTGCATCGACGATCCGCTGGGCTACTGCGTCAGGGTCGGCTCCGGCGGGCATCTTCGGTGCCTCGCCTGCGATCGCTCGATCGGCCAGGCCCGTTTCGGTGTGCGGCGGGCGGATATCCAACACGCGAATCTTGCTCTTGCGCGCTTCTTTGGCCACCGCCAGGAAAAGAGCCGATGCTGCGGCCTTGACCGCCGAGTACGTGGCCATCCCAGCTACCGGCTGTTCTGCCAGTACAGCGCTGATCCCGGCCACTACGCCTCCGGGCTCGAGCACGGGCAGGGCGGCGCGCAGCACCCGCAGCGGTCCTAAGAAGTCGACCAGCACCAGATCGTCAACGGTTTCGTCGTCTATCTCGGTCAGCGGGCCGAACGCAGAGATACCGGCCGCGAAGACGACTCCGTCGATGCGCCCGTGCTTCTCCATTGCTGCGTCGATGACCTGCTGTGCGGAGTCAGGTTCACGAAGGTCGGCCGTGATGGTGTGAGCGCCGCCGATCGGCGAGTCACCTGAATGGACAGAGAGGGTGAGCGACGCTCCAGCGTCGGACAACCGGTGGGCGATGCGGGAGCCGAGGGCGCCAGAGGCACCGACGACGACGTAGACCTTGTCGGTGAGATCATCCATGCAAACAGTGTGCCGGGTGCGCCGGCTTCCGGCATGGGCGGTGTCTCGGCGACGCACGAGAGCCCAGTGGAACAAGCTGCCGGGGAATCACTACCCGGGAGCGGCGAGCCAGGCTTCGATGCCACGGAGGGCGGTGGTCTTGATCTCACTCGGCGCGCGCGAGGCGTGCAGTGAGCGCCGGGCAAGCTCTGCCAGTTCCGCGTCGGTGAAACCCAACTCACGAGCGATCTCGTACTGCGCGACGAGGCGGCTTCCGAAGAGCAACGGATCGTCGGCGCCGAGCGCTATCTGAGCCCCGGTATCGAAGAGGCGCCGCAGCGGAACTTCCTGCGGGCCTGAGTAGACCCCGAGGGCGATGTTCGATCCTGGGCACACCTCGAAGGCCACGCCCCTCTCGAGGGCGCGGTCCAGCACGGCGTCGGACTCAACGACGCGCACGCCGTGGCCCAACCGGTCCGGGGCGAGTGCGTCGAGGGTTTCGCTCACCGCCTGCGGTCCGAGGAGTTCCCCGGCGTGCGGTACCGATGCGAGCCCGGCAGCACGGGCTATTTTGAACGCGGGTGCGAACTCGCGGGTGTCACCTCGGCGTTCGTCGTTGCTGAGGCCGAATCCGATGACGTCACCACTTTGCGTGCCGGCGTACTTGACCGCGAGGCGGGCCAAGGTGCGCGCCTCGAACGGATGCCGCATGCGGGAGGCCGCCACGATCACGCCGACCCCTATACCCGCGGCAGAGCCGGCCGCTGCCGCTTCGTCCAGCACGATCTCCAGGGTCGGGCTGATACCGCCCAGCGGTCCCGCGTACGACGTCGGGTCGATCTGGATCTCCAACCACCGGGAACCTTCGGCTGCGTCATCCAGGACTGCTTCGCGCACCAATCTGCGCAGATCTGATTCGTCCTGCACGCAGGCGCGCGCGGCGTCGTACAGGCGCTGGAATCGGAACCAACCGCGCTCGTCGGCAGCGCTCAGGATCGGTGGCCAGTCGCCACGCAACGAGTCAGGAAGCCGAAGACGATGGCGCTGCGCGAGATCGTGCAGGGTCGCGATGCGAAGGGATCCGGTGAAATGGAGATGCAGGTGCGCCTTTGGCAGCTGGGCGATCGATCGCATGATGGGCTGACGTTACTGGTCTGCGTGAGTTCGCGCCGGATCGCGCTGGTCGCGTACACTCGAACGCTGGGTGGTTGACCACAACCATGCTGGTTGCTGTCCGGGATCGTTCCCGGTCCGGTGCGCCGGTGTGAACGAGGCCAGCAGCCTGATCTTGGGGGTCCTCCGATACGGGTGGCCCGAAGGGCACTAGCTCAATTGGTAGAGCACCGGTCTCCAAAACCGGGGGTTGGGGGTTCAAGTCCCTCGTGCCCTGCACCCGACATCGTCGGTGGACGTCGGACAAGCCGTTCGGTGAGCACAGGCGAACGACCAGATGCGATATGACAGGAGCGCCACCGGTGACGGACACAAGCACCACATCCGCACGTGGCGGGGCAAGCACGACGAAAAAGGGCGATCGCAAGGGTCTGTTCGCCCGCATTGTGCTGTTCATCCGGCAGGTTATCGACGAGCTGCGCAAAGTCGTGCGGCCTACCCAGCAGGAACTGCTCAACTACACCGCCGTTGTGGTCGTCTTCATCTGCTTGATCATGGCCTACGTCGTCGGCATGGATCAGATTTTCAACCGACTGATCGCGTTCGTCTTCGGTAGTTGACGCAAGCCCGGTCACACGACGTACGCGCCGACATCAGCACGCACTGCCGATGTCAGGCCGCGCCCCGCAGGACACATGCACGATGCAATGGAGGAAGCAGGTCAATGACGGACCAAGGGACGCCCGTAGGCGCCGAGCCCGATCAGATCGACGTAGACGACGCAGTCGCTGTTGACACCGGTTCCGGTGAAACAGCTTCGGCTGACGATGCGCTAGCAGCCGTCTTGGATTCCGAGAGCGCAGATGGCGACATCGACTCCGTCCAGCGCGCAACCCCCGACCCGGGTGATGCGGCCGCCGACGTAGCCGTGGTCGCGGATCTCGACGAGACAGCCTCAGAGGAAGTCGACCTGTCCGGCATTCCGGACGCCCCGCAGGTGGCTGAAGGTACCGAGGCTGAGGCTGACGCCGAAGCTGACGAAGCGGACGTGGCTGCAGAGGTAGAAGCTGAAGAGGACGGTCTCATCGAAGAGGTCGACCCCCGTGAGGCGTTCATCGCAGACCTTCGCTCGCAGTTCGGCGAGTGGTACGTACTGCACTCCTACGCCGGTTACGAGAAGAGGGTCAAGGCCAACCTCGAGACCCGTATCTCCAACCTGAACATGGAGGACTACATCTTCCAGGTCGAGGTGCCGACCGAGGAGTTCACCGAGATCAAGAACTCCCAGCGCAAGATCAGCACGCGGGTACGGATGCCCGGGTACGTGCTGGTCCGGATGGACCTCACCGACGAGAGCTGGGGCTCGGTGCGCCATACCCCTGGCGTCACCGGCTTCGTAGGCAACTCCCACCAGCCTTCGCCGCTGACGATCGATGAGGTCGTCACGATGATGAACCCGATCTTCGACGAGCCCGAGGGTACTGACTCCGGTCGCGCCTCGACCGGCGCTGCCGGATCGGGCAAGGGCGGTTCGACTCCCGAGGTCGACTTCAACATCGGGGAATCCGTCACCGTCATGGAGGGCCCGTTCGAGACCCTTCCTGCCACGATCTCCGAGATCAACGCCGACACCCAGAAGCTCAAGGTGCTGGTGTCCATCTTCGGCCGGGAAACCCCGGTCGAATTGTCCTTCGATCAGGTCGCGAAGCTCTGATCGAAGGACTGCACAGCTCCCGTCGTCGCGGCGGGGTTGCAACCGGGTCATCGCCCATGGCGTAGGCCCACCACCGAAGAAAAGGAAACATATTCATGCCCCCCAAGAAGAAGAAGAAGGTCTCCGGCTTCATCAAGCTGCAGATCCAGGCTGGCGCAGCGACACCCGCACCTCCCGTAGGTCCGGCCCTCGGCCAGCACGGCGTCAACATCATGGAGTTCGTCAAGGCGTACAACGCTGCCACCGAAGCCCAGCGTGGAAACGTCATTCCTGTCGAGATCACGGTCTATGAAGACCGTTCCTTCACGTTCGTTACCAAGACCCCTCCGGCAGCCGAGCTGATCAAGAAGGCTGCCGGCGTCGCCAAGGGTTCGGGTGAGCCGCACAAGACCAAGGTCGCCAAGCTGTCCAAGGCTCAGGTGCGAGAGATCGCCGAGCAGAAGATGGAAGACCTCAACGCGCACAGCATCGAGCAGGCCAGCAAGATCATCGCCGGCACCGCTCGTTCGATGGGCATCGACACCGAAGTCTGATCGATACTGAGTGCTGGCGGGCGACCTGCTCGCCAGCACTCGACGTGGCAGGGCCGGCTTCGGTCCGCAGACCACAACTCCAGCATCACTAACCTCAAGGAGCAGCACCATGAAGCGCAGCAAGGCCTACCGCGCCGCCGCCGAAAAGATCGACGCCGACGCCCTTTACGCCCCCCTGGACGCCGTTCGTCTCGCCAAGCAGACGACCACGACCAAGTACGACGCCACCGT
>JBBPZD010000217.1:0-4702 GCA_038199265.1 Actinomycetales bacterium | reverse complement strand
GACTTCACCCCGGGGACGGTCGCGATCATCTCCCAGAGCGGTAACCTCGCCGTCGACATCGGCGGACACCTGGCTGATCTGGGCATGGGAGTCTCGCGGTTCGTCAGCCTCGGCAACAGTGCCGACATCGACGCAGCGGACCTGATCGACAGTTGTGTGCAACACGAGGGAACCGACGCGATCGCCGTCTACTGCGAGGGGTTCGGCGACGGCCGGAAATTCGCCCGGTCGGTCGCGCGCGCCCATGCGGCGGGCAAGCCCGTCGTGCTGCTGTCGGTCGGCCGCGGCGCTGCGTCGACCCGCGGAGCCGCCTCGCACACCGGCTCGATGGTGACCTCGAGCGTGGTGTTGGAGGCCATGTGCGAATCCACCGGTGCCGAACTGGTGAAGACCCCGCACGGGATGGCCGCGCTGCTGCAGGCCCTCGTGCGGTGGAAGGCGCCCACGGGCCGCAGGGTCGCGGTGCTGGCCGACGGTGGCGGCCACGGATCGCTGATGAGCGACAGCCTCGAAGACATCGGGATGCAGGTGGAGGAGTTCGGCGCGGAGCTGTCCGCCAGAGCTGCCGCCGAGTTGCCGCCCACCGCAGGCACCGTCAACCCGGTCGACGTGGCCGGTGGAGGCGAGCAGGACATCACCTGTTTCCCGCGCGTCGTCGACGTACTGGCCGCCAGCGACGAGGTGGACGCCGTGATGCTGACCGGCCAGTTCGGCGGCTACAGCCACTACGACCCGGCCGTCACCTCAGCCGAGATCGCTGCGGCTGTCTCGATCGTGGGCGCAGCACGGCGCAACGCGGCACCCGTCTTCGTGCACACCGTGTTTTCCGAATCTGCTCCAGCGAAGGCACTGCGGGATGGCGGTATCCCCGTCTACCGCAGCACGGAGGACGCAGCCTGGGCGCTGGCGCGCATCACCGCCCGAGCTGAACGTCTCGTCGACGGTGTTCCCGAGCCTGAGTCCGTGGCGCCTGCCCTCACCGAGACCGGTTACTGGCCGGCCCGACGTGCGCTGACCGACGCCGGAATCACGTTCGGGCGAGCCGCTGAAGTCAGCACTCTCGACGAGCTGCGCGCTGTCGCAGCCGACCTGGAGTTCCCGCTGGTGCTCAAAGCGCTCGGCGACGAGCACAAATCAGACCGTGGGGGTGTGCTGCTGGGCATCGCCGACCATGACGAACTCGACGCCGCGTGGACCGACCTGCAGAGCCGCCTGTCGCCGCCGAGCGTCTCCGTAGAGGAACAACTCGACCTGAGCGATGCGGTCGAGCTGATCGTCGGCGCCCGTCAGGACCCGGCGTTCGGGACGATCGTGCTGGTCGGGCTCGGCGGGTTCTTCACCGAACTGTTCAGCGACATCCGTTGCGAACTCGGCCCGGTGACGCCCGAGACAGCGAAGGAGATGCTGCTCGGGCTGTCCGGGTCGGCGATGCTCACCGGATTCCGCGGCCGCTCGCCCATCGACCTGGATGCCACCGCCGAACTGGTCAGCTCGCTGTCGCACTTCGCAGCCGCCCACCCGGAGGTCGGTGAGGTCGAGTGCAACCCTGTCGCCGCGACCTCCACCGGAGCGATCGCGCTGGACGCGCGCATCATCCTGCGCGACCCGACCGAGGAGGACTGAAGCCGTGCCCGCAGAAGTGCTGTACGAGACCGACGGTCCACTCGCGCGCATCACCCTCAACCGGCCCGACAAGCTGAACGCCCTCAACGCGGCCGCCGTCGACCTGCTGGAGGAGTGCATCAGGCGTGCCGCCACCGACGACGACATCAAAGTAGTGCTGGTCTACGGCGCTGGGCGGGCATTCTGCGCCGGGTACGACATCAACGACGAGCTCGAGGCGAAGACGGAGACCCCGCTGGAATGGCAGCCGGTACTACGCCGCGATGCGGAGGTGACGATGGCGCTGTGGGCCTGCCCGAAGCCGACCATCGGCGTGGTGCACGGTTACTGCCTGGCCGGTGGGTGCGAGATCGCGATGGCGTGCGATCTGGTGATCGCGTCGGAGGATGCCCAGTTCGGCGAGCCGGAGATCCAGTACGGGTCCGGCCCCGTCACGCTGCTGATGCCGTTCATCCTGGGCCAGAAGAAGACGAACGAACTGCTCTTCACCGGCGACAGGATCGACGCCGCGGGCGCGCTTCTACTCGGGCTGGTGAACCGCGTCGTGCCGAAGGCTGAGTTGCACGCGACTGCTGACGCGCTGGCGCTGCGGATCGCCCCGACCCCGCTCGCTGTGTTGCGCCTGACGAAGCAGGCGCTGAATCGGGCCTACGAGGCGATGGGTCTGCGCGATGCGGTCAACGCGAATATCGACATCTCCGCGATGCTCAACGGTGCGGGTACCCCGGAACAACGTGAGTTCGAGGCGGTGGCTGCCGAGAAGGGGCTCAAAGCGGCGCTGGCGTGGCGGGACGCCCGCTACTCCGGCTAGCTGCGACGCACTGGAAACGCAGGTCGTATCGAGGCTGCAAACTCAGGCGAAGACATGGTGGATCCTGCTCGAGCCGTCGTCAGCTAGTTCGATGATCGACGCGCCGGTGGGGGCGCCATTCGGCGTCCAGTCCGCACCGTCGTGCGCGATCCCGTAGAACGTGGCCGGCGCTCCGTACAGACGGACATGCCCGATTGCGCCCTCGTACGCCTGATGCAGGTGCCCGCTCAGCAGCACCAGCGGGTGGTCGTGCTCGCTCAACCGCTGCTCCGCCTCAGCGACACCGGCGAGTACGAACCACGGGTGTGTGCTGCGCGACCGCACCGGGTGGTGCATCACCACGACGGTCGGCCCCCCGCAGTAACTCAACAAATCCATCAGCGGCTGCCCCTGACCGGCAACCTCACCTGGCCGGTTGGTGGCGACCGGGCAGATGGTCCACGTGCCCACGCGCACCGGTTCAGCACCGAATACACGCGCCACGACGTCGGTGTCGTCATGGTTGCCGGGTGCCGCGACGACGAGCGGCGCGAGGGGCTGGACCAACTCGTGTACTCGACGCACCGCCTCGGGTGATGCATCGTCCGCGATGTCTCCGCTCAGCACAACTGCATCGAACGGGCCCTGATCCTGCAATGCTTCGAGCACGGCGACCAGTCGGGCCTCGGGGTCGATCTCCGGGTGCGGCGACACGGAACTGGGGCCGAGCAGGTGGGTGTCGGACAGCTGCAGCAGGCGGACCATGGCTCGCAGCGTATGCCGCTCAGCAAAGCACCGTTCAAGAGAGCGGCAGTTCGGGAAAGCAGAGTGCGCCCGCAACTGTCACCGAGGGCGGTCAGTTGCCTGGTGGTGCGCTTCCAGGCGGTCGGGTCGGAGGTCTTGCTCACCAGCCGAACCACGTAGCCAGCGGGGATTTCCGTGCGAGCTACCTGGTGCTGCCCGGTTATTTGACGACCTCGCTGCCTTCGACCTCATGCGTCGTCGGCTGTACAGGGTGGTCGCATCCGGACCGGGACCGGCCGCCTGAATACCGTTTGCGGACATCATCTTTCGGGTGGAACTCCTTCGGGCCACGATGCCGCAGACCGTTGTGCTCAGCATGGTCCGTCAGGTTCGTGTTGTCGGCGCGGAGCGTGCCCTCCACCTCACACATGGCCAGGCGCGGATCGTCATCCCCGGATCAGACGGCGAAGAGCTGATCGATGTCGCGGAACGCTTTGAACTCCATCGCGTTCCCAGACGGGTCGAGGAAGAACATGGTCCACTGCTCCCCCGGTTCGCCCTCGAATCGCAGGTAGGGCTCGATGACGAATTCAGTGCCCGCATCACGCAGTCGACCGGCCATCGCCTGGAACGCGTCGATGTCGAGCACCAGCCCGAAATGCGGAACCGGCACCTGGTGCCCGTCGACTTGATTGGTGCCGGCGACCGTGCTTCGCAGACCGTCGACCTGGTGGGTGACGAACTGGTGCCCCTCCATGTTCCAGTCCGTCCACCGTTCTGCGGAGCGGCCCCGCTCGAACCCGAGGACCTCGCCGTAGAAGTGCCGGGCGGCCACGATGTCGTGCACGGGCACGGCGAGGTGGAAGGGAGGACGGGTTGCATTTGCCATGGCCTCACTATCGTCGGTCCCGGATGACCGTGCACGTTTCATCGCGAGACGTCGTGCCGCAGCGCGTCGATCCGATCCAAGGCAGTCATATCGCCCGAGCAGAGCAACTTGGCCGCCTCGGGCTTACAGTCTCAAAGTGCAGACCTCCGCGGATGAAGGAACCAGAGTCACCCGTGCACAGCGTTGGCACGGCCTCGTCGCGGTATTCACGGGATTCGCCCTCGCGTTCCAGCTGTTCCTCGTCGTCAATGGCGCGGCGGTGCTGGTGACGACAGACCCCCCGGGCACAGCAGAGCGTCTGATCCGTTTTTTCAGCTACTTCACGATCCTGAGCAACATCCTGGTCTTCTACACCAGTGCGACCTTGGCTGCCGATCCCCTCAGGGACGGACGCATGTGGAGAGTGCTGCGCTTGAACGCGATGGCAGGGATCATTGTGACTGGCGTCGTGCACTGGTTCTTCTTGCGGCCGATTCTGCATCTGAGCGGCGGTCCGTACATTGCCGACAAGTTGGTCCACGTGGCCGTTCCGTTGCTGGCCGTCATCGGCTGGGTGGCCTTTGGCCCAAGGAATCGCATCGACGCGAGCCTGTTGCCGCCGTCCCTGATCTTTCCCGTCGTGTGGGTGGCCTACACGCTGATCCGAGGCGCGTCCG
>JBBPZD010000216.1:0-4677 GCA_038199265.1 Actinomycetales bacterium | reverse complement strand
CCGGTGACCAATCCCAAGAACTCCCAGGCCCGACGCGACCTGGTGCTGACGAAGATGCTGCAACAGAAGATCATCACCTCCAAGGAGTACACGGCCGCGAAGAGCATCCCGGTCTCCAAGATGTTGAAGCTGAAGAACACCAGTGGAAACTGTTCGTCCTCGAAGTACCCCTATTTCTGCACCTACGTCACTGAGTGGCTGAAAAATCAGCCTGCACTCGGGAAAGATCGCGCGACCCGCACTGCCACCCTGAAAAGTGGCGGATTGACGATCAAGACGACTTTCCAGCCGAAGATGGCCGCGATAATGGACAAACAGCTGCGTTCCAAAGTTCCCGAGGGCAACAAAACCGACGTCAATGCAGCTGCGGCGATGATCCAGCCGGGCACCGGCGATATCTTGGCGGTAGGACAGAACACGTCGTACAGCAACACCCAGAGCAGGGGTAAGACCTCCATCAACCTCAGCAATGCCAAATTTCAGTTCGGATCATCGGCCAAATTCTTCGCGATTGTTACGGCATTGCAGCAGGGAGCCTCGGCTAACAACACCATCGACGTACGATCGCAAGGCACCCGCATGCCGAACGGCAACCTCGGCACGAACTTCCCTCTGAGCGACTTCAACGGTCCTTGTTATTCTGGCGGTAGAGGCGTTTACGGAATCGGAAACGACTTCCCTGTTCCGATTGGTCCGATGCCCTACGCACAGGCCGCTGCATGGTCGGTGAACACCGCGTTCGGCGAGTTGGCCGCACAGGTCGGTATCTGCAGTATCGCCGACACCATGGTCAAGCTCGGACTCGATAAGAAATCGATTGAGTTCAATCCTTCGGGCATCATTCTCGGGACCAGCCTGAGTTCACCTATCGAAATGGCGAATGCCTACGCTACGGCGGCCGCTGGAGGAAAGTACTGCCCGCCCAAGCCTGTCACCTCGATTGTGGACGGGAACGGCAAAGCACTGAAGATCACCATCGCGCCATGCAAGCAGGTCATGTCGGCGAAGGTGGCTGCTGAAACAACGAAAATCTTCCAGGCTGTCCTCAACCCGAACGACCCGAAAGCCACCGCGCATCAGGATGCCCTGGCCGCGAATCGCCCTGCCGCCGGGAAGACCGGCACGGTGGAGTACGCGAAGAATATCTGGTTCGTCGGTTACACCCCGCAGCTTTCGACTGCCGTCTGGGTCGGCCACGGCGGGAACAGCCAGCCCCCGCTGAAGAACATTTCACTCGCCGGCACGTACTACGACCACTACATCTTCGCCAGTGATCTGCCGGCGCCCATGTGGAAAGGCATCATGGACGCGGCCCTGAAGGGCAAGCCGGTCAAGCAGTTCCCCGCGGCTGCGGGTGGCGACCCGAACCAGGCGTCCGCGCCGGCTTCAAGCAACCCGACACCGACCCAGGTGGCCGTGCCCAACGTCGTCGGTCAGACCATCAAAGACGCGATCAGCACGTTGCAGGGAGCCGGGTTCCACGTGCAGGTACAAGGCCGAGGCAAGATCACCAGGATGTCCGCCACCGGTGACGCCAAAGAAGGCACGACCATCAACATCTACGCCGGCCGCTAGCCCCGACAGGTACTCATGGATAAGGTGCCGCGCGCTCTACAGACCGCGCGGCACCCTCATTCGCGTGCCATTCAGCTGTTCAACGAGGCGCGTACCGCAGCGGCGACCTTCGAGCCGTCGGCGCGTCCGTTGATCTGCGGCTGCAGCACCTTCATGACCTGACCCATGCTCTGCATCCCCGAGGCGCCGGTCGAGGCGATCGCATGGTCGATCATTGCGCTCAGCTCATCGTCACTGAGCTGAGCCGGCAGGTAGTGCTCCAACACAGTCAGTTCGGTGCGCTCGGCGTCCGCTAGTTCGGGGCGGCCCGCGTCGTCATACGCGCTCGCCGCCTCGCGACGCTTCTTGGCCTCCTTGGTGATGCAGCCGAGTACCTCTTCGTCGGTCAGCTCGTGCTTGGCATCGCCACTGACCTCGGAGTTGCGAACGGCAGCGAGCGCCATCCGCAGGGTTTGGGTGCGCACCGTGTCCTTCGCCCGCATCGACGCGGTGAGATCGGTCTGCAGGGTGTCCTTGAGGCTCATGGGGGAAGTGTGTCACTCGGGGCTGTTCGCGGTCGCCTCGATTTGCGTAGGTGCCAGGATGTGCGAATGCATTCTGCTACCCGCGCTGCCACCGCGATCACCGCCGCTGGGGCGGCCACCCTCGCGTGGGCCTCGTTGGTTGAACGCCACTGGTATGCGGTACGTCGCGCGACCCTGCCCGTACTTCGCGATGGCGCGGCTCCGATCCGAGTTCTGCATATCTCCGACCTGCACCTGGTGCCCCGCCAGGAGCATCGGATTGCCTGGGTGCGCGGCCTGGCGGGTTTGGAACCGGACCTGGTGATCAACACCGGCGACAACTGCTCGGATCTGAACGCGGTGCCGTCCGTGTTGCGCGCCATGGAACCGCTGCTTGAGTTACCTGGCGCGTTCGTGCTGGGGTCGAACGACTACTTCGGTCCGACTTTCAAGAACCCGCTGCGGTATTTCAATACCTCTCACGTACCAGGCACCTCGATGGACGTGCCACAACTCCCGTGGCGGGAGATGGTCGCCGGTTTCACCGGTGGTGGCTGGGCCGACCTGACGAATGCTCGCACGCGGATGTCAGTACGCGGGCTCGACCTGGATTTCGTCGGTGTCGACGATCCGCACCTGGGTTACGACCGCTACGACCGGGTTGCCGGGCCGGTCGACCAGGCCGCCGACCTGACGCTGGGGGTACTGCACGCGCCGTACACCCGCGTGCTCGATGCCATGGCTGCCGATGGGGCAAAAGTGCTGATCGCCGGCCACACCCACGGCGGACAGCTGTGCGTTCCCGGGTTCGGTGCACTGGTAACGAACTGCGACCTCGACCGAGCTCGAGCCAAGGGCGTCTCGCGCTGGTGGCCTGGTGCGGCAGGAACAGCGTCCGCCCTCACCCCGCACGACGCGGCCTGGCTCGAGGTGTCTGCGGGGTTAGGCCACAACAAGTACACACCTGTCCGATTCGCCTGCCGCCCGGAAGCTACCCTGCTGACGCTCGCTCCATCGTCCTGGGATGCAAGCCGCACCTCCTGACCCAACGCCCTTCCACGTGGCATCGTCGCCGTGATCGCGCCCGATTGGGAGATGTCTCAGCCTTACCGGTAACGTGTGCCGCGCTGCATCCGACGCGTGCGTGATCCGCACGACGGGTGCAGCAGCCACGGGGTGTGGCGCAGCTTGGTAGCGCGCGTCGTTCGGGACGACGAGGTCGCAGGTTCAAATCCTGTCACCCCGACCAGCAGCAAAAGAACGGCCCTGGCCAGCGGAAATGCTGGTCAGGGCCGTTTCCCGTTGAACGTCCTGCCCACCCTCGTCGACTGCCTGACGGAAGGCCGTTCTTTCATGGGTTCAGACCGAGCATGTGCGGACACCGGTGAACGATGCCCGAGGTTGGTCCAGCCTCCCGTATGCGACGGCACGATCTGTGCTCATCGGCGCGATCGAAAAGCCGTCGACAACGGACAGCACGGCTGAAATCGGGCTGGAACGAGCACCATCACGAAGGAATGGCGCACCACGCGACCACCGGATCCCAGCAGATCTGTCACCGCTCATCGCCCCAACCCTGCACGGTGGGCCAGCATCACGAGTTGCGCTCGATCGCGTGCAGCGAGCTTGGTGAGCAGGTGGCTGACGTGCGTCTTCACCGTCGAGTAGCTGACCACGAGCCGGTCGGCTATCTCAAGGTTGGACAGACCGAGCGCGACAGCGCCAAGCACCTCGAGCTCCCGCTGGGTCAACGGTGGCAACTCCAGCATTGCTCGGGGTTCATCGGCTCGGGCAAATCGGTCAAGCATGCGACGGGTTACCTCGGGCGCAAGCAGTGCCTCGCCGGCAGCCACCACTTCTACGGCACGCACCAAGGCTGCAGGCTCGGTATCTTTCAGAACAAAACCGCTGGCGCCCGCTCGAAGGGCGGCCACCACATATTCATCAGCCGCGAACGTGGTCAGCACCAGCACCCCAACCTTGGCCAGACCTGGGTTGGAGGTGATGTGTCGGGTGGCCTCGATCCCGTCCATGCCCGGCATCCGGATGTCCATCAGGACCACGTCGGGGAGGTGCTGACGGGTTGCGGCCAGTGCCTGAACGCCGTCGGCTGCCTGTGCAACCACGTCGATGCCGGGTTCTGAGCCGAGGATCAGGGAGAACCCGGACCGGACCAGCGCCTGGTCATCGGCGACCACCACGCGGATCACGCGGCCACCGTCACGGGGAGGATCGCCCGGATCCGGAAGCCGCCGTCGGGTCGGTCCTCGATCATCAGGTCACCGCCGTAGGTCGCCACCCGTTCGCGCATCCCGACCAGGCCACTTCCCGTCACAGACACGCCCGATCCGTTCTCCGCTCCCCTACCGTTGTCGCTCACGACAATTTCGATCTGATCGGGTAGATATGTCACCACGACCGATGCACTGGTGGCGCGAGCGTGCCGCAGGCAGTTGGTGAGGGCTTCCTGCACGATGCGGTAGGCGGCCAGACCGATACCGGGGGGCACCACCAGCAAAGGTCCGTGGACGACGAGTGTGGTGGGCAGCCCGGACTGGCCCACTCTGGCGACGAGAGCCCGCACGTCGTCGAGGGTGGG
>JBBPZD010000215.1:0-10567 GCA_038199265.1 Actinomycetales bacterium | reverse complement strand
TGTACTCGCGTTATTCAGAGCGACGACTTCAAAATCGTGGAAATCCTGCGCGAGAGCAGAATCAAGCGTCTCAGCCAGAAACTTTTCACCCTGATAGATCGGTATACAGATCGACACGCGCGGGCCACGCTGCAGGCCCTTCGCCGCCCCGTCGCTCAAAGTCACCGCAGTCGTTTCCATGTGCTTCTCATCTGTTGTACCCCCAGCGAATAACTTCCCCGGTTTTTACCAGGGCCTGACCAGATATGAACTTTACCCCGAAATAGGTGACAACACGATCAACTCGGGGCATCCGGCGCTTTGAGGGGGTCACCCACGGTGCCGTCACAGTTGAGTGGCCCCTGGCGCGATCGGGTAACGAGCGGAGAACGCTGCGGGTGCAGATCTGCGACGTGTGCCAAGGCGCTCATGACGTCGTCGGGTCGAACCGAGGGGACCAGGTGCCGCAACCGCAGCGCCAGTTGCGCAGGATAGATCGAGTCCTCGCTCGATGAAGCAGTGGCAGCCAGGACAGCCTCGCGCACGTCGAACGTGCGTGGCCCCCGCTTCATCATCCGGGTCACTTCGATACGGTCCGTGTGGAGCATCGCCGCAACAGCAGACCGCAGCACCGGCAGTTCGATATCGGCGAAGGCGAGGAGCCAGTCGCTGGCCTCAAGCAGATCGGCCAGCGCTCCCGGCAGCGCCTCACGGACCCGCACCACAGCTAGGTCGTTGGGCAGTGCGGCGTCCAGGTCGCGGTGGACCTGTTCCGGGTCGCGCCGTTCGCGCAGTTGGATCTCGAAGTACTCCGCCTCGCTTGCAGTGCCGGTGGGCGCGGCGTTGGCATAACTGATGCGAGGGTGCGGGTGGAAACCTGCCGAGAACGCCATTGGCACCTGGGCCCGGCGAAGCGCCCGCTCCAAGGCACGTTGGAAATCGCGGGTCGAGGAGAAGCGCATCCTGGCGCGCTTGGCGTATTGGACGCGTAGTTTTTGAACCGCGGGCTCAGGAGCCGGGCCCTCGGGAACCCGTTGGCGAGACGTCGTCACGGCAGTCAAGTTACCTATGTGCCCTTCTGGATGCGCTGCGCACTCAGACTGCAGTCAGTGGAAGCAGCTTCTTACCGGTGGGACCGACCTGGATGTCGGTGTTCATCTGGGGACACACGCCACAGTCGAAACATGGTTCCCACCTGCAGTCCTCCACCTCGGTCTCATCGAGCGCATCCTGCCAATCGGACCACAGCCAGTCCTTGTCCAACCCGGAGTCGATGTGGTCCCAGGGCAGCACTTCGTGCTCGCTGCGTTCGCGCGTGGTGTACCACGCGACGTCGACCCCGGTGTCCGCGAACACCGTCTCGGCGGCCCGCATCCAGCGCTCGTAGGAAAAGTGCTCGCTCCACCCGTCGAACCGCCCACCGTCACGCCAGACGGCCTCGATGACCCGCCCCACTCGACGATCACCGCGTGAGAGAAGCCCTTCGACAATCCCGGGCTGCCCATCGTGATACCTCATCCCGATTGCCGACGCGTATCTCTTGTCCGAGCGGATTGCCGCACGTAGCTTGCCCAGCCGTGCGTCCGTCTCCTGCGAACCGAGCTGAGCGCACCACTGGAACGGGGTATGCGGCTTGGGCACGAATCCCCCAATCGACACGGTGCACCGGATGTCGCGGCGCCCGCTGACCTGCCGACCGGTGTCGATGACCCGCTTGGCCAGGTCGGCGATCTGCAGGATGTCCTCATCGGTCTCCGTGGGCAGACCGCACATGAAATACAGCTTGACCTGACGCCACCCAGCGCCGTACGCAGCAGCCACAGTCTTGATGAGGTCCTCTTCGCTGACCATCTTGTTGATGACCTTGCGAATCCGCTCCGACCCACCCTCCGGCGCGAAAGTGAGGCCGGACCGGCGTCCGCCTCGAGTCAGTTCGTTCGCAAGATCGATGTTGAACGCGTCGACCCGGGTCGATGGCAACGACAAACCCGTTTGGGTTCCTTCGTAGCGGTCGGCCAGCCCTTTGGCGATCTCGGCGATCTCGGTGTGGTCAGCCGAAGAGAGGGACAACAAGCCGACCTCTTCGAACCCGGTCGCCTCCAGCCCTTTCTTCACCATCTCGCCGATCCCGGTGATCGACCGCTCCCGCACCGGACGGGTGATCATCCCGGCCTGGCAGAATCGACAGCCCCGTGTGCATCCGCGGAAGATCTCGACCGACATCCGCTCGTGCACCGACTCTGCCAACGGCACCAGCGGCTGCTTGGGGTAGGGCCAAGCGTCCAGGTCCATCACGGTGTGTTTGGACACCCGCCATGGAACACCGGTCACGTCAGCGGATGGGGCGACGCGCTGAATACGGCCGTCGGGCAGGTAGTCGACGTCGTAGAAGCCAGGAACATAGACGCCACCCGTGCGCGCGAGGCGCAGCAACAGCTCGCGTCGGCCGCCGGGCCGGCCCTGCCTCTTCCATTGGGTGATGTGCTGCGTGATCGCCAGAACGGCCTCTTCACCATCGCCGACAACTGCCGCGTCGATGAAGTCCGACACCGGCTCGGGGTTAAACGCTGCGTGCCCTCCCGCAAGCACGATCGGGTCGTCTTCGCCGCGATCGACGGCATGCATGGGGATGCCGGCGAGGTCCAGAGCGGTCAACATATTGGTATAGCCGAGTTCGGTGGCGAACGAAAGTCCGAACACATCGAAGTCGCCCACCGGGCGGTGACCATCGACGGTGAACTGCGGCAACCCTGCCCCCCGCAGCGCATCCTCCATGTCGGGCCAGACCGAATACGTCCGTTCCGCCAGGGTATCGGGCCGCTCGTTCAGCACTTCGTACAAGATCATGACGCCCTGATTGGGTACCCCGACCTCATACGCGTCGGGGTACATCAGCACCCAGCGAGCCGTCAACTCCTGACCGCCTGGCCCGAAACCTCCGCACTGCCAATCCTTGACAGTGGAGTTCAGCTCACCGCCGACGTACTGGATCGGTTTGCTCACCCGCTCCAGGAGCGGTTCGAGGTCATAGAAGATCGACTCACCCGGCATGTCACCACCTTAAGCGGCCTACCGGATTTCTCGCGTGAGGTCAGTCCTGGTAAATGGCGTCCAGTTGATCGCCGTACTTGGTGATGACCATCTTGCGTTTGAGCTTCAGGCTCGGGGTGATCTCGCCCTCCTCGATGCTCAGGTCGCGGTCGAGAATGACGAAACGCTTGACCTGCTCCCACCGATTGAGACCGGAATTAAGTTGATCGACATATCCCTGCACCATCTCCCGCGCCACGTCGGAGGTCACGACGGTGCGGTACTCCTCGTCGCCCAGGCCGTGCGCGCCCGCCCAACCCATGATGGCCTCTTCGTCGAGGGTGACCAGCGCAGATACGAACTTGCGCCCATCCCCCTCGATCACGAGTTGGGAGGCGTATGGGCACAATCCCTTGAAGGTCGCCTCGATCTGGCCGGGCGCCACGTACTTGCCGTTGGAGGTTTTGAACAGGTCCTTCTTGCGGTCGGTGACGCGGACGTGGCCGCTGGGCATAATTTCGGCGATGTCCCCGGTGTGCAACCAGCCGTCGATGAGGGTCTCGGCTGTTGCTTCGTCCAGCCCGTGGTACCCCTGCATCACACCCGGACCCTTGATGAGCAGTTCGCCGTCTTCGGCAACCTTGGCCTCGGTTCCTGGCAGCGGCCAACCGACAGTGCCGATCTTGTTGGCGAACGGGCGGTTCACGCAGGCAGCCGCGCTGGTTTCAGTCATACCGTAGCCCTCCAGGACGGGCATCCCCATCGAGTCGAACCACTTGGCCACTTCGCCGTTCAACGCGGCAGAGCCAGAGATGAAGAACCGGATTCGCCCACCGAAGCGAGCGCGGATCTTGGACAGGACCAGCCTGTCGCCGATCTTGTGCTGCGCCTTCAACAATGCTGGTGAGGAACTCTCCTCGGAGCGGTGCTCAGCGATCTGTTTCCCGTTGGCCGACGCCCAGTGGAAAAGTTTGGCCTTCGCTCCACCCTCTGAGTCCATCATCGTGGTGATGCGGCCGTAGACCTTTTCGAAGATGCGCGGTGCTGCGCCCATCCAGGTAGGTCGGATCACACCTAGGTTCTCGGTGATCTTGTCGACCCGACCGTCGATGGCGGTAGGGAAACCGATTTGGATCGGCAGGATCAGCAACAGCTTCCCGAACACGTGCGAGAGCGGCAGCCACAGGTACTGCAGGTCCGCCGAGCTCAACAGACCAGTGGAATCGACAGCCGCCGCCTCGTACACCCAGGCGTCGTGCGGCAGTCGAACACCCTTGGGCCGACCGGTGGTGCCCGAGGTGTAGATCAGCGTGGCGAGGTCCTGCGGGCCCAGGTTGGCCACCCGCTCTTCAATCGCGTCTTCGTGGTGTGCCAGGTGCTCCCGACCCGACTTCTCAAGATCTGCCAGTGACAGCACCCAGTCGCCGTCACCCTCGCCGTCGATGACGATGACCTTGTGTACCGAGGAAATGGCGTCGCGACCGCCGCGCAGCGTCGCGACCATGTCGTCGTCTTCAACGATCACGACCACGCTGCCGGAGTCAGAGACGATGTAGAGCATGTCATCCGATGTCGACGTCGGGTAGATGGTTGTCGTCGCCGCTGCAGCGAGCATCACCCCCATGTCCGCCAGCACCCACTCGACACGGGTAGCGCAGGCGATGGCGACCCGATCGCCCTGATTGACGCCCAGCGCGATCAGACCCCCCGCGATTGCCTGCATCCGCGCATCAGCAGCTCTCCAGGTCAGCTGCTTCCAGTCGGCACCGACCGGATAGCTGTAGGCATGCGCGTCAGGGGTTTGCGCTACCCGATCAAGGAACAGGCGAGCGAGGGACGGCACCCTCCCGTCAAGCATGGACTGGTCGAACTTCTCGTCCTGCGCGCTGATCATGAGTCTCTGGCTCCACGGTGGTCTGGGACGGGCGTCAGTGTGTCGAGCGCCACCCTACTGCCCAGTCAGGAGAGCTCTCGCTTCATCGACGTCAGTGCTCATCTGCACTATCAGGTCGTCGATCGAGTCGAATCGCACATTACTGCGCAGGTGTTGGGTGAACTCCACCACGACGACCTCGTCGTACAGGTTGAGGTCGGTGCGGTCCAGGACGTACGCCTCAACAGTGCGCTGGGTGCCGTCGAACGTCGGGTTCGTACCGACCGATATCGCTGCCGGTAGTCGGACACCGTCGCCGCCATCTCGGACCAGCCAGCCGGCGTACACCCCGTCAGCGGGAACGAAGCCGGTCGCGTCCTGCGAAAGGTTCGCCGTGGGATAGCCCAGTTCGCGGCCGCGCTGCGCACCATGCACGACCATCCCTGTCACGGTGTGTGCGCGGCCCAATATCTTCGCTGCTCCAGCGACGTCCCCGGTGACCAGGTCTGCCCGCACCTCGGTGGAGGAGTACCGACCGTCCTGTCCGACATCCCGTTGCACCTGCACCTCGAATCCGAACTGCGCACCCAACTCGCGCAGCGTGTCGACGTTTCCGGCATTTTTGGCGCCGAAACGCGTGTCACGACCCACGATCACCGTGGCCGCCTTCAGTCCTTCGGCGAAGACGTCGTGCACGAAATCGCGCGGTGACATGGCAGCCAGTTCCAGTGTGAACGGAAGGACGATAACCGCATCCAGGCCGATCCGCTCGATCACCGAGAGCCGCTCCCCCAGGGAGCTGACCATTTCCGGCGCGCGATCCGGGTACAACACGGCAAGCGGGTGCGGCTCGAACGTGACGGCGACGCTTTTGAGGCCGTCGTGAACCGCTCGGGTTGCGACCGCGGTCAGCAACGCACGATGTCCGAGGTGCACTCCGTCGAAGTTGCCGATGGTGACCACGGTTCGGCCGAATTGCGCTGGAAGCTCGGCGGTGTCGGTCAGGCGCAGCACGTCGGTAACTCTAGCTCGCGAACAACTCGCGTTTGTTCAGCCCGAACGCATACCAGGCACCGACCGCCAGCAGCCAGGTGCCGACGAAGACCCCGACGATGATGAACCCGACACCGTCGAGTTCGACGGAGCCGATCGCGGCAACCGGGCCGCTGGTGAGCTGGAGGCGGTCGGCGAAGATCGAACAGAGTTCGATCGTGCCGATCACGACCGCCACGAAGATCGACAGCCCGGTGACGGTGGCGTTGTAGTAGAGGCGGCGCAAGGGTTGGGCGAAGGCCCACTTGTAGGCCTTCCCCATGAAGATCCCGTCGGCTGCATCGAGCAGACTCATGCCGGCGGTGAACAGGATCGGCAGCGTGAGAATGGCGTACCAGGGCAGCGCGTAAGCGGCAGCGCCACCGGCCAGCACCAGCAGGCTGATCTCGGTCGCCGTATCGAACCCCAGACCGAAGACGAACCCGATCGGGTACATCTGGGCGGGCTTGGTAACAGCCCTGGTCATTCGACCGAGGAACCGGTTGAACAAGCCCCGGTTCTGCAGGTGATCCTCCAGCGCCTCTTCGTCCAACTCGCCCCCACGGGCTCGGCGCCATACCTTGATGATCCCGATCAGTGCGGCGAGGTTGAGCAGCGCGATGATCCACAGGAAGATCCCCGACACGGACGTCCCGATCAAGCCGGTGACCGTGTGCAACGTGGATGTGTCGTCGGTGACTCCACGCCCCAGAGCCCTGATACCCAGGGTCAACAACAAGCACAGCCCGAAAACAACCGAAGAGTGACCGAGGGAGAACCAGAAGCCGACGCTCAGCGGACGCTTGCCGTCGGTCAGCAGCTTGCGGGTCGTGTTGTCGATGGCCGCGATGTGGTCTGCGTCGAACGCGTGCCGCATTCCGAGGGTGTAAGCCGTAATTCCCAGGCCCACGCCGAAGACACCCTGGCCACCCAGCTTGTAGTTGTTCGGGGCGATGACAGCGAAGAGCAAACCGAAACCGATCACGTGCAGCGCCACGATCGCGGCAGTCATTCCGTAAACGGAACGACGATCTTCTGTAGTGAACTCGGCTGCGATGACCCGCAGGCGACTGGGTGCAGCACTGTCACCGACGGATTGAGCCACGTCTTTGCCTCGTTATCTCTCGGAGCTGTATAGCCATCCGAGACACTACGCCCCATATGCGACGTAGTCGCAAATAGCCGGTCACCCAACCTGCGGGGGAAACACCACGAGGGATCGCGTGGTTGATTCCGAGGCATCGAGGATCGCCACGAGGTCACCGCCTCGACCTAGGCCAGCGATAGGTTGAGGGCTTTGAACCGGAGTGTCGAGGCGCTTTCCGTGCCGCAGATCCTGTTCTTCTTCCTGATCCAGCTCGCGTACCGGGAACGCCGCACGTGCCGCGTCAGCCAGCGCAGCGACCGGCAACGGCTCTCCCTCTTCGTGCATCCTCGACAGGTCCCCCAGCTCGTTGCCGTCCGCCACCTCGAAGCGGCCGATCCGGGTGCGTCGAAGGGCGGTGAGGTGCCCCCCGGTTCCGAGGACTGCTCCGAGATCTCGCGCCAGCGCGCGGATGTAGGTGCCCGAGCTGACCTCTACTTCGACATCGAGATCGACCACCGGCAGGTCCCCTGCTGTGGTCGAGCGTTGGTTGAGCACTTCGAACCGGGACACCATCACCGACCGGGGCTTCAACTCGACCTGTTCTCCGCCGCGCACCCGCGCGTAGGAGCGGACCCCGTTCACCTTGATCGCGCTGACACTGCTCGGCACCTGATCTACGTCGCCGGACAGATCGCTGATTGCGCTCAGCAAAAGCCCCGGATCTATCCCTGTTGCCCCGGGGGCGTCCAGGACGTCTCCCTCGGCGTCATCAGTAACGGTGCTCTGCCCGAGGCGAATCGTGGCTGTGTAGGCCTTGTCCCAGCCGACCAGGAAAGTCAACAACTTGGTGGCTCGGCCAATCCCGATCAATAGCAGTCCGGTCGCCATCGGATCGAGAGTTCCAGCGTGACCGACACGCCTTGTACCGGCCAACCGTCGGCAGCGTGCGACGACGTCGTGACTGGTCCAACCGGCTGGCTTGTCGACCAACAGCAGACCGTCGACGGGTCTACTCCGACTTCTTGTACGGGTCGGCCTCGCCCGCGTACGTCGCCTGTTGCTTGGTGCGTTCCAGTTCCTCGTCCCGCGCACGTGCTGCGCGCAGCGCGTCCTCGATCTGTGCTGCACCTTCTGGAATCGCGTCAGGAATGAACTCCAGCGACGGCGTCAGGCGGATGCCCAGTCCCTTGCCCACGTGGGAACGGATCCGCCCGCGGTTGTCCTCGAGCGCGTCGACACTGTCTTTTCGTTCCTGATCGGAACCGAAGAAGGTGTAGAACACCGACGCCTGCTGCAGGTCGCCGGTCACCCGGACATCGGTGATGGTGACGAAGCCGAGCCGCTCGTCCTTCATCCGGTGCTCGAGATAGTCAGCGACAAGGAACTTGATGCGCTCGGCAATCTTGCGTGCGCGTGCTGGGTCGGCCATGCCTCAATCCTCGCACCGGCACCCACTTTGTCACCAAACCAGTCCACCGCCCGGCCTCAGGGCTTGCGAGCAACGATCAGATCCCGGTCGATCGACACGTCCACCCGATGGCGCAATTGTGCATATCCGGGATCTTGGACCAGGTCGAGCCCGTGTTCGGACAGGATCGCGGCGAGGTCCTCCCACGGCGCCACATGCCGGTTGAACGACACGCCGACTGCTCCCCCGCTGCGCAGTACCCGCACCCATCCGGGCAGGGCCGTATTCAACAACTCCAGCGGGCTGCGCGCCATCTCTTCGGTGTGCGCGGCGTGCTGCACACCGTACGGAGCATCGGTCACGACGACATCGACACTGCGGGCTCGTAGCAGCCCGTCCAGGTCTCGGGTGTCGGTGCACAGGTAGTCGATCTTCTGCACCCGTCCGGCCCGGAAGTCTTCCTTGGTGGGCGCGATCTCGATCTGCAACTGCCGCCCCCGCATTCGGCCGTCTGTGCGCAGAGCACCCTCATGGACGGTGTGCTTGTAACGGTGCTGGCGCATCCAGGTCTTGATGAAAGCCGCGTAGGCCTCGTGGTCCTTGCGATCGATCTCTACGCCCGTGACGTCGTAGCCGAGGGACATAGCCAGGTTCAACGTCGTTCCACGCCCGCACATCGGGTCCAGCACCGTCAGCGAACCGTCCAGCCAACGCTCAGGTCGGGCCGTGGCAGCTGCCGTCACTCCCAGCGCCAGTCGCGTCCACTGCTCGTTTGTCTTGCCCGAGTATTTCGGGATCGTCACCAGGTCACTCGGATAGACCTCGCGCCGCTGCAGCTGCACCGGGCGCAACAGGTCGCCGACCCGCTCGAAGAGCGCCGCGCTCGCCGACAGGTTGGAGAGAACGTCTACCAGGAGGTCGTCCTCACCGCTGACTGCGAGGTACTGCACCCCAGCAAGGTCGGAACTCGCCACCTGGACCGCTGACGTGCACAGCGCACCGGTCAATACGCGTGCCTCCGCCGCGACCAGTTCACGCGCGGCGCCGGCGTAGACCCGGTTCGCGCTCGGGGCCAGCAGTAGTAGAAGTTCCGTCACGCGCTCACGGTAGCTGCGCGGCCCGGTGGCTCTGCCCAGCGTCTACCGCGCACCTGCGCTGGTAGTGGCCGGGTGATTCACCGACGAGCGCACAGAAGACCCGGGGAAGGGCTCGACCACCGACCGCCGTCCTGGCCCACTGACGGCACGACGCAGTTCCATTTCGACCTGGCGATCGAGAACGTGGTCGATCCGGCCGGCCACCCTTTCGGCCTCACCGATCAGGCCAACTTGGGATAGATCCCGCCGTCGACCACTCCCCCGAAACGCAAAGGCCCGCCACCTCCGAAGAGGTAACGGGCCCTAGCGTTGCTGACTTACTTACGGGGCTTCTCCCGCATTTCGTACGTGGTGATCAGGTCGCCGTCCTGCAGGTCGTTGAACGACCCCAGGTTGACACCGCACTCGTAACCGTCGCGGACCTCAGTGACGTCGTCCTTGAAGCGCCGCAGACCTGCGATCTCCAGCTTCTCGGTGACCACGATGCCCTTACGGGTGATCCGTGCCTTGCTGCCGCGGCGGATCTCACCGGTACGCACGAGCGAACCGGCGATGTTGCCGAACTTGGAACTGCGGAAGATCTCTCGGATCTCCGCCGTCCCCAGCTCGACCTCCTCGTACTCCGGCTTGAGCATGCCCTTCAGCGCTGCTTCGAGCTCGTCGATGGCCTGGTAGATCACCGAGTAGTAGCGAATCTCGACGCCTTCCTTGTCGGCGTAGTCAGCGTTCTGGCCCTCGGCCCGGACGTTGAAGCCGATGATGACCGCGTTAGAGGCCACCGCAAGGTTGATGTTGTTCATCGTGATTGCGCCGACACCACGGTCGATGACGCGCATCTCGACTTCTTCACCCACATCGATCTGCATGAGCGCGTCTTCCAGGGCCTCGACAGAACCGGAGCCATCGCCCTTGAGGATCAGGTTGAGCGTCTCGACCTTGCCCTGAGCCAGGGCCTCGTTGAGATCCTCCAGACTGATCCGCTTGCGCGCCTTGGCCAGCGAAGCCTGCCGCTCCGCCGACTCGCGACGCTCGGCAATCTGGCGGGCGGTGCGGTCGTCCGG
>JBBPZD010000214.1:0-34405 GCA_038199265.1 Actinomycetales bacterium | reverse complement strand
TAGGCCGAGTACGACAGCACCAGGGCGAGCCCGCCCCAGAAGAACCCGCTGGTGGGGAGGCCCTGTAGTTGCAGGCCGGGCATACCCAGGCCGAGCAGCAGGATCACCAGGATCTGAGGTAGCCCCCGGAAGATGTCGGTATACACCGTGACGGCGAACCGCAGCGGTAGAAAGACCGGCCCCCGCAGAGTGCGCAGGACGGCGAGGAACGTCGACAGGACAGCGATGAGCAGGCCGCAGATGACCATGATCTCGACGTTGACGACCAGTCCGCGAAGAACAGGCAGGAACGACGACTTCGCCTTGGACCAGGAGAAATAGGTCTCGGACAGCGCAGGCCACCCGGCGCTGGTGGTGATCGCCGGTACGACTATCGCCAGCACCACGATGGTGGCAGCTCCGGCGATGACGTAGGAGCGACGACGCCGCGTCTCACGGTAGGAGTCGCGTTCGCGTTGCAGCGCCGACGGCTGCCACTTCGCGGTTTCGGTCACGACAGTTTGGGCGCGCCCTGGCCGGTCAGCCACTGCTCGGAGAGCTTGGTCAGCGTGCCGTCCTTACGAATTGCGTCGACCGCCCCGCTGACGCACTGGGTCAGGCTTGAGCCCTTCTGCAGCACGGCGCCGAACTGTTCCGGCTTACCGCCCGCCGACGGCAGCTGTCCGACGATCACGCCACTGTCGAGCTGGGCCGCCACTGCGTAGAACGCGGTCGGAAGGTCGACCACGATGCCATCGATCTGTTTGCTCTTCAGCGACTGAACCGCGACGTCGTTGGTCTTGAAGACAGCCGGTGTGGTGCCGGGCTTGATCTGGTCGATGATCGCGGTGTAGGACGTAGTGCCCACCTGGGCGCCGAGCTTCGCGCCCTTGAGGTCGGCGATGCTCTTCGCGCCGGCGATTTTGCTGCCCTTGTTGGTCACGATCGCCTGGGTGACGTCGTAATACCCGGTGGAGAAATCGACCTTTTTGGCACGCTCGGGGTTGATCGACACCTCATTGAGATCGAAGTCGAACTTCTTCGCGCCTGGTGTGACGACGTTGTTGAACGGGACCCGGATCCAACTCACGTTCGCCGGAGTGAAGCCGAGGTTCTTGGCGATCGCGAATCCGACTGCTGACTCATACCCTTTGCCGTTCTCAGGCTTGTTGTCTGAGAACCACGGTCCGTACGCGGGGTTGTCGGTCGCGATGGTCAACTTGCCCTTGCTGACGGTGCCCATCGAGGACGGCGAGCAGGACGCGGCTGCCGAGGACGTGGCACCAGAAGCGTCGGGCGTCGCGGCGGTGTCCTTCTTCGGGGCGCCACACCCGACCAGACCTCCCGTGACGGCGATGCCAGTGGCGAGAGCGAGCAGGGGCAGACGGCGATTCGCGGGCATAAGTGCGAACATTACTGCTCGTCCATACAGTGCGGCAGAGGCTGGGCGAAATGCGAGATTTCTACCCAGGCCCAGCTGCTGTGCGGGTCACGTCTTGGACAGCTGCGCACTGTGGTCCGGCACGTAGGTCGTCTGCTCGCGCGGCGGGCGCTCGTATCCCTCTGGCTCCGGTCGGGGCGGCAACTCGAATGCGGGGCGCGGTACCTCGGTGTAAGGGATGGTCGAGAGCAGATGCGCCATCATGTTCAACCGGGCGCGCTTCTTGTTGTCGCTTTCCACGACGTACCAGGGCGACTCGGGCAGGTCGGTGTGCGCCATCATCTCGTCCTTGGCGCGTGAATAGTCCTCCCATCGCGAGATCGACTCCAGGTCCATCGGCGAGAGCTTCCACTGACGCAGCGGATCGTTGAGGCGAGAGGCGAACCGGCGCTGCTGTTCCTCATCGCTGACCGAGAACCAGTACTTACGCAACATGATTCCGTCCTCTTGGAGCTGCTGCTCGAAGATGGGGCACTGGTGCATGAACCGCTCGTGCTCGGCATCTGTGCAGAAGCCCATCACTCTCTCCACGCCGGCCCGGTTGTACCAAGACCGGTCGAAGAAGACCATCTCTCCTGCGCTGGGCAGGTGTTCGATGTACTTCTGGAAATACCACTGACTGCGCTGCCGCTCACTGGGCGACTGCAATGCCGCGATCCGGGCCACGCGGGGGTTGAGGTATTGAGTCAAACGTTTGATGGTGCCGCCTTTACCAGCGGCGTCACGGCCCTCGAAGAGCACCACGATGCGTTGATTCTCGGCTCTTGCCCATTCCTGGACGTTCACCATCTCTGCCTGCAGGCGTAGCAGCTCCGCCTCGTACAGCGACTTGTTCAGCTTTGACCCGGCCTCGACCTTCTTCTGCTTCTTCTTTGCCATACCGCAGCCTAGCTAGTCAGTCGCAGGCCATCAGACGAGATCGGATTCGGTGGAGTCGCCGTCTTCTGGAATCTTGCCGGCGCCGTCGCGGGTCTCCGTTGCTGTGATTTCGTCTTTGTGGCCGCCACCGCCGGCGACATCGTGGCTGGTGCCACCTGATCGGTCCTCGGTGTGCGCGCCGTCGGAGGTGGTCTCGTCAAATGTGTTCTGTTCAGAATCCATGAGTCCACGCTATGCCTGAGCGCCCGGTTTCGCTCGCCCGCACGCATCGCTGTCAAATCCAGTTCTTGCGTCTGAAGGTGGCGTAGAGGGCGCCGGCAATGGCGAAAATGACGATCACACTGGTCAGGAACCCCCACTCCTTCCCGTATCCGGGGTAGGGCAAATTCTGACCGAAGTATCCGGTGACGGCGGTGGGGACGGCAATGATTGCGGCCCAGCTGGTGAGTTTCTTCATTACGTTGTTCAGCCGTGCGTCCTGCAGTGACAGATGTGTCTCGAAAATGGTGGTCACCATGTCGCGCAACGACTCGGTCCATTCCGATGCCCGTAGGACGTGGTCGTACAGATCGTCGTACCACGGGTCGAGTTCGGTGGGGGCGTTGTAGTCCTTGCGGTGGCGCAATACCGAGTTGATGACTTCGCGCATCGGCAACACCACCCGTCGCAGTTCGACGAGATCCTTGCGCACCTGGTAGGTGGCACGTTGAACCTCGTTACTGGCGCCGGAGTCGTCGAACAGCCTGTCTTCCAAGCTCTCCATCGCGTCGTCGAGAATCTGGACGGCCTCGAAATGACCGTCGACCACGGCATCCAGTAGACCGTGAACCAATGCCCCGACCCCGTGCTTGAGTAGGTCCGCGTTGTCCTCCCAGCGCTGCACGACGTCTTCGATGTCGAAGTCTGAGCCGGCTCGCACCGTGATCAGGCCGCGGGGAAAAACGAATGCCGATACTTTGCGAGTCGTCAGCCGGGTCATCGGTCCGTCGATGTGCGCTGTATTGATCTTTACCGCATAGACCGTTATGAACGTGTGCGTCGCGTATCGGGTGGCTTTGGCCCGGACGGAATCCGAGATGGCTGCTTCGACCGCCAGTGGCTCCAGGAGCAGTTCCCCGGCCAGCTCCTGAAGAACGCGATGGTCGGGATCGCACAGATCGACCCAGGTCAAGCTGTCCGGCTCGTTCAGGTAGCTCGATATCTGGGTCAAGTCGAAATCTTCGGCGACCAGGTTTCCGTTGCGCCACACTCGTCCCCGAACTGCCCCATCGTTTGTCACCACGACCTCAGTGTCCTCCCGCTGCCTGGTCAGGCAGCGGGATCGCGAATACGACGCGCGCATCGGTGGGCACGATGGGCGTGCCGTGGCGTGCGATCGGGTACAGGTCTCTCACGACGTAGTGCGCTGCGACTTCTCCGTGGGGTTCGAGTGCGGGTGCGCCGGCTCATGCGCTTCATCAACGGATAGGACGTGCGATGACCAGATTGCTGATCACGGGTGCCAGTGGCAATGTCGGCACCGCGGTGTTGCGCCGGCTGGCAGGTCGAACTGACATCGAGGTCGTTGGTGTCGTACGTCGACCGCCTCCGTCCACCCCGCCGTATGGAGCTGTGCGCTGGTATCGGGCCGACATCAGCGAAGACACCGCCGACGCGGTCTTGGACGAGGCAATGGATGGTGTTGACGCGGTCATCCATCTCGCATGGGCGTTTCAACCGACCCGTCGCCCGCAGTACCTGCGCCGGGTCGGCGTCGGTGGTACCGAACGCGTCCTGGCTGCGGCAGACCGCGCCGGGGTGCGGCATTTCGTCCACATGTCCTCGGTCGGGGCCTACGGGCGGAAAATCAGCGATGTGCCCGTAGGGGAGTCCTACCCGCACACGGGGATGTCGACCTCGGACTACAGCGTCGACAAGGCGGCGGCTGAGCGGCTGCTGGACAGCTATGAGAACGAGCACCCGGACGGGATGACGGTCACCCGGATCCGGCCGGGAATCGTGCTGCAGCGCGACGCGGGCGCCGCACTGACCAGATACGGGCTTCCTGCCTACCTCCCGACGCAGGTGTTGAAGTACCTGCCGCTGTTACCTCTGGACCGCAGCTTCGCGGTATCTGTGGTGCATTCCGACGATGTGGCGGATGCCCTTGTCCGGGTGGTGGATCGGGGCCTCGGCGGCGCGTTCAACCTCGCCGCCAACCAGCCGCTGACGCGCGCGATCGTCGCTGACGTGCTGGGTGCGCGAGCTCTCCAGGTCCCGGCGCCTGTTCTGCGCGCGGCGGTGTCCGGTAGCTGGCGACTGCACCTGCAGCCGCTCAGCCCGGGTTGGATCGACCTGGCGTTCGCGGCGCCGCTGCAGGACTGCACCCGCGCCCAGGACGAGCTCGGATGGCGCCCGACCTCCAACCCGCGCGATGCGCTGATCGACGCTCTGGCCGGCATCACCGGAAACATCGGCACCGACAGTCCGGCGTTACGGTCGCAGTCACTCACGAACCGGCTGCTGGACGCCGTCCGGTCGGGGCCGGTCAGCCACCGGAAGAGGTCATAGCGGCGATGGGAACGCAGAGGAAGACTGGGCGTAGACGCTGTCGAACGCAGTGATCAAACGGGCCCGAAGCGCGATCACCGGGCCGGGCTGCGACTCAATTCCATCCGGCGGAGGGGTAGAAAGGCTACGCACCGCCCCCGACGACGAAAGGCACACGATGACGCAGTACCGCACTGAGAACCCCACCACCGGCGAGGTCACTCAGACCTACCGGGAGTTGAACGACCAGGGGGTGCAGGCTGCGCTCGAAGCTGCCCACGCGGGGTTCGCGCAGTGGCGCCGAACCGACGCAACGGAGCGGGCAGCCGCTCTCGGGCGTGCGGCCGACCTCTACGCCCAGCGGTCCGACGAACTCGCACAAGCGATTGCGCGTGAAATGGGCAAACCGCTGAAGCAGGCCGCGGCCGAGGTCGGGTTGGCCGCAGCGATCTACCGGTACTACGCCGAGCAGGGCCCCGCGGGCCTCGTCGAGGACACCCTTGACGAGCACACAGTGGTGATGAAGGAGCCGGTCGGCGCCCTCATCGGCATCATGCCGTGGAACTTTCCCTACTACCAGGTCGCGCGGTTCGCGGCACCGAACCTGTTGCTGGGCAACACGATCCTGCTCAAGCACGCGCCCATCTGCGCAGCGTCCTCCCTGCTGATGGAGCAGATTCTGCACGAGGCGGGGGTGCCGCAGGGTGCCTACCAGAACATCTTCGCCAGCAACGAGCAGATCGCCACCATGATCGCCGACCCGCGGGTACAGGGCGTATCGCTCACCGGCAGCGAGCGAGCCGGCGCTTCGGTGGCTGCAACTGCAGGGCAGAACTTGAAGAAGGCAGTTCTCGAACTCGGCGGATCCGACCCGATGATCGTGCTTGACACCCCCGACGTGGCGCGAATGGCGAAGATCGCAGCAACCGCGCGGATGCGCAACTCGGGGCAGGCCTGTAACTCGCCGAAGCGGATGTTCGTGATGGCCGATCTGTACGACGAGTTCGTCGACAACCTCACCGAGCACTTCAGGACGGCCGTGGTCGGTGATCCGTTGGAGGACGGCACGCAGATGGGCCCGATGTCTTCGGCGGCTGCGCTCGAGACTCTCGAAGAGCAGGTCAAGGATGCGATCGACAAGGGCGCGACTGTGCGGGCCGGCGGTACGCGATTGGACCGCGCCGGTTCATTCATGGCACCGACCGTGCTGACCGACGTCACCTCCGAGATGCGTGCGTTCACCGAGGAACTCTTCGGCCCGGTCGCGGTCGTCTACAAAGTCGACTCGGCCGACGAAGCCGTCGAAGCAGCCAACTCCTCGGCGTTCGGGTTGAGCGGATCGGTCTGGACCGACGACATCGACGCCGGGCGCGAGGTCGCACAGCGGTTGGAAGTCGGGATGGCGTTCGTCAACGAGCACGGCACCACGAAGCCGGACCTTCCGTTCGGAGGGGTCAAGCGTTCCGGGTACGGACGTGAGCTTGCCGGATATGGCATGGAGGAGTTCGTGAACAAGAAGCTGCTGCGTACCGCCAAGAAGTAGGCCGATGGAATGCAGTGGGCATGGCGATGGTTGGTCTCGTTGAAGGATTGATCATCTATGAGTTCCTGGAGGAACTGCCGTGCCCACTGCTTTCGACCCCATCCGCATCGGCCAATGGGATCTGCCCCAGCGTTTCGTGATGGCTCCGCTGACCCGCAACCGCGCAGGCGCGGGCATGGCGCCCGAAGATCTGAACGTCGAGTACTACGCCCAGCGCGCGACCGCCGGCCTGATCATCACCGAGGGTAGCCAACCCAGCGCTGTCGGGCAGGGTTACCTGAACACCCCGGGCATCCACAGCGATGTTCAGATCGAGGGGTGGCGCAAGGTCGCCGATGCAGTGCACGAGCGTGGCGGCAAGATCGTCATCCAGTTGATGCACGCCGGTCGTATCTCGCACCCGGACAACAAGAATGGCCTCGAGGCGGTGGCGCCGAGTGCGTTGGCTGCGCCCGGTGAGATGGTCACCGCCGAAGGCCCGAAGCCGCACCCGACGCCCCGCGCATTGGAAGCCTCGGAGATCCCCGGTCTCATCGAAGAGTTCGTGTCGGCGTCGCGCAACGCTATCGAGGCCGGTCTGGATGGCGTCGAGATCCATGCTGCGAACGGCTATGTCCTGCACCAGTTCCTGTCGCCGGTGAGCAACACGCGCACCGACCAGTACGGCGGTTCGCCCGCCGCGCAGGCCCGCTTGACGATCGAGGTCACCAAGGCCGTCGTCGACGCGATCGGCGCGGACCGCGTCGGCATGCGCATCTCGCCCGCGCACAACATCCAGGGTGTTCTGGAGGAGGACGAACAGGACATGCGGGCCACGTACGACTCGCTCGTTGACGGCATCGCACCCCTGGGCCTTGCGTACCTGAGCATCTTGGCCGACCCGGCGTCCAGCATCGTGTCCGACCTGCGCACCCGCTTCGGCGGACCGATCATCGCCAACTCGGGCTTCTCGAGCATGACGACACTTGACGACGTGAACTCGGTGCTCGCACACGACTACGCCGACGCAGTGGCCGTGGGCCGCGAGTTCATCGCGAACCCCGACCTCGCAGAGCGTTGGAAGATCGGTGCCGAGTTGAACGAGCCGAACGGTGACACCTTCTACGGAGGCGGCGCCGAGGGTTACACCGACTACCCGACGCTCGACGAGTCGCAGGAGCAGCGCTCCGCCTGAACTCACATATGGACATGCGCAGCGGGGCTGTACCTGCTGCGCATGTCCATGTCACAAGCGGAGTCGATCTGCCAGCACAGGCTTCAGCAATTCTGCGTAGGTCTCGGTGACGTGGTCGGTGTCTCGGTAGACGATCAGGTTGCCGACCACGACCGGACATACCCCGTTCTGACAAAACCACGGCACCATGTCGACGTAGGTCGCTCCCGTAGCGGCTGCCGCCCGCTTCCAGGCAGTACTCCGCTGGGTGACCACCGCATTCCGGGGACGGAGGCAGGCATCTCGGGTGGCTGAACGCGAAGCCAGACAGCGGCCGGAGTCCCTGGGCAGCACGGTGATGTCGCTGATGATGTCGACTGTGGGGGCGATGACCTTCAGCTTGCGAAGGGTGGCGGTGGCCGACGACCCGAAGTAGGTAGCTGCGTCTTCATCTGAGAGCTTCCGCTGGGTTGTCGGATCCAACAGGGGGGCTCCCAGGGCGCCGCTGAGGATGACCCGCTCAGGTGCGATGCGTCGGATCTGCTGTAGAGCCCAGGTCTGATATTTCAGGCACTCCTTGTACGCCCTGCCCTTGTAGTACTGCAACGTTCCGCTGGGAACGCAGCTGGCTTTGTAGAACAGGACGACCTTGTATCCGGCGGCAGCGGCCAACTCGCGAAGGGGTTTCATCCACATGCCGGCGTGCGAATCACCCCACACCACAATGGTGCGGGTCGAGGCGGTGTCGGCCGACGGGCACAGCTTGTGCTTGATCGTTGCAGCGTCGCGGGCGGCGCACCCGGCCTGAGGTTGGGTGACGTCATCGAACAGGTCAGCCAGGGACGGCACCGTGGCCGATGGCAAGGGCTCGGACTGCCCAGCCTGCACTGCGGCGTTCTTGACGTCGATCATCAGTGAGGCCGGGGTGGACCTCGCTCCACTGGCGGCGTTCGTCCCCGTGGTGGCCTGCGCCGGGCCGATATTCACGAACTGCAGCTGGATGACCGCCGCGCCCACCAGCAAGACCGCGACCGCGCTCGGCCACAGTGCGAGCGCTCGAAGACGGCCGGACTTGAAGAAGGAGACCGTTCGGAACGGCGTCTCGATGTAGCGATAGCTCAGCCAGGAGATCAACGTCGCTGCCAACAGCAACCCGATTCGGCCGCGGGTGCTGACCGGGTGGTCCAGGTACACCGGCGTCATGATGAGAATCGGCCAGTGCCACAGGTAGAGCGAGTACGAGATGTCGCCGACGAACCGCATCGGCCGCACGCCGAGGAGTGCCTGGGCACCGTAGGTCGGACCGTCGATGCCGCCGGCGAGTACCAGCGCCGTACCGAGGACCGGCAGCGCTGCGGCGTACCCGGGGAATGCCGTGGTGGAGTCGAAGTAGTGGACGGCCGTGACGATGGCGATCAGTCCACCCCACGAGCACGCTGCCTTCGTCCGATCCGGTAGCTGCGCAATGGTGTGGGCACCGAGGGCGAGCAAAGCGCCCACCCCGAGCTCCCAAGCGCGCGTGAACGTCGAATAGTAGGCACTCTGGGGCGAGGTCCCCGTGTCCACGATCGACCATGCGAACGACGCGATGCTCACCCCGGCCACCACGGTGCCGGCCCGCGCAAGAGTGACTTGGTGGCCCGGGCGTGTACGACGGCCATGTCGCGTGGTCCACGCCGCGACGGCGCCGATGAGCATCGGCCAGAGCAGATAGAACTGTTCTTCGACTGCCAACGACCAGAAGTGTTGAACCGGCGAGATGAACGAGTTCTGCGCGAAATAGTCGGTCTGAGCATTCGCGAGATGAATGTTCTCGCCGAACAACGCCGACCACCGCACCCCGGTGAGCACTTCGGCGAGGTCACCCGCCGTATAGACCGCCGCCCCGGCAACAATCACCGCGAGCAGAACTACGGAAGACGCGGGCAGGATTCGCCGTGCCCGGCGTGCATAGAATTCCGCGATCGAGACCCGGCCTGTGGAGGCCACCTCACGTGCGAGTACGCCTGTGATCAAGAACCCGGAGATGACGAAGAAGACATCGACACCCACGTAACCACCCTTGAACCCGGGCAGTGTCGCGTGGCTGAGCAGCACGGAGAGGACGGCCACGGCACGCATGCCCTGAATGTCTCGACGCTGACCGCTCGCACTCACCGGCACCTCCTCACAGGTCGGTCGACAGGACGATATGTCGTCGGAGTGAGAATTGATCGACACCCCGGTACGGCGATCCGCCTACGACAGCGACGCCGTCGGTAGCCTCCTTGCATGAGAGCAGGGAGGTAGCCGATGGCTCAGCTGACACAGCGATCCAAGCGGATCGTCGAAGCGCGACTGGACAACTCGTCCGTCCGCGCGATTACCGGTGCAATGGTGTCCTACCAGGGCAATGTGCAGTTCAAGAACGCCGGATTCGGCGGCGGGTCGGGGGTGCTGGCCGGGCTCAAGCAGAAAGCGACCGGTGAGGCGCTGACCCTGATGGAGTGCACGGGCAACGGGGTCGTGCAGTTTGCCGTCAACGCGCAGTACGTCTCGGTCCTACAGCTCGACAACGAGAGCCTGCAGGTCGAGTCGCAGCAGATTCTGGCGTTCGCCGGTCAGCTGCAGACAAACGTCCAGTTCTCCGGCCTCGGGGGCATGAGCAGCGGCCAGGGGCTTTTCACCACCACCGTCTCCGGCACCGGCCAGGTCGCACTTTTGTCGGCGGGTGGCCCGTTGATTCACCTCGAGGTCAACCCCAACCTGCCCGTGGTCGTGGACCCGGACGCGTTCGTAGCGGCGAAAGGCCAACTGCAGCAGTCCTTCGTGACCGACGTGTCGTGGCGGTCCGTGATCGGCCAGGGCAGCGGTGAAGCGTTCTCACTGCGCTGGACCGGAACCGGCATCGTCTCCATCCAGCCGGCGGAGCGGTGATCCCAGGTGTTTGAGAAAGTCAACGGCAAGGTGGTCAAAGCCAACCTCGGCATGACCGGACCGGTTATCGCGCGCAAGGGCGCAATGCTCTTCTACACGGGTCAGGTCAACTTCTCGCCCCATCAGATTCCCGGTGCCGCAGGCATGGGCGCAATGGGCGCGATGGCCGGCAACATGGTGCGTGGCGAACACGAACGCACCATGCTGGCGCAGGGCAAAGGCGAAGTGCACTACGGCTTCAAGGGCCTCGCGGTGCACGTCGTCGATCTGCGACAGGGCGGCACGGCCACCGCAGATGCTTCCCGGATGCTCGGTTACACCGCCTCGATGCAGGCCTCGATCGTCTCGACTTCGTCACGGACCAGCGGAGGCGGTGGATTGCGTGGAGCGTTGCGCGGCGCAGCCACTGGGGCGCTGACCGGAAACGGGATGTTCACTACCCAGCTGCAGGGCCAGGGCGTCGTCGTCCTGGTCGCGCATGGCGAGGTGATGGAGTTGCAGGTCGGCCAGGAGCCGGTCGTCGTCGACCCGCAGGCTTTCGTGGGCACCATCGGCAACGTGCAGACAAAATTGGCATCCGCGATGAGTTGGCGGGACGCCGTCGGGCGCGGGTCGGGCGAGGCAATGCAGCTGCAGTGCACCGGTCAGGGCGTCGTACTCGTGCAGGCATCGGAGGAGAAACTGTGAGCGACGTACTGAACCCCCTTTCGTTGCAGGGCAACGACAACATTCCCGGCAACGAATACGCGTACTACATCAACCTTGAAGGGCCCGGCAAGGCATGGATCATGTCGACCGGCGCGATGATCGCCTATTACGGCGAGATCAAGTTCCAGGCGCTCAGCCAGGGCATGCGGGGTGAGTTGCGAGGGATGCTCGCAGGCACGTTCAGCGCGCCGATGTACCTTCAGGACTTCGTCGTCGCGCAGGGGCGCGGTCTACTGATCATCGGCGACCGCGGTTACTCCATCAACTCCTTCGACCTGGACGACGGCAACCTCACCGTTCGCGCCGCGAACCTGTTGGCCTTCGAGCCGGGCATCCAGCTGAATCAGTCGATCGTCCCCGGGTTCCTGACCCTGATCGGTACCGGCAAGTTCCTGGCATCCTCCAACGGCGAGGTGATGTTCGCCGAGCCGCCGCTGCGTGTCGATCCTGAGGCCCTCGTCGGGTGGTCGGACTGCCCGTCGCCGAGTTTTCACTACGACCAGAACTGGATCGACGGGTTCATGGCAGCGGGTGCAGCCCGGATGGGAGTGAGCAGCGGTGAGGAGCAGCAGTTCGACTTCACCGGGGCCGGAACGGTGCTCATCCAATCGAGCGAAAAGGTGATCCACGACGGTGACATCGTCCGCTCCATCACCCAGCAGCTTCCCGGTGTTTCACCGGGCGGGTTACAGCAGCTCCAGTCGCATATCCAGTCTCAGATGCAGGGCCAGCGGCAGTAGAGCGGGGCTCGACGCCGTGTCGAGAAACCCGCCGGTGAGCTGGCGGACGAGCCCAGCGCTGCCAATGCGGACTGCCTGCGATCCATCACGGGGTTGACGCAGCAATGTGGGGGGAGGAGCGTGGTTGGTCATCTTCTCTTTGCATCGGAGCTCGGCCATGCCAACCTCAACGTCCACCGTCACTCTCCCTCCGACCGGGTATTACACCGTCGATCCCAGCCGGTCGACCATCAATCTGTCGACCAAGCACATGTTCAACCTGGGCACGGTCGCTGCCACCTTCACGGTCCGAGACGCTTCACTCACCATCGCCGAGCCGGCAAGCAGCAGCACATTCCATGCCGTAGTCGACGCTGGGAGTTTCACCAGCGACAAGGCGAGGCGGGACAAAGATGTCCGGGGGCCAAGATTTCTGCATTCCGAGGACCACCCGGACATCACTGTCAGTGCCGATTCCATGAGTTTCGAGGACGACAGGTGGAGCGCCCCCGCATCGGTCACCGCGAACGGCGTGACGGCCCCAGCGACCATTACGTTGCAAAGTGTGGATTCGACCGGTGGTGGTTCGTTCCGCGTCCGGGCAACGGTGCGCATCGACCGTTACGCCCACGGCATCACCGGCGGAAAGGGCCTGGCTGGTCGTTGGATGGACATGAATGTGACCGCGGTCGTCACTGGCTCCTGATCCACACTGGCTCCTGATCCACACTGGCTCCTGATCCACTGGCTTCCGATCCACCCGACGTAGACCGACTGTAGAAAGAAAGACCTGGTGGTTCAGTTGGTGCAACGGGCCATCACGTGTTGTCCGGTCTGTAGGGCCGCGGTTACGAACGCGACGATCGCCCCTTCGTCTGTCTAAGCGGTTCGCGGGTGCTGATTGGATGGGTTCATGGACATCTCTGGCAAGACCGTCGTCATCACCGGTGCGAGTGCGGGGATCGGCGCGGCAGCCGCCCGCCAGATCCACGCCCTCGGGGCTCGGGTCATCGTGGTCGGCCGCAATCCGGCCAAGACCGCGTCGGTCGCTGCGACCGTCGGCGGGGAGTCGGCGGTAGCCGACTTCGCAAAGCTCAGTGAAGTACGACGACTGGCCGCTGAACTGCTTGACCGGTTCCCCACGATCGACGTCCTGGTCAACAACGCGGGTGGCACTTTTTCCAAGCCGGCGACGACCGAGGACGGGCACACGTTGACTTTCCAGACCAACCACCTCGCGCCCTACCTGCTCACTCGGCTGTTGCAGGACCGCCTCGTCGACAGCGGTGCCACCATCATCCAGACCTCCTCGGCGGCCCACGGGGTAGGGCACATCGACTTCGAGGACCTCGACGCGTTCCCTGCCATCGGGGGCGGGTTCCGGGCTTACGGCACCTCGAAGCTGGAGAACATCCTGTTCACCCGGGAACTGCAACGACGGTGGGGCGCGTCGGGAATCCGTGCGGCGTCGTTCCACCCCGGTGTTGTCGCGAGCGAGTTCGGCCGCGACTCGTTTCTCACCGGCCTGGTCTACAAACCTCCGTTCAACCGCTTCATGAAGAGCGTCGACGGCGGTGCATCGACCCTCACCTGGCTCGCCACGACCGGCGAGTGGCTGCCTGGTGCGTACTACGTCAACTCCAAACCGGCCAGCACCAGCAAGGCTGCCCAGTCCGAAGCCGACGCAGAAAAGCTGTGGGACATGTCGGCGTCGATGGTCGGCCTGCAGCCCTGAGGTCCGCCGGCTGATCGGAAAGCTAACGGTCGAGTTCGCCCACAAGGCGGGCGGACGCGGTCCGGCGGTAGGACGCATCGACCAGTTCGCGCACCTCGTCCCAGTCCGGCGTCCCGGTCGCCAGGTCGAGTGCCAGCCAACCCGAGGGCCCGAGGTAGGCGGGCACCACGAACCGGCCGTCCTCCAGCAGTGCTCGTCTTTCCGGCTCGTCGGGTAGGAACAACAATGCGCGGTCCAGTGCGCCGGAAGAGTGATCGCCCTTGATCGAGCCGCCGTAGTAAGTGAAGACTTTGAGAGTGAAGAACGTCGGGCGACCATGCGCCACCTTCTCCACAGCCTCGGGGAAGCTCGGGGCGATCGCGCGTAGGCGGGCAAGGATCGGGTCGGCCTCGTCGTACATCACCGGGTGCGCAATCGGTAGAGGCTAGTGAAGAACGGTCCGCAGCGGGTACGGCTGCGCCGAGTCGCGGTCAGCGAGGTGCTAGCGCTGGTGGCGTGGTAGAGGGCTCCGGTTCGACGGAGGCCAGCTTCGCGATGGCGATCGACATCAGCGCCAGCAGCACGACCATCGCGGGCACCACCCACCAACCGTGTCGTAGCGCCTCCGCGTAGACGACGACACCGATGACGACACTCGCGAGGGGGTCGACCACCGCAATCGTGGGTTGGCTCGCGACCAGTGGGCCGGCCTGATAGGCGAGCTGGCACAGCAATATGCCAGACACTCCGACGATCACAACGGCGTACATCGCCCAACTCGTCAATAGGGTGGAGAGGCCCTTCTGATACTCCTGCGTGCAGGTCTTCAGCAGCGCGGCGTTGACTGCGTAGAGGATTCCGACGGCGACACCGAGCGACATCGTCCGCCACTGCATGGTGCGGGCGCGACGTGCGACCACGACGCAGGCCACGACGACGATCACGCCCACGACGGCTGAGATCCAGGCGACGACCGGGTGCACCTTGCCCGCGCTGGTATCGACGGCGCTGATGCCGGAGACCAGGAGGAAACCCAGCAGGCTGACGATCAGCATCGCCGCCCAGGGGATCTCGGCGCGCGGCATCGTGCGTGCTCCTACATGCCGCAGGGCCAGCGCGAAGAGCAGCCCCACGGACAGGATCGGCTGCACGACCGAGATGGAGCCGATGTTCAGCGCGACGATCTGCAGAACCAGACCCCCGAGATCGGCAACGATCGCGAGCAGCCACAGTGGGTGCAGGACCGTGGCGACACCGAATTTCCAGAGTGCGCGGGCGTTGAATCCGGCCAGCTGCGGCACCCGCGTCGCCGTGCTGTGTTTCAACACGGCGGAGACCGCAAAGGAGAGCGCGCTGGCGAGTGAGAGAACTACGACGAAGACATTGCCGGTCACCCGGGCAACACCTCGCCGCGGATCCCCGAGCGCAGACACATGGGCACAGCATCGCGGATGATCCCTGGGAAATGCGTGAGGACCAGCCGTCGGGCGCGGTGGGCGGCAGTGCTCCCGGTGTGGCTGATCACTTGCCAAGGTGGAAACTCGGCCCTATTGTTTCCAGTATGGAAAGTAATTCGGAAGCCCGCGAAGACCTTCACCTGATCGAGCGTGCGGAAGTCTCTCCGTACGTCGACTACCCGCCTACACCAGCGTGGTACCCATCTGCGGTGGGTCTGTTCGCCGGCGCCCTTGTGTGCGCGATTGCACTTCTGTTGCGGACGACGTGGATCGGTGCGCTGGCCGTGATCGGTCTGCTGGTTATCGAAGGTGCGTTCCTCGGTTGGTATCAGCGGTATCACGGCGCACTACCGTCACTGCGCAACCCACCGGCCGAATTTCGGCCGCTGCTATGGCGGTTCGCGGTGGGGTACACCGCAATCCTGCTGATCGTTGTCGCGCTGTGGTTCTTCGCCGGATGGTGGGCGGCTGCGATCGGAGCGGCGCTGATGACGACGGCGGGCGTTGCCGTATACGAGCGTGCGTACGCCGCGACCGCAGCACGCACCAAAGCGCGCCTCGCGTGATCGAAGGCCTCGACCCGCTCATCCACGCGCCCAAACGACTGGTGGCGATGGCGGTGCTGGCCAACGCAAGCTCCGTCACCTTCACCTCGTTGCGCGAACGGTTGCAGGTCAGTGAGTCCGACCTGTCCAAACAGATGACCGCTCTGGAACGAGCCGGATACATCAGCGTCTCCAAGCTGGGCCGCGGTCGTGGTGGGGTGACGCATTACCGCATCACCCGGGGCGGCCGTAGTGCGTACCGAGCACACCGTGCTGCCCTCAAAGCGCTCATCGACTTCGAGGATGCAGCCGAGGCAAATCAGGAACCGACCCCGGTGACGCCGGGATAGGTTGCAGCACAGTGGTCTCACCGAGCAGAAGGAGCCCCAGATGTCGACCATCGCGGTCGTGAACGGCCCGAACCTGGACTTCCTGGGTACGCGGGAACCGGCAATATACGGGTCGGACTCGCTCGCCGATGTCGAACTACGTTGTCTCGCAATGGCAGCCGATGCCGGGATCGATGTGCGGTTCTACCAGAGCAACCAGGAAGGCGCCCTGGTAGAACATCTGCATGAACTGATCGGTGCCGTGCAGGGCGTGGTGATCAACGCAGCCGCCTACACCCACACCTCGGTCGCCATCCGTGACGCGATGCAGTTGCTCGATGTGCCGTTCGTAGAGGTGCACATCTCCAACGTGCACGCGCGCGAGCCTTTCCGGCACACGTCCTACCTCAGCGACATCGCCTCTGGCGTGATTGTGGGGTGCGGCGTGCAGGGTTACGAGTTCGCCATTCAACGTCTGGCTGCGCTGATCCGTCGCTGACGAATGGCTCAAATACGTCTGAGAGGCGCAGGCCAGCCTGCGCCTCTCAGCCCTTGCTGAGCCACCGTCTAGGCACCGCGCTCGGATGCGGCGCTGATCGTCGTAGTGCTGACCCTTGTCGCAATCGCGATCTGCGCTACTTGGCGGGTGGCTTCACGTCGACGATCTTCGCGATGACCGCGTTCGCTTCCTTGTTCAGTGACGCGAGTAACTTCGCGGTGCTCACCTTTTGGGTAGTCGCGATCTGCTGCAGGGTCTGGCCCTTCATCACCTCTGCGAACAGCTCCATCGGAGTCAGTTTGAGGGTGGTTGAAACTGAGGTGACAGCAGAGATGAGTCCGAGTTGGCCCGCCATCGCCGCGCCGTTCATGCCCATCGCATCACCGTGCTTTCCCTCCGGTGCGCCGGGCATGTTCGGCATCGCGGGCATCTTGCCGCCCATCGCGCCGACCGGTAGGGCGATGTTGATCAGCTTCGGCATGATCGCCGTAACCCTGGCGTCCAGCCTCGTCAACAGAGTTGACCGTGAGACTTGGTTGGAGGCGGCGATCTGTGCCAATGACTTGCCGGACATCAACCCGGCTTTGAGGCCTGCCGAGTCGGTGCCGAAGTCTTTCGCGACGGCAGCCGACATAGCGTTGAGTGCAGCGAGCCCGTTGGTAGGTGTGGTGTTGGATGCCGTGTCAGCTGAAGTCGTATCGCCCGCAGTCCTCGTTCCGGCGGTGGAGCCCGGTATCGAAATGGCCGGCGCGGAGGAGTGTGTGGCTGTGACGGCGTAGGCGGGAACGGCCATCGCCGCAACTGCGGCCGCAGCGATCCCTGCGCCACCGACGATCTTGGATGTGCGATTCATGGGCATCACCTTTGTTCCGGTGGGACAGCTGGCCCCACGTTCTCCTCTACTGTACGAGCGACAACTACGCGATCGACGTGGGTCACCTGTGCGGGTGCTGTCAGCGGGCGGGATTGCGCTGTGCTTTGTCACCGGGGGCCAGTGGTTTCTCGTGCGGTAGTGACAGCGACAGCACCGCGTGCTCGATCATCGCGTGCTTGCGTACCTCGTCTTCGACCTGCTGCAGGTGGACTGCAAGCACTGATTCGCGTTCGTCCCCCACCAGGTCGACCGTTGCCACGACGAAGAGCTTCTGCGGTCCGACGAACTCCATGTGCAGGTAGGTGACCTTCTCGATTGCGGCGTTGTCGAGCAGTGCCTGCAGCACCCGGTCCCGTACAGGGCCGGTGATCGCCTCACCTACGAGGAACTCGCGGTTGCGATTGACCAGAAAGACCGCGACCACAGCGAGCATGACCCCAACCAGGATCGACCCGAGCGCGTCCCACATCGCGTTGCCGGTTATCTCGTGTAACGCCACCCCGGCAGCTGCGATCAGCAGGCCGACCTGCGCGGCGGCGTCCTCGAAGAACACCGCGCGCAGGGTGGGGTCCGAGGTGCGGGTGATGTACCGCAACGGGTGCAACCCCGCCTTGCTGGCCACGCCACGGGTTTGCCGGAGAGCCTGCAGGAATGAGGTGCCTTCCAGCACGAATGCGATCGCCAGCACGATGTAGTTGACGAGGTAGTCACCGGCTTCCGCAGTAGACCCGAGTTGCTGGACTCCGTGCCCGATGCTGACGACCGCGCCGGCTGTGAGCAGCCCGACGGCGGCGAACATCGACCAGACGTAGGCCTCTTTGCCATACCCGAGCGGGTGCGCCTCGTCGGCCTCCTTGGCACCGCGCTTCTCAGCGATAAGCAGGAAGATCTCGTTGCCCGAATCCGCCCAGGAGTGGGCGGCCTCGGCCACCATCGACGCCGATCCAGTCAGGAGAGCGGCGACGGTCTTGGCGATCGCGATCAACACGTTCGCCACGAATGCGACGAGCACAGTCACAAGGCTGTCGTTGCCTTGGTCCTTACCGCCAGCCCCAGCTACGGTCGCGCCACTGGTCGAAGTCACACCCGTCACCGTACGACGATGGCCGCCCAGTTGGGGGCGGCCATCGGTGGGTGACGTGGGTTCAGCTGGTGCGGACGGGACTGTTGGTGCCCCAGATGTAGGTGGTCTCGTTATAGGCGACCCGGTATTCACGGGTCTGGGAGGTGGCGTAGGTATAGCTGGACCTGCCCTGGGAATCGGCGACGACGTTCTTCAATCCGGTCCAGGTGCTTCCCCCGACCGGCCGGTACTGGATGACCCCGGTCTCACCGGCGTAGGGGATGTTCTTGTAGTAATCGGTCGCGTACCGCACCACGCGAGCGTTCAGGGTCGTCCTGCCGTTCGTGCGGGATGCGCTGAGACCGGCGTACGAAGAGACCTTGACCGTCGTCCGAGGTGCGTTCTGGGTGTAGGAGCGATTGCTGCCGTCGACGGCTGCCCAGCCGTTCCAGGTGCGGGTGCCGAGCGCGGTCTCCGGAAGGGTGTCCCCGATCTGGGTGCCGACCGTAACGGGCCACTCGCTGCGCAGCGAGTTACTGAAGATGATCGAGTCGGAGGAGTCCGACAGGCTTGGGCCGACGTACCAGATTGCGTTCAGCCCGGTGTGTAGCGCCACCCGCTCGTCGCGCTCACCGGAATTTCGGCGTACTTCTTCTGCACTTTCACCCTGGCGGGAACGACCAGTGAACAGCTGCCGTATGCAGCTCCGGTGGCGCTCGCCTTGATTTTGGCTGCTTTCTGCATCAGCGTGCGGTGGCTGGTGCCCTGTCCGGGGGAGGCGCTCGCGGGGGCGGCGACCCCGACGGCGAGACCGGCGATCAACGGAACTGCGGCAATGGCGGTACGACGATGAAACATGACGTTTCCTGCTCTCTACGAGGAGCCCGGCCCCCTGGCCGAGCTGAAGGAAAAACTAGGTGGTCGACAATCCGAAGACGTTCGATGCGCTGCGTGGCTGCCCGTCGTGGCCACAGCCGCCAGCGCGCAGGTCAACTCATCCGGGTGGGGCTGGTGGTGCCCCAGATGTACGCCTTCTCGTCGTAGACGACTCGGTATTCGCGGGTCTGGGAGGTGGAATAGGTGTAGCTGTAGGCGCCCCGGGAGTTGGTGACCACGTTCTTCAAGCCGGCCCAGGCGGAGCTACCGACAGGCCGGTACTGGATGACTCCGGTCTCACCGGCGTAGGCGATGTTGCGATCCAGACTGGTGGCATACCGGACGGCGCGGGTGTTCAACGTCGTCTTGCCCTTCGCCCGGGAAGCGCTCAGCCCCGCATAGGACGCGACCTTGAGCGTGGTTTGAGGAGCGTTCTGGGTGTAGGAGTGGTTCTGCGCATCTACAGCAGCAAAACCGCGCCAGGTGCGGGTGCCGAGCGGGGTAGGCGAGATGGTCTCGTAGGAATCACCGAACGTGCTTCCGATGACGAGCCAGTCGCTGCGGTAGGTGTTCTCGAAGAGGACACCTTCGTTTGAGGAAGGTAGATCCTGGCCGACGTACCAGATTGCTTTCAGTCCCGGGTGCAGCGCGCAACCGCCTGTCGTCCGGACCGGAACGGCGAAGAAGTTCTCCTGCACTTTCACCTTTGCAGGCACGACGAGCGAGCAGGTGCCATAGGCGCCACCGGCCCCGGAAGTGTTGATCTTGGCCGCTGTGCGCATCAGCGAGCGGTGGTTGTTGCCCTGTCCGGGTGAGGCACTGGCGGGTGCGGCAACGGCGACGGCAAGAGCGGCAATCAGTGGGGCTACAGCGATGGCGGTACGACTACGAAACATGACGAGTCCTGCTCTCTACGAGGGGCTCGGCCCCCTGGCCGCGCTGGCAAAACCATAGGTAAAGAAACCTTGCCGTGGGGGCACTCATGCCGCAGCGTGATCGAATCTTCACCAACGCGCCGCTCAGCACTCAGCACTCAGCACTCAGCACTCAGCACGGGGCGCTCGCGACATCTGTGACCAGGCGCTTCAGCGTGTGATCGACGGCTTCGAGCACCCGGTCTACGTCCTGCCGGTTGAATACGAGTGGCGGTTTGATCTTAAGGACGTTGTCGTCGACGCCGTCCGTTGACATCAGGATCTGCTGTTTGCGTAGTTCGGAGACGAGGGTGCGCGCGAGGGCGGTTGCCGGGTGTCGCGTCGCCGGGTCGGTGACGAATTCGACGCCGATGAACAGGCCCATTCCGCGCACGTCGCCGATGACCGGGTAAGTCGCCATCAGGTTCTTGAACCCGTCCATGAAGTGCTGCCCAATTGAAGCTGCGTGTGCCGGAAGTTCCTCATCTCGCAGGATGTTCAGCACCTCCAGGCCGATCGAGCACGACAGGGGGCTGCCGCCGAAGGTGTTGAAGTACTCCATTCCGTTGTCGAACGCGTCAGCGATCTCGCGGGTGGTGACCACCGCGCCCAGCGGATAGCCGTTGCCGATCGGTTTGCCCAGGGTGAGGATGTCGGGCGTCCCGCCGAGAGCACGGCTGGCCCAGAAATCGGTGCCGACCCGGCCGAGTCCGACCTGGATCTCGTCAGCCACGACGAGGGCGCCGTGTTTGCGTGCTGCCGTGTAGGCCGCTGGTAGGTAGTCCGGTGGCGGGACGATCTGACCGCCTGTGCCGAGCATCGGCTCGGCAATCAGCACGGCGGCGGGGTAGCCGGCCTCGCTTCCCCGGGTCATCGCGTCGTCGATCTCGCGCACGTATGCGCCGGCGGATGACGCCCCCCGGTGCGGCCCGCGATAGGGGTCGGGCGCTGCTGCGATCTGGACGTGTGGCGAACGCCCGTTTCCACCGGGACTGTCGAACTTGTACGGGCTGACGTCGATCAGCGCTGTCGTGGTGCCGTGATACGCCCCGGAGAGCGCGACCACTCCGCGCCGCTGCGTGTAGGAGTGCGCGAGGCGTAGGGCCAGTTCGTTCGCTTCGCTGCCCGAGTTGGTGAAATAGCAGACCTCGAGCGACTCGGGCGCAAGCTCGCTGAGGCGGTCAGCGAAGTCGACCAGTGGCTCGTACAGGAAGCGGGTGTTGGTGTTGACCGCGCTGAGCTGACGAGCGGCCACCTCGGCGAGACGAGGGTGCGAATGCCCAACCTGCGGAACGTTGTTCATGCAGTCCAGATACTCGACGCCGGCTGCGTCGTAGAGGAACTGACCCCGGGCTCGCACCACGTGGATGGGGTCTTCGGGGTAGAGGACCGAGAGGTTCCGCGGAATATGGCGGGCTCGGCGGGCCAGGATCTCCCGAGTTGCATCCTTCATCGATGTGCTCCGTTCAACTGGTGGATCAGCTTCCACGCGGGGTCTTCGGAGACTCGCAGGTAGTCGTCGGCTCCGTCTTGCGACGCCTGGTATGCCGAGATCGAGACGCTGGTGGCAAGTCTGCTCATGATCAGGTCGGGCAGCAGCTCGCGTTCGAGATCGGTCAGAAGCCTGCTGCTTTCGTAACCGTCAGTGATCGCGGCCAGGACAGCCAGCGGTTCGGTGCGATCGAGCATCGCGTAGGCGCAGGTCACGGCCAGATCGTTGATTCGAAGGCTGTGCACGGCATCGCCGAAGTCGATCACGCCGGTGACGGAGGTGCCGCACACGAGCAGGTTGTGGTCGTTGACGTCGTTGTGGATGACTCCGAACTCAAGGTCGGCCAGTCGGGGAGTCACTCTTTCCTGGAAGGTATGAAGTGCTTGCTCGATCGCGGTGCGGCGATCGCCCTCGATGACGTAGGGCAGGTAGGTGCTCAAAACCTGGGGGGCATGCTGCACATCCCACTGAATCCACCGGTGCGCGGCCGGGTGGTCGAAGCTGTCGAGCGCAGCAGTCAGTTGCGCGATGGTCCGCCCGATGTCGGTAAACAGCGCGGTCGGCGGGTGCTCGAGGCGGGCGAGTACGACGCCGGGCATGAAGTCGATGAGCCAGACGATGTGCCCACGGTGGACGGCCAATGTCTGGCCAGAAAGAGTCGGCACCGGTTGTGGAGCGGGCACGCGGACCGCCGCCATTCGCGCCATCATTGACTGCTGGAACTCGATGTCGGCGAGGGAATCGGCGGAGTTCGCGACTTTGAACACGAACCTGTCACCGGCGTCAGTTCGGACGTCCCAGTTCTGGTCGCGTTCGGAGACGAGCGGTTCGATGGCCGACAGTTCGAGGCCCCACAACTGTGCAACCGCCGCTCGAACGTCACCGTCGAACCACGTCGGTCGGGTCGCCACCTGACTGAATTCGGTTGCATCGGGCGCGTCGATGGGTGAGCTCTGGTTCACGGTCAGTCCTTCGGTTCGGTTCGTGGCGGAGCTCATCACAGCCGCAGAGCCGTTCAGGTCGTGCCCCACGCAAGCCTCTCAGGACCCGCCCGCGGGGTCACGTCCTGACCGTCGGTAAGCACGGCGAGTTCAGTCGGTCTGAGGCATTGAGAACGAGTGCAGTCGGCTTTCAACATCTGAACTGACTATTTGTGAAACATTCGCGGCCACCCGCATCCGATGGGTGTCACCGCAGTTCAGCTGCGTAAATCCACTCGTGTCCGCACCAATGTCACGCTGATCGACGTTCGGGACGTGGCAGGCACGCGTTGGCCCATCCCGACGTTTGAATCACCCGTACAACATGTCACCGCGGGTTGTTTCCGTGGGTGACGCCGTCGCCGTCCCGGTCGATTTTCAGGTGTTACACATCGGTTGGTTGCAGGGGTTCTGACGCGGGTTTGGTGAAGGCTTGACGAAGACTGGTCACCAAGGGGAGAGCGGTTTAGATGGCGGGTAGTCGGACGGTGAATTCGGCGCCGTGTCCTGGGCCGTTGCTGGATGCGGTGATCTGTCCGCCGTGGGCCTCGACGATTGCTTTGGCAATGCTGAGTCCGATGCCGGACCCTCCGTGTGCGCGGGTACGGGCGGAGTCTGAGCGGTAGAAACGTTCGAAGACGTGGCTGAGGTGTTCGGGCGGGATGCCGGGGCCGTTGTCGGTCACGACGTACTGAACCCACGGTCGATCAAGGGAACAGGTAATCCCTACGGTGCCCCCTGGCGGGGTGTGACGCAGTGCGTTGTCGAGCAGGTTGGTGAGCACCTGGCCGATACGGTCTGGATCGGCCAGGACCTGGGCGTTGGTGCCCAGTTCGATCTGCAGGACCACACCCGCGGTGGTGAAGCGGTCATGGGCGGTTCGGGCAGCGGCGCGGGCGATGGTGGAGGCGGGAATTGGTCCTTGGGTGAAGTCCAAGGTGCCTTCCTCGGCGCGTGAGATTGCCGAGATGTCCTCTGCGAGCCGCCTTAACCGGTGGGTGCTTAGCCGGAGCACGCTCAGGGTGTCCTCGTCCAGCGTGCGCACGCCGTCTTCGACTGCTTCCAGATGCGCGTCAACGGTGGCCAACGGGGTGCGCATTTCGTGGGCCAGGTCCGCCAACATTCGGCGCCTGGTGGTCTCGGTGGCCTGCAAACGCTCTGCTAGAGCATTGCTCGTCGCGGCGAGGACCGCGAACTCTCGGCCTAACCCCGGGTCGTTGACACGGGCTTGGTACTGTCCCGCGGCTACGTGCGCGGACGCGGTGGCCACTTGTGCGATGGAGCGCTGCACTCGGTGGGAGAAGTACCAGGTCACGGCCAGGGCGGCCATGGTCGCTGTGATCAAAGCGATGGAGATTGAGTAGGCGAGGGCGGAAGTGAAAGCACTTTCCACGTGCCGGGTTTCAGAGGCGCTTCGTGGGGCGCCTGCCCGGTGCAGGTGGTCACGGAAGATGCCGGGTCCGATGATCGCGGCGACGACCCAGGTGGTGACGGCACCGGCGAGCAGGACCAGCGCTTGGGCGCCCAGGAGCCGGGCGCCGAAGCCGGTCCGAAAGGGTTGGTGATCGCTCATTGCCCGGTTCCCATCCGGTATCCCACGCCGCGTACCGTGCGGACAAACCGGCTGCCAGACGCGTCATCGTCGAGTTTGCGTCGTAAATGGCCGATGTGCACATCCACGAGGTGCTCATCGCCTACCCAGGCCGGTCCCCACACGTGGTCGATGAGCTGGTGGCGGGTGAAGACGAGCTTTGGTTGCTCCGACAGTGTGGCCAGTAGGTCGAACTCGGTACGGGTCAGTGCCACTGGTTCACCCTGCAGCCAGACGTCACGGCCGGCTCGGTCGATGCTGAGAGCTCCGAAGGAATCAGTGTGCACCGGGGTGGTTGCGTGGTGGGAAAGCCGGCGCGGGCGGCGCAACATGGCCTGCACGCGGGCCATCAGCTCGCGCGGGCTGAAGGGCTTGGTGATGTAGTCGTCGGCGCCTACCGAGAGCCCGATGAGGGTGTCCACCTCCTCGCTTCGCGCGGTCACCATGATCAGGTAGGCATCGGAGAAGGTGCGAAGTTGGCGGCAGACCTCGACACCGTCCAGACCTGGCAGGCCGAGGTCCAAGACGACCACATCGGGATCGATCTCGCGCGCGAGCTGCACCGCCTGTAGCCCGTCACCGGCTGACCGGGCGTCGAAACCGTCGCGTTCGAAATAGCTGACGAGCAACCTGGCCAACGCTGCCTCGTCTTCGATGACCAGGGCTCTCATCCCCGACCGCGGTTTCTGGGGCGCTGTCGTCGTTCCGGGAGCCTGGACCCCTGCCGAGTGACCGGAGTTTATGAGCGACATGACCTCCATAGTGTCAACGTGACACCCGGAAATTAGGCAGATGGGTGATGCCGCCGGACTTCTTCAGCAAACCTTCACACAAGCTCGACCAGATGAGTGGGGCGCGTGGTTCATGCTGGAAAAAAATTCGGGAACGTAGAGAAGGTGTTGGTCATCATGATGGGTGGGTACGGCAACGGTATGGGCACAGGTGGCTGGGTCGTCATGGTTGCGGGGATGGCGCTCTTCTGGGGTCTGGTGATCTTCGGGGGAATCATGATTTTCCGCGGTAGCGGTAAGAGTCGAAGTGTCATCCAAGACCGTGGCGCGTTGGGGATCCTCGATGATCGTTTCGCGCGGGGCGAGATCGACCGCGAGGAGTACGAAGGGCGCAAAGCCGCCCTCAGCGGCCGCTGACCACGCGGCGAATTGGGAACCGGCACACCGATAGTCGGTGGGTAGGAAAACCGTCCTCGCGGTGCACAGCAATCTCAGTTCAATGCTTTCGGGAAACCCTGTGCGAGGTGAGGCTCAACCCGTCGGCAGCACACGATGGTTTTGATCCCTGGGCCGCTTCCACGACCATCGTCGCGCACACGTGCTGGCGATGAGGCGATCCGCCGGCGCCGCACGACGAGTGGGGCCCCCGGATGTATGGAACCCCGGGCGCATTGTTGCTCGGTTCAAGATTTCTGTGTCCTGGACGTCGAAGCTTCGTTCGTTCGCTCGTGTCGTGGGGTCGTGGTTGGTTAGGGCCTGAAGTAGGAGCTCTCCATACGGCCTGCGGTCAACCTTCCACCCGGTCCATCCGCTGGCGGGGCCAGCTGGCGACTATCGCACGCACGGCGACTTTCCCCAGTGCATGAGGTGCTGCTAAGAGCAGTAAAAGACCGTCACAAATCCGGCGGTACCCGCCTGACCGGTCGTCCCAGCAGGGCCGGCGGTCCCGAATGCGGTCTCGCTCGAGGCGAACGTGGAGCTCGATTGCCCGCCGCCACCGGCGTGCGAGTAGTAGCCGATGTTGGTGCCGTCGTCGGTTTGCACGGGTACACCACTTGCACCCGGTGCCCCACGCTCGCCGGCGGTGAATCCAGTCCCACCGTCGGCAGTCGTCGTATTGGTAGTGCCTTTACCGCCGCCCTGCCCGAAAGTCAGGGCCAACGACAGCGCCGATGAATAGGGACCGTCCAGCGTCAAGGTCACCTGCCCACCCGATCCACCGGCGGCACCCAATGTGGTGACACCACCGCTGTCGGATCCCGCCGCTCCACCACTGGCGCCGTACACCGTCACGACAATTGAACTGGCATTCGCGGGGACAGTGGCCGTTCGACCGGGGCAACGAAAGAATTCCCGATGACGTGCAGTCGCTGGCCGCAAAAGCCGGCACGGCGGCACGGCGGCGATCACGGGGACCGTCCACGCCACACCTGCAGCAATGCTGCGACGCGGAATTCTCCCCGCCGACAATTCGCGATGCGTTCCATCGTCTTCCAATTCTGTGCCCACCCGGGAAATTCACATCACCAAACCCCGTTGGACTGTGCTGGGGACCCGACGAATGCTCAGTGAGAGTTCGCGGCTGGCCATGAAGCAACACCGCCGGCTCACCGGACCGGTCCTACCTCATCGGCAGAATTCCCCGAGGTGTAGGCAACCGAGCTGAAAACCGTCGATCACGTCAAGAGCGCTCACTGGGGGTGCTCCAGCGGCGATCCCCGGAACCAAACGGTCCCCGTCCATCCCTGCAGGGGGCGGGTACTCGGCCTAGACGCGGTCCTCTGATCGCGTGCCACTGCGGGCACGCCTCCGCTGGCTGTCGCACGGCAACGCTGAGGCTGCTGTGCAACGAACTGGGTCTCGATCGGACTGCCTGCGTCGGGGATCTCAGCGGAACTTTACGATCTCCATACTAAAGACTGACTTCTTCGTTACTGTTCATCCTGTGCCCGTCCGCGGGAGGTGAGCGTGAGGAAGGGTGACCTGTGCTGCAGCAGATTCGCGCTCCCCGTGCTGCAGCTTCGAGAGCCGGTCTCGGATCGCCGCCGCCGGTGGTAACGGTACGAACGGACCGTGCGCGATGCATTTGATGGGTACTAATCGACGACCGTTATGGCAGTTCGACTCGGGAGGATCTTCTGATCAGAGCATGATTGTCCCGTGGAACAAACTAAACGGTTAGAAAGCAATCTTCAACGTTCTAGTCGTTGATTTTACGTCGCTTGAAATGAACGTTATTTCCCGGTAGGAACCTATGGATGAATGGGTCATTCCGCTTGGTTTCTTTCGGTCGGTCCGTCCGATTCTTGATTGGACGGAAGGTTGGAGTGCGCCATTTTGCGCTCGTGCCTCACTTAATTCTTTAAATCTACTGCGATTGATCAGCACGCTCATTTTGAGCCGTCAATGCCCCCGTACGGGTGCATTGACCGGCATTTTTAGGAGACTCCTATGACTCAAGTCCAGTCAGCGCCCACGATTACCCAGATAGGCACCACACCCAAAATCACCCTGACGCAGCCGAGCGCCCTGGGTCTGGATGGTTCGATAGCTATCGACGTCCATCGCAGGTCGGCGCGTTCTGTACAGACAGTTGCCGTGGTGGGTCTGGGATATGTCGGGCTGCCTACCGCTTTGTCTCTGCTCGAGGCGGGTACGCAGGTCATCGGAATCGATATCTCGGGGCAACGGCTCGATAACATTCGGCGCGGTGATGTCGATCTCCTGAGCAGGGACCTGGACCGGTTACAGCGGACGGCGGAAAACCCCCGCTGGTCGCTGTGCGGTGATTTCGCGTCGATAGCCGCTGCAGACGCGGTGCTGATCTGTGTTCCCACGCCGGTGACCGAAAACCTCACGCCAGATCTCGGGGCATTGAGATCAGCCTGTGCCGCCGTGGTCGGGGCCGCACGAAGTGGTCAGACCATCATCTTGACCTCGACCACTCACATCGGCGCCACTCGCGAATTTCTGAGTGAACCGTTGAGTCGTCGCGGTCTGCTCGCGGGCAGAGACATCCACGTTGCTTTCTCTCCCGAGCGGATCGATCCCGGGGTGGCTGATCACATTCCTGAGCACACTCCTCGTGTCGTTGGTGGGATGACGCCGAGTTGCACCGAAAGTGCGGCGGCGGTGCTGGAGGTAACCAGCCCGACCATGCACCGGTTGACGTCACCGGAAGCCGCCGAGATGACCAAACTCGTCGAAAACACCTTCCGCGCGGTAAATATCGCCCTCGCCAACGAGTTCGCTGACGTAGCCGGCGAGTTCGCGCTGTCGGTCGCAGAAGTCATCAACGCCGCAGCGACCAAGCCGTACGGCTTCACTGCGTTCTTCCCTGGTCCAGGTGTCGGCGGCCACTGCATCCCGTGCGACCCGCACTACCTGCTGTGGCAGCTACGCAGCCGCCGCCGTTCTGCGCCTCTTATCGATGCTGCAATGACTGCGATCGCGCTACGGCCGCGGCGGGTGGTGGCCCGGGCAGAACAGGTCCTGGGTCAGCAACGTAAGCCTCTGCACGATGCACGGATTCTCGTGGTCGGCGTCGCATACAAAGCCGGTGTTGCCGATCTTCGGGAATCACCGGCGCTGGAGATCATCAAAGAACTGCAGGCGCACAACGCAAATGTCGCCTACTGCGATCCCTACATTCCGGCTCTACAGCTCGGCGATGTCCAGCTGAAGCACTGCGTGAACCCACAGGATGAAATCTGGGACCTGGTCATCGTCCACACCAGCCACCCTGGAGTGGACCTTCGGTGGCTCGCCGATCAACCGCTGGTCCTGGACTCCACCTACCGCTTGTCCGAAGCCACCCGTGCGGCACTGGTCTAGGCGCGCTGTTTCGACCCGGTCGGCTCCTCGCCCTGGGCTGTACTGCCCGTGCCCAGCTGGCAGGTAACCGATTTGCCGATGCATAGCAGGGGGTCTTCCTCCAATGAATCCAGATTCACCGCCCAATGATGCCGAACGCGTCTGGGCGAGGTAGTTAACAGCGATGAGTAGCAGGTATGAGATGAATGGAGAAAGACGATGAAAGCTTTGATTACCGGTGGAGCCGGTTTTGTCGGTTCACACCTGACGGACTACCTCATCCAGCGGGGGCATGAGGTCGTGGTGCTGGACGATCTGAGCACTGGCCAACTGAGCAACCTCAGCAGCGCGATGTCGGGGCCGAGCGGTGCTCAGGTCAGTATGGTCGAGGGCTCCATCATCGATACCGCACTGGTCGATGAGGTGGTCGCCCAGGTGGACACCGTGTTCCACCTCGCGGCGGCGGTGGGCGTCTTCACGATCCAGACAAAGACCCTCGACAGCATGAGGGTCAATCTGCATGGCACGGAGACCGTGCTCGACGCCGCCCACCGACATGGTGCGCGCTTCCTGCTCGCCTCCACAAGTGAGGTGTATGGCAAGAACACCGCGGTCGGTTTACACGAGGAGGCCGACCGGATCATCGGCTCGCCGCTGAAGAGCCGGTGGTCCTACGCTGAGGCCAAAGCGTTGGACGAGGCGTTCACTCATCAGTACTTCCTGCATCACGGGCTCGCCGCCGTCATGGTTCGGTTGTTCAATACTGTGGGCCCCCGCCAGTCAGGGCGCTACGGGATGGTCCTGCCCCGTCTGGTGAAGCAGGCGTTGGCCGGTGAGCCGTTGACCGTTTACGGCACCGGGACGCAGAGCCGATGCTTCGGCTACGTGGGCGACGTCGTTCCCGCGCTGGCCACCCTCGTGGAGACCGACGCTGCAATCGGCAAGGTCTACAACATCGGCAACCCCGAACAGGTATCCATCAACGCCCTGGCCGACCGGATCATTGCCAAAACCGGATCGGACAGCCCGATCGTGCACCTGCCGTACCTGGAGGCCTACGGGCCGGGTTATGAGGACATGGAAAGGCGGGTACCCGACTGCTCCAGACTGCACGAGCTCATCGGGTACGCCCCAACCCACTCACTGGACGACAGCATCAACGCCGTCATCGCCGACCAGCTCGAGCACGTCAATTTCGCAGTCGAACAGCCGGTAGCAGGCTGAGCCGAAGGGAGTAGTCCGTGTTTTCAGCCGGAGAACGTGCGGCCAGCGATGAGCACCCGTCGCCGACGGCGGTGTTGCCACGCCTGAGCGCCGATCCCTCCGGCTGGCAGGAGCCGTCGGCGCGCGGCCGGTGGACGCCTCGTTTGCGACATTGGGTGATTTTCGTGGTGGTGACGGCCGCGGCTGCGACCTCGCTGGTGGGTGGCTACCTGCCCTGGCACCTCGGCCCGCGGACGCCGCAATTTCAGAAGGTGGCCACGTTGCCCTACTGGAACCTGGCGACGGGCAGCCAGTCGGTGGCCGCCCACCATGACTCGTTCACCGGTGCCTCGCCCTGGGTTTACGGTGTGGACGACCGCGGCGCTGTGGTCTCGCAGGTCCCGGCGGAGTCCGTTGGCCAGATGAACCAAGCTCTGGCTCGGCTGACAAAGGCGGGCGTCGCGCTGATGCCGACGATTTCGAACCATTGGGCGGGATCGTGGAGCCGCAAACGGGTCGCCCGGATCATTCAGGACCCCGTCCTGCGTGCGCGTCATGTGCAGGATGTGGTCGACCTGGTCACAAAGCACGATTTCGCTGGCGTCGACATCGACTACGAGGAACTGCTCGCCACAGACCGCTCCGCGTTCAGCGCCTTCATCCGACAGCTTGCGGTGGCGTTGCACGCCAAAGACAAGAAGCTTTCGGTCGACGTCTTCGCCAAAGCAACCGACAAGGGATACGACCAGCGCAACGTCGCACAGGACTATGCCGCGTTGGGCGCCGCCGCTGATCAGATCCGGATCATGGCCTACGACTGGCATTGGAGCTCGTCGACCGCCGGACCGATCGCGCCTTTGAACTGGGACAACCAGGTGCTGAAGTACGCCGTCACCCAGATGCCGCCGAAGAAGATCATTCTCGGGGTTCCGACCTACGGGTACGACTGGGTCGGTGCCAAGGGCCAGCTCGTCAGCTGGCTGCAGGCCTATCAGCTTTCGCGTACGCACGGCGCCGTCGTGCGCTGGGACAACAAGGCCCAGAGTCCGTGGTTCACCTACGAGTCGGCCCAGGGCCAGCAGCACACTGTGTGGTTCGAGAATGCCTACAGCTCCAGTGCCAAGATCGCGTTGGCCAAGAGCTTCAAGTTGGGCGGGGTGTACCTCTGGCTTGTCGGCGACGAGGACGACCTGATCTGGAGTCGGCTGGGGTCGGGCCGGTCCGGCAACGACAGCGCACCGTCCGCGGCGACTGCGGGCGGTGGTCAGCGATGATCGCCTACCTCACGGCGGTCCTGGTGATCGGTCTGAACTTCAGTCTCTGGGGCATCGTCGGCGCGTTGCGGTTCAGCGACGAGACCCTGCGTGGGCTGCACGGGCGACGCTCGCGCCGGATTGCCGAGCTGGAGAGTCGTGCAGCGGCCGAAGTCGCGCACCCGCGCGCGTTCAAAAGGGCCGGACGGCTGACCCACGACGACATCGCAGTCCTGATCGCTGCACACAACGAGGAGCTCGTGATCGGGGATTCGCTGGCCGCCCTGTCCAAGCTGATCTCGCTGGACAACGTCTATGTCATGTCCGACGCATCCCGCGACCGAACGGTCGACATCGCCCGGTCGCAGGGCGCACGGGTCGACGAGACGGTCACGAACATCGGGAAAGCCAATGCCATTCGGTACGGCATCGAACACTTCGCTCTGCTCGAGTCCTACCAGGCGATCATGATCCTCGACGCCGACACCCAGCTCGACGAGCATTACTTCGATGTGGCGCTACCGCTGCTGGACGACCCGCGAGTCGCCGCCGTCGCCGGCTGTGCGCATACGCGGTGGCAACGCAAGACGGGATTTGTGGGCTCGGTGCTGGTGGCACACCGCCAGCGAATCTATGTGCTCACCCAGCTCCTGCTGAAATACGGTCAGACCTGGCGCGGAATGAGCGCGACGCATATCGTCCCGGGTTTTGCCAGCATCTATCGAACTCAGGCTCTTCGTGAGATAGACATCAACCCTGCGGGGCTAGTCATCGAAGATTTCAATATGACCTTCGAATTGCACTCGAAGAAGCTCGGTCGAATAGCTTTTCACCCCGGAGCGCGAGCCTATACCCAGGATCCGGACCGATATGCTGACTACGTCCGTCAAACCAAACGGTGGGCTCTGGGACTGTGGCAGACGATTCGGCGGCACCGCTTCCGAATGACCGTGTTCAATGCGACCCTCCTGCTCCTCCTTGCCGAGCTGGTGACGAGCAGCGTCCTCTACATACTGTTCGTCCCGTTGCTTCTGCTGCTGGTCCTGCCAGATATATTGCCTTTCTTACTGACGGTGCCCTGGGTGGGAGGTCTGCACTCCCAGCTGTCCGCGCATGTCAGCGTGACGATGCTTCTCCTGGGCGTTGTACTCCCCGACTATGCGTTGTCATGTGTCACCGCAGTAATCGAACGGCGCCCTCGATACCTGTTTTTCGGCCTGTTCTTCACCGCGATGAAAGTAACGGATGCAGCAATAGCACTCTATTCGCTACCCCGGGCGTGGATTGAAAGATCGACGGGTTTGTGGGTGAGTCCGCCACGGAGAACGGAGAAAACGTCGGTCCAGGCAGAATAATCGCTCTGGCATCTTTCACTTGTCGTTCAAATGCAAAACACGTGTTTGCAGGAAATGCTAGTCAGCCCATCATGAATTCCCACGAAGAGGTCAGAATAATGAGACTCAAGAGCAGGACCGCCAGGAGTTTTCGAGGCAGAAGGGTTCTGGCGCTGATTGTCGGGACCGCGTTGAGCGTGTCTGCGCTGGCGGCGATCAGTCCGGACCCAGCGAACGCCGCGACTAAGTCGGCGACTGTGGTGTCGCTGACCTTCGACGACTCCAACGCCGACCAGCTGCCGGCCGAGCAGACGCTGAAGTCCAACGGCTTGCCCGCTACCTTCTACACCACCGACGGGTGGGTGGGCGCCCCGGGTTATCTGACCCGCGCGGACCTCTCAACGATCAATGCTGACGGGAATGAGATTGCGGGACATACCGTCACCCACCCCGATCTCATCGACATCAACTCGGGGGAGGCGCAGCGGCAGATCTGCAACAACCGGGCCACCCTGGACAGCTGGGGTTTCAAACCGGTGAATTTCGCCTATCCCTTTGCTGACGCGAACCCGGCGGTTGAAGCGCTGGCCAAGGGCTGCGGTTACAACACCGCGCGCGGGCTGGGCGACGTGGTCAGTCCGGGGAACTGCAGCGGCTGTCTGTACGCGGAGAAGAGCCCCCCGGCGAATCCCGAGTATCTCAAGGCCCCCGATCAGGTCAACTCCTCGTGGACGCTCGCCCAGATGAAGCGACAGGTCACCAATGCGGTGACTCGCGGAGGTGGCTGGGTCATTCTCACTTTCCATCACGTGTGTTCGCCGATCACCTCGGGCTCGGGGTCTTGCCCCGCGGACCAGTCGACCACTCCGGCGATCTTCAACGCCTTCGCCAGCTGGCTGGCCGGCTACGCTCGAAACAGGGCCAACAACACCACCGTCAAGACCATCGACCAACAGGTGCGCAGCTATCTCGGCTCCGCCTACCCGGCCTATGTAACCCCGCAGGCCGTATCCAACCCTGCGCCGGCCGAGGTCGGGGTCAACGCCCTCAGCAACCCCTCACTGGAGAACACCGACCCCAAGACCGGCTTCCCAACCTGCTTCCAGCCGGGAGGGTGGGGTTCAAACACTGCGGCCTGGACCGCGAGTACTCCCGGTCGCACCGGGGTCGGGGCCGAACAACTAGCGGTTTCCGGCTACTCCAGTGGTGATGCGAAGTTGCTTCCCACACTGGATCTGGGCACCTGCTCACCATCGGTCGTGCCCGGTAAAACCTACGACCTGAGCACGTGGTACCAGGCCACCGGTACGACCCAGTTCGCCCTGTACTACCGCGACAAAACCGGCGCCTGGTTCTACTGGACCTCGAGCCCCTGGTTCAACACCGCCTCGGCATGGACCCAGGCAACCTTCACAACGCCGGCAGTGCCCGCGAACGCGGTTGCGATGACATTCGGGCTGGCGCTGATCAGTAACGGCACGCTGACCACGGACGACTACAGTCTGGTCGACCCGGGGACGACAGCCACGACCGCACCGTCCGCAGCCCGGACCGCGCCGGGAGGTACCGCCTCGTCGTTTACCGCCCCGGGCACGTTCAGCCGCACCACCACCGCTTCGAAACTGAAGAAGAAGAAGAGGTCGCCGCATTCCCACGTGCGTCCTTTGCTGCCAGGTGGCAAGAACGTGAGAAAGGGGCAGCGGATCGCTGTGCCTGAGCTGGGTGTGGTGGGCAAGGGCTAGTCGACGTCCCGGCAGCACAAGGGACGTGCATCCGAACATCCGCCGTGCCCGCAACCCCCCCGTTACCGCACCGCAGGGGCAAATAGGTGAACCACCCGGCAAAAGTTTAATACCCCCGGCCCACATAC
>JBBPZD010000213.1:0-14715 GCA_038199265.1 Actinomycetales bacterium | reverse complement strand
GACCACCGACGCGAGCTCACTCTCAGACAACTGAAAAACCGCACCAGGCCAATCACCCAGCGATGACTCGAACTCCGCCAACAGCCCAAGCAACCGGGCACCCTCCCCGGGCGCCGCCGGAACAATCGCAGGGGGCGCGATCGGTGTCGAGAAACTCACGATCTAACCCCCTCTTTCCCCAGGTCCGCTTGTTCGAACCGATGCCTACATCATACGCCTGTTCGATAGTCCAGACAAGGTCAAAACGAGCGAAAGATACTGCCAATAAAATCGATTCACGCGAAGTTATCCACATCACCCCTTTTCAGACAACCCCCAAAACCAGTTGTCCACAGCCTTGACCGGAGCGTTTGACGTGAAGCGGTCCAGGCCGCACCGCTCGCGGAACGAGGTCAGGAACAGCCGCAGTTGTGGACCGCAGTGACGACCGTGTCGACGGCCTGACGGGACCCGATCGGGCCCCGCGGTTGCGCGCCGTTGGCGATGACGGCGAACACGATCAGTCGCCCGTCCTTGTCCTGGACAGTGCCGGCGAGTGAGGTAACTGACGGCAGACTGCCAGTCTTGGCGTGTACCCAGCCGGCGGCCGCACTGGTCGCGGGCACGATGTAGCGCTTGGCGAGCGTGCCGCTCCACCCGCCGACCGGAAGACCGGTGATGGCATCGGCGAAGAGCGGGTCGTTGCCGGTGGTGGCTCCGGTCAGCAGATCGCCGAGCAGTCCGGCGGTCAGCGTGGTGCCATCGGACAGACCGGAGACGTCAGCGAGCTTGACCCCGGTGAGGTCGTAACCTGCTGCCGACAATTGCGCCCGCACCCATCCTGTGACGGCTGCTTCAGAGGTCGCCGTCACTCCGGAGCGGTACGCGGCCTGGCGGGCGAGCGACTCGATCATCGCGTTGTCACTCTGTTTCAGCGCGAACCCGAGCTGGTCCAACAGTGGCGCCGACTGCACCGACGCCAGGACCACGGAACCGGCCGAAGCCGGGGTCGCGCCCCCCGTGGTGACGGTGATCCCCCGTGCTCTCAGCTCCTTGGCGAGCGCCGCGGTCGTGCTGGCGTCCGGGCTCGGCACGGCAGGACCGGTCTCGGCGTGTTGGGTCGACAACCCGAGCATCGCGATACGGGTAGTGAAACCCGCGGTCAACAGGTCCGCGCCCCACCCTGGTGCAGTTGCTGGACCGGCGGCATAGGTGGCGTCGTACCCCAGCTTCACCGTGTTGCGGCCTTGCTTCTTCAGGCCTGCCGCCGCCTGGGTCGCGAGGTCGCCGACTCCGGCGCGCCCGCACACGGCCAACGGGTCACCTGCCTTGGGGTTCAGGCAGGTGTCGCCGCCGGCGACGAGCACGATCGAGCCCTTGTCGGCGGAGACGACCTTGGTGGTGAACGTTCCCTCGAGCGGCATGGCACGTGCGATCGCCCAGGTGGCAAGCAGCTTCGTGACCGATGCGGGCGTCATTGCGGTCCGCGCGCCGTCGTCGTACAAGGTGGCGCCGGTGGCGGCGTCACGGAAGGTCATGGTGACCTTGCCGGGCAGCCCGGCCGCAGCTCGGGCTGCTTTGATCCGCGCGCTGAAGGCAGCCACGTCGGGCACGGGAGCCGCTGGGGTGTTGGGCGAAGCCGGCACCGGCGGCGCGGTCGGCGGCTCGACGCGAGGCCCGACGCTCGCTCGGCCAGGGGCGGGCACCGCAGGCTGTGGTGCCGCGGCGAGAGTGAGATAGCCGGGCACTACGTCGTAGATGTCCAATGCCGTGTAGGTACCCGCAGCCAGCACGACAGCCCCGGCGGCGGCAGCGACCTTCGCCATGCGACGCATGCTGACTCCCCTGTCCGTCCACGACGGTTTTACGATCGTCCTGCTGGTGCGGGACACTTCCTGCCGCAGCACATCATCACACCGCCCCAGAATCAGAAGGAAGTTCCATGGAGTTCGACGTCACCATCGAGATCCCTCGCGGCACCCGCAACAAGTACGAGGTGGACCACGAGACCGGCCGTATCCGGTTGGACCGCTTCCTGTTCACCGCGATGAGCTATCCCTCGGACTACGGCTACATCGAAGACACCCTTGGTGAGGACGGCGACCCGCTCGACGCAATGGTGCTACTGACCCAGCCGACCTTCCCCGGTTGCGTCGTTCGCGCGCGCGCCGTGGGCGTCTTCCGGATGGTCGACGAAGCAGGCGGCGACGACAAGATCCTCTGCGTGCCCGCGGGCGACCCCCGGCAGGACGACATTCAGGACATCTCGGACGTGAACGAGTTCCTGCAGAAGGAGATTCAGCACTTCTTCGAGACCTACAAGGCGCTCGAGCCGGGCAAGAGCGTGGAAGAGGGCGCCCACTGGCTCGACGCAGCCGAGGCCACAAGGGTCGTGCAAGGCGCCCTCGACAAGGCGCGGGAACGGGCGCTCAGTACTGCTCGTTGGGCGATGCCCGGGCACGACCCGGAAGAGACGGCCCGCAACATCGACCGCGCAGACGGCGACTCGCAGGCAGCTCAGCCCGAGGCCTGAGGCACCCGGACCAACTACCGTTTGGGTGATTTCTGCTTCGGCAGCAGATGCCCGAATTCGTCGGTATTACCCAGCACCAGTGCGCGGGTGCGGCGCCGGTATCGCACGATCATCGCGACACCGAGCGCCCACCCGGCGTACTGCACCGACAGCGCCGCCTGGAACGAACCCAGCGTGTAGGCGCTCGGACCGCCGGGGCTCAGCCGGTCCAGGACCACCCCTACCGCGAAGACAGCCACGAGGGACGCCGCGAATCCACCGACGTTCACGATTCCGGTCGCGCTGCCGATCCGGTCCAGCGGGTTAAAGCTTCGGGCAAGGTCGAACCCGATCATCGATCCCGGCCCACCGACAGCTGTCACCGACACCAGCACGATCAGCAGCCACAGCGGGGCAGGGCCGCGCCACAGCAGAACCGCTGTCCACACCGTCACCATCGCCGCGAGCGCAGCCAGGACCATGGTGGAGCGGGAGTAGGGGAACCGGCCCAGATAGAGGCCGAGCAGCGGGCTGGTCAGCAACGACACCCCGACCATCAGGGACAACAACGCACCTGCAGTTACCGCACTCAGACCTTGCCCCTTCGTGAGGAACGGGTAACCCCAGATCATCGTGAACACGTTCGAGGAGAACGGAAGCGCGAAGTGACACCAGAGCCCGAGACGGGTGCCGGGTTCTCGCCACGACAGCTGCACGGCCCGCGCGACCGCCCGTATCTTCAGTTCGGTGCGCTCCTGCGCGACGTAGGGGGTGTCCTTCACGACCAGCACCATCACGATGCCCAGGCCGATTCCGACCACTGAGGAGATGACGAAGCTGGTCTGCCACCCGAATCTCTGCAGCAGTGCGACGAGCGGGGCCGCTGCTGCGAGCGCCCCGAACTGGCCGACCACGCCTGTCATCTGGGTGACCAGCGGGGTACGGGCCGGTGGGATCCACAGTGCGACCAGCCGCAGCACTGCGACGAACGTCATCGCGTCGCCGATACCCACGAAGACCCGCGCGATAAGTCCGATCGCGAACGAGTGGGCGAAAGCGAAGGCCAGTTGCGCCAGGCTCATCAGCACCACGCCGATCGAGAGCATGACCTTGGAGCCGACCCGATCCAACAGCGCGCCGACCGGCACCTGCATCGCTGCGTAGACCCCGAGCTGGACCATGACGAAGGTCGCAAGTTGCGCTGAGCTGATGTTGAACCGGTCGGCTGCGATCAGCCCGGCGACGCCGAGCGAACTGCGGTTGAAGACGGCGAGCATGTAGATCGCGAGGCCCCCGGCCCACACGGCGTACGCCCGGCGACCTCCGAGACGGTAGAGCAGCGTCGGGTCCGTCACAGGGACAATCTGACCACGATCCGCCTCAGCTTCGAGCGCCTGTCTGCAGTTGTCGCCGACTTCGGCTCCGGGAATGGCGCAATCGGCGCTTCGCCGACGCGGTCGCAGCGCGCACCGCAGCGAGTATCCGGGCCCGGGTGGCGGGGTCGAGCCGAGGTTTTGTGCACAGCGGCATCCGAGACGGTGGCGCAGCGTGACATCCGTCACGAGGACAATCTGAGCATGGACACCTACACCCACGATGGGCTGACCTTCGACGTCACCGATTCCGGCCCGGTGAACAGCTCCGCTGCGGACGGCGGTGACGTGGTCGTGTTGCTGCACGGGTTCCCGCAAGACGCCTCAGCATGGGCCGATGTGACACCGCTGCTGAACGACGCCGGCTTGCGAACCCTCGCTCCGGATCAGCGCGGGTACTCCCCCGGTGCCACGCCGAGCGGCCGCTCGGCGTACTCGATGCAGGCACTGGTGGGTGACGTCGTGGCACTGATCGAGGCGAGCGGCGCCGGTAAAGTGCACCTGGTCGGGCACGACTGGGGAGGTGCCGTCGCGTGGACCGTTGCCCGCACCCACCCACACCTGTTGAAGACGCTCACGGTGTGCTCGACGCCGCACCCGCGGGCGATGGCGTGGGCCTTCACGCACGGTGATCAGGCGAAGAAGAGCCTGTACATGCTCGGTTTCCAGGTGCCGTGGGTGGCCGAGCGGTACGTGCACAAGAACCTCTTCGGCCTCTACCGCCACCTCGGCATGCCGAAGGACAGGGCTGCGGAGTACACCAAGAGGTTCCCGACACCGCAGAGCCTGACCGGGCCATTGAACTGGTATCGAGGGATGCCGGCCAGTAGCGCGATGGTCGGCAGCGTTCGCAAACGCTTCACGGGCCGCGCTGCGGCTGCGACCTCCACCACCCCGCGAAAGCCGCGGGCCGCCGTGCCTACCACCTTCGTGTGGGGCACCCGCGACTCCGCTCTGGGCCGCGCTGCCGCGGAGAAGACCGCCGACTACGCGGGTGAGGACTACCGGTTCGTGGAGCTGGACGAGAATCACTGGCTGCCGGAAGTAAAACCGCGCGAGGTGGCCGAAGCCATCCTCGCGCGGGTTCGATCCGTCAGCTGATGGCCTCGCTCAGCTGCCGACGTAGCAGGTCTTGGGAACGAATCCGACCTTCGCGTAGATGATCTGGGTGCTGAACGGCGTCCAATCCGGTGCGGTGATCTTCGGCACTGCAGTGCTGTCGGACTGAACCAGACCCTTGGCGTCCACGCAGATCACATTCATGTTGACGACGGTGCCTTTACCGATAGTGCGGTAGCGGCCGGACACGGTCGGGGACTTCGTGTCCGGGTCCTGCCCGATCTTCAACGAGCCCGGCTTGATCTCGGTGACGGTCGCGAATTCGTTGGACGTGTTCTCGGTCACGGCCAGCCGCACCTTGGTGACAGTGCCGGCACTCGCCGGAGGGAGCTTGCCGGGCGCTCTGGTGACCTTCAACTCGCGCCCGGTGCCTGCGACCGCGATGGAGGTGTCGACGCTTCCCAGCACCTTGCCGGAGGAGTCGAGCAGGTCGTACTTCATATTCGTCAGTCCCGGCTTGGTCGACGTCACGTCCAGTACAGCGTAGAACTCGCCGTAGCCGCTGCCGTTTCCGTACCCACCGAGCAACTTGACGTCGATGGAGGTAACCGGGCCGGGTGGAATCTTGCTCTGCTCGTTCGCCAGTGAACCCTTCGCGGCGGGCTTCGCCGACGTTGCGGCGCTGGTCGACGAGGCCGACCCCGGGGAGGAAGTGCTGGGCGTCTTGGCGAGGCTGCTGGAAGAACTTGTCGGAGCCTTCGAGCTGGCTTTGCTCGACGAGACGGCGACGTCATCGCCGTTACAGGCGGTCAGGCCCAGTAGTGCCGTAAGGACGATGGCGGAACCCGTGGCGCGGCGAATGGTGGTCATAGGAATAGCTCCCCTGGAGGTGTGCGTGCGTGTTGTGGTGCTGATTCGAGGGTGTGACGCACACACCGGATGCGGGGTTCCACTTGGGGGTGAACCGCTTCTTCGGGTCAGCGGTGACGGTTCTTCGGGTCGTGTTCGTCGCCGGGAGTACCGAGCATGGGAAGTTGCGGGGCGGGCTTGGGTCCGCCGCGACGCTGGTCGCGGATCTTGCCGACCCAGACCGCGACGAGGAACAGGATCACGAAGAACGCTGCAAGACCGAAGAAGCCGAACCCGATGCCGAGCGCCTTGCCGGAGCCTTGATCGAGCATTGCCAGGGATTTCGGAGCAGAGGTCAACACCTCCCCATTGTCGCCCATCTACCTGGGCACTCGGCGGTGGCACCGGCATTGCTGCAGGCAAGCTGTGTCTAGATCACTCCGAGCGCGAGCATTGCCTCCGCGACGGCGCTGAATCCGGCCGCATTGGCACCCAGCACGTAGTTGCCCGGGTCGTCAAACTCCTCCGCCGTGTCGGCACATCGCTGGTGGATGCCGCGCATGATCGCCGTCAGCCGCTCCTCGGTGTATTCGTGTGTCCACGCATCCCGCGAGGCGTTCTGCTGCATCTCCAGCGCACTGGTCGCCACCCCACCGGCATTTGCTGCCTTGCCTGGGGCGAAGAGCACCTCGGCGCTACTGAGCACCCGTGTCGCTGCGGGGGTTGTCGGCATATTCGCTCCCTCGGCGACGAGCCGGCAGCCGTTTTTCACCAGGGATCCCGCAGCGTGCTCATCCAGTTCGTTCTGCGTCGCGCAGGGCAGTGCGACGTCGCACGGCACATCCCACACCGACCCGCCCGCGATGTGGCGGGCGCTGGGCCGCGCATCCGCGTAGGCACTGAGCCGTTCACGGCGGGCTTCCTTGACGTCCTTCAGGAGTGCAAGATCGATGCCGGATTCGTCGACGACGTAGCCGCCCGAATCGGAGACCGCCACGACGAACGCCCCGAGCTGCTGGGCCTTCTCGGCTGCGTACACCGCGACGTTGCCTGAACCGGACACGACGACCCGCTGGCCATCCATCGACGAACCGCGGGCCCGTAGCATCTCGTTGGCGAAGATGACGGTGCCGTAGCCGGTTGCTTCCTTGCGGACGAGCGAGCCGCCCCAGGCGATCCCTTTGCCGGTCAGCACGCCCGACTCGTAGCGGTTGGTGATGCGCTTGTACTGACCGAAGAGGTAGCCGATCTCGCGCCCGCCGACGCCGATGTCACCGGCGGGGACATCGGTGTACTCGCCGATATGGCGGTGCAGTTCGGTCATCATCGACTGACAGAAGGCCATGATCTCGCGGTCGCTGCGGCCCTTGGGGTCAAAGTCCGAACCGCCTTTGGCGCCGCCGATGGGCAGCCCGGTGAGCGCGTTCTTGAAGATCTGCTCGAACCCCAGAAACTTCACGATTCCCAGGTAGACGCTGGGATGGAACCGCAGCCCGCCCTTGAACGGGCCGAGCGCGGAGTTGAACTCCACCCGGAACGCACGGTTGATGTGCACCCGGCCGGCATCGTCGACCCAGGGCACCCGGAAGATGATCTGGCGCTCTGGCTCACAGAGTGCTTCGAGCACCTCCGGTTGTGCGTACTGCGGGTACTTCGCGAGCACCGGACCAAGGGAATCGAAAACCTCGCGCACTGCCTGGTGGAATTCGGACTCGCCCGGGTTCCGTTGTACGACAGCCTGGTAACGCTGCTCGAGGTGACTTGTGAGATCGCTCATCGGCGTACTCTCTCAAATCGTCTCGAGCAGCGCAGAGACCGTCTCGCCAGATCAGCCCTTGAGGGTGACCTTGACCGCTCCGAAGACCAGGCTGCCGTCCGCCGGGAGGGCTGTGCCGAACGTGCTGTTGATGGCACCGGCGGCTGCCGGGTTCAGACGCGCGGTGATCCCGGACAGGTTGGTGTTGCCGTTGCGGGTGGCGACCTTGAGGCCGGAGAAGTCGAGGTCGAGCACCGCGATCCGGCCGGGCTTGAAGTTGACCTCGGTGGCGTAGACCTTCTTGTCGGCGAGGGAGACATCGAACTTGCCGATCTCCAGCTTCTTGCCCTTGAGGGAGACGAAGTTGATGCCGCCCTTGTGGAAGATGTCGCCGCTGGGGCCGGTCAGATCGGGGTTGCCGCTGGTGATCGGGAAGCCGTAGCTGACGGCAAGGCCACCGAACACCTTCAGGCCCAGGCGGGTGTTCCTCGTCGGAAGCGGCAGGATGCCGGCCTTGAGCAGGGTCGGGGCGATGCCCTTGGCGGTGGTGAGCGTCGTGGTGCCGGACAGGGCCGCGACCTTCGACGCGGCGGGCTTGTGCGCAGCTGCGGCGCTTGCGGGTCCGGCCAGAGCGACGGAGGCGGTGGCTGCGGCCAGAACGGTGGCGAATGTACCGACGAGTGCGCGTGATCGCATCAGTGTTGCCTTTCGTGAGGGGTACCGCCGGAGCGGCTGACACTCTTTTTACGACCAACGCGGACCACTTGGATGCACCTGACCTACTGATTGACTGTTTAACCATCCGCACCGCAAGATAGCTGCGTGGATCCCTTCGACGAAGACGCGCGCGTAGCGGGTCTCCTCATGTCTGGGGAGCAGAGCGCGTTGCGGTTGATGTACGACAGGTACGGGGCGCTGGTCTACCGGATCGCGTTGGCGATGCTGTCCTCGGTGCCCGATGCCGAGGACGTCACCCAGGACACCTTCGTGTCGGCTTGGCGGGGCAGAGAGACCTACAACCCGGCAGCCGGCTCGCTACCTGGTTGGCTGGTCGGCATCACCCGCCGTCGGGCGATCGATCATCTACGCGTCGTGGGGCGTCAGCGTCGCGCGTGGCAGGCGGTCGTCGACGAGTTCTCACCCGATCGGCCCCCGGCGTATCTGGACAATGTCGTAGAGCGCACTCTGGTATCGGACGAATTGGCCCGGTTGCCTGACGCACAACGTCAGGTTCTGCAGTTAGCGTTTTACGACGGCCTGACCCACACCCAGATCGCCTCCGCGACCGGGTTGCCCGTGGGCACCGTCAAAAGTCATGTGCGCCGTGGGTTACTGCGGTTACGACGTCGTTGGGAGGAGGACGGTGCCCGTGTCTGACTCTTCGCACCGTCACGACCCCCGCGAGGACTCTGCGCGCTGGGAGACGCTGAGCCTGCTCGCGTTGGGCGAGAACCCCGACACCGGCCTCGAGCAGCACATCGACAGTTGTGCGGCCTGCCAGAGCGAGCTCACCACGCTCCGGCAAACTGTGGCACTCGGTCGCGACAACGGTGCGCCCGATGATGCACCGTTGCCGACCCCCTCCGAATCCGTGTGGGACGGGATCCTGGCCGAATTGGGCTCGGAACTCACGCCGCCCGACGTTCGCGATCCATCGGATGGATCTCTGCGCGCACGGGCGTTGCCAACTCGTCGACGGCTCTGGACCCGCACCGTCGGGCTGGCCGCTGCGGCAGCACTCATTGCAGCAGCGGGAGTGACCGGCGGATACCTCGTCGGGCGAGACGGTGACGCAACGGCGCCCCAGGTCGCTGCGAGCGCGTCCTTGATCGCGATGCCGGGCGGGCCGACGGGGGTGCGTGGGAACGCGACAGTGCACGACACCGCGGCCGGGACTTCGGTCTCGATCCGGGCGTTCAATCTGCCGTTACAGCGTGGGTACTACCAGGTGTGGTTGTACGACCCGCAGGCCGACAAGATGGTCTCGATCGGCACTCTGCCGCGCACCGGCGTCGCCGACCTGCCAGTACCGCCGGGGCTCAGCGTGACCGATTACCACCTGGTTGACGTGTCAGCCCAGGCGTACAACGGCAACCCCGCGCACGGGCAGAGCGTGCTGCAAGGTGGCCTCACGTGGTGAAGTGGCTTGCCACTTTTCTGAAGACGGATTCTCCACGTAGCTTGAGCGCCGGCCTAGTCCCTAATGAATCGAGCGCTCGTGAGCTACAACATCTACCTGGTGCACGTGCCGGGTCGCAGCATCGACGGTTTGCAGACCGCGTCGCTCACCCGGACTGGTCGGTCGCTCGTTCTGGAAGAGGCGATGAGCGCCGAGTTCCAGGGCATCGCCGCGGTCGAAGGGGAGGGCGGCACCACGTTGATCGCCGGCCCGGAGTTCATCGGCATGGAAGAACAACTGCACGACACGCTTCGCACTGAGGTCGTGGCGGCCTTGTTCGGTGGTGTCTCCGATGTCTACGGCTGGTCGGTGCTGGCGCCCGGGGTGCAACGGCAGCTGGTGCATTTCGCCGGAGAGGTCGTGAAGGAGATCGGCAACCCGGTGCTCGAGGAAGACGGCCTGACCGGGCTCGATGAGGACGCCCTCTTCGATCTGTTCGAGCAACGCACCGGCGTGCGACCCGGCGAATGGGACCTGAGCCGCGAGGCCGTGCTGCTAACTCTTTGAGCGGGTCGACCCGAGGCCGGCGAGCGCCTGGCGGTAGGTGGAGCGGCTGCCGGTCTGCAGCAGCGCGCCGCGGTACATCCGCTCGGCAACCCGGATAACTCCGTACGCCGCAACCACTGAGATCAGCAACGACAGCAGCGCCTGCCACCAGGTGGCTTCTCCTGCGACGACTCGGACGGGCATCGCGATGGTGGAGACAAGCGGCACGTAGGAGGCAATCATCGCGACCGTGCCGGTTGCGATGATGCCGACGAAGAAGATGCCCATCACCAGGGCGGTGACCGGCATCGAACTGGCCTGGATGTCCTCGGACCGGGTTGCCAGCGCGCCGACGACGGCCCACAGGCACGCCAGAGTGACGAAGCCGACGAGGAAGAAGACCAGGAACCAGAGTGCTCCTGGGGCGATATCGCTGAGCAGCGAGGTGTTGCCGGTGGCGATCAACCCGACTGCTCCCAGCGCACTGAGCAGCGCCACCTGCCCGACGGCGATCACCGTGTTGCCGATGACCTTTCCGATCAGCAGCTGTCGGATGGGGATGGCGGCAGCCAGGATCTCGACGACCCGGTTCTGTTTCTCTTCGACGACGCTGTTGGCGATAGCGATGCCGAGAAGCAACGAGGCGAGGTAGAAGAGGAACCCGAAGACGAAGGCTCCGATGCGAGCCTGTCCTTTGCGGTCCTGCGCGGAGGGGTTGAGCAGGTCGTATTTCACCTGCGAGCCCTTACTCAAAACGGCGAGGCTGGTTCCCGCGGCAGTGGCGTTACGGCGCACGACATCTTGTGCGGCAGCGGCACCGACGTACGTCGTGACGATCGCGCTGCGGTCGGATCCGCCGATCAGTCGCCAGCCATCGCCGGAGCGGACCAGTCCGACAGACTGCTTCTCAGCTGTCACCGCGGTTCGCACAGCGGCATCCGTGGGGTAGCTCTTGACCTTGAACGCGACGTCGCTGCCGGCGGCTTTCGCTGTGCCGTCGGCCTGGACGACCACCTGGGTCGCGGCGGGTGACGCGACAGCGACCGTCGTGCTCGAGGTGCGCCCAGCCAGCAAGGCCTGCACGCCGAGGACGGCGATAAGTATCACGATGAGGACGCCCGTTGAGATGAGGAAGTTCCGATCGTGCAGTTTCACGGCGATCTCGCGGCGGGCGACCAGCAGCCAGGCACGATCGGGCCGGGTGCTTGACGCGGCGTCGGTGCTCATCGGGTCACCTCTCGGAAGATTTCAGCAACGGTGGGCACCAGCTCGGTCAGTTCATGGACCCGACCACGGTCGAGCGCTTCGCGCAGCAAGCGGTCGGCGTCGTCCGGGCCGTCGAACCGGACGATCGCGGTGCGGTCTTCGGTGTTGTCGACCTGCAGCCAATCGAGGCCGCTCACCCAGCTGACGTCACCGTCAGTGGTGAGCCGATGCCGCGCCGTTCCCATCCGACGCAATTCTTCGGCAGTGCCGGAGGCGACGACCTTGCCGTGAGACAGCACGATCAGCCGGTCGCAGAGCCGCTCGACGAGTTCAAGCTGGTGAGAGGAGAAGAGCACCCCGACACCGCGGGCGGTGTGCTCGCGCAGGAGGTCGGCCATGCTGTCGACGGCCGTCGGGTCGAGGCCGGAGAACGGTTCGTCGAGGACCAGCAGGCGCGGTTTCGCGATGACGGCGGCCGCAATCTGGACGCGTTGCTGGTTGCCGAGCGAGAGTGACTCGAGCTTGTCCTTGGCGCGGTCGGCGAGGTCGAATCTTTCGAGCAACGCGGTGCCCGATTCGGTCGCCTCCTGCTGGGACAGTCCCTGCAGCCGGCCCAGGTAGATCAGCTGGCCGAGCACGGGCTGCTTGGGGTAGAGCCCGCGCTCCTCGGGCATGTAGCCGAACGATCGACGGTCGGCGGGGGTGACCGGCGCGTCGTCCCAGCGGATCTCGCCGTCGTCGTTCGCGAGTACCCCCATGATCATTCGCATGGTTGTGGTCTTGCCAGCCCCGTTGCCGCCGACGAACCCGACGAGTTCACCGTCCGGAACGCTCAGGTCGACCTCGTCGACTGCTACCCGGTCGCCGAAGCGACGCACCAACCCCCGTGTTTCAAGCATTGCCCCACACTACGAACTGTGGCCCTCGGATCAAGGCCGTCCCAGATCCGGCTCGTCGAGGTCATAGCGGTCGCGTAGTGCGGTACGGGCGGCGTACCAGCCGCCGAGGCCGTGTACGGACGGGCCGGGCGAGGTGGCCGAGCTGCCGAGGTAGACCCCGGGCAGCGGCGTGCGCCAAGGGGTTCTCGACACGACAGGTCGCTTGAGCATCTGGGCGAGCGTGACTGCCCCCGTGGCGAAATCGCCGCCGGTGAAGTTGGGGCTGATCTCTTTGAGCCGGTTCGCGGGTGTGCCGCACCGGGCGAGGATCAGATCGCGGAAACCTGGCGCGTGCTCTTCGACCATGTCGATCATCACCTCGGTGCGGTCGACAGGGCAGTCGTAGGGCACGTGGGTGTAGGCCCACAGGGTCGCCTTGCCCTCGGGCGCGCGGGTCGGGTCGATGACGCTGGGTTGCACGAGCAGCACGTATGGGCGGTCGGGCAGGCGGCCTTTTCCGACCTCGTGCTCAGCTGCTGCGATCTGTTCGCGGGTGCCGCCCAGGTGCAGAGTGGGGGTGCGGCGTAGTTCGGCGTCGGTCCACGGCACGGGCCCGTCGAGCGCGAGGTCCATTTTCGCGACGCCGTTCCCGTGCTTGAACCGCTTGAGCGCGCGCAGGTATCGGCTTGGCAACTGGTCACCCGCGATGGCTGCGAGCGCACGGGTGGAGATGTCGAGGACGACGGTGTCATAGCCGCTGAGTTCTTGTATCGACGTCACCTCGCGACCGGTGATGATGCGGCCGCCGTGCGCTTCAAAGTCTGCGGCGAGCGCATCGCTGATCGCCTGCGAGCCGCCGATCGGCACCGGCCACCCGGCGGCGTGCGCGTGCGTGCCGAGCACCAGTCCGGCGCCGGCCATCGCGAGGCGGGGGTGGGCGCCGATGGTGTGCGCGGCGGCTCCGGTCAGGAGTGCTGGAGCCACTTCTTCCTTGAACCTCAGTCGCCATGCGGGAGAGCCCTGTTCGAGAGTGCGCAGCCCGTAGGCGACTGTGGTGACCGGGTAGCGCGGCACGTTGAGCAACGGTTCGCCGGTGAACTCGGTGAGCTGTTGCACCCGCTCGACCAACGGTTTGAACAGGCTTCGGTAAGCGGAGCCGTCCCGGCCGAGGTTGCCGGCGGTGCGGTCGAGGTCGCGGTAGACGACGCCGCTGCGACCGTTCGGGAGCGGATGCCCGAACGAGATCTCGGGGACTTTTAGATCGATCCGCTTTTCGATTTCGAAGGCTTTGAAGAACGGGGAGGCGAGCGCCATCGGATGCACCGCAGAGGCAACGTCGTGGTGGAACCCGGGGATAGTGAGGTCGCGGGTGGCCGCTCCCCCACCGATCCAGTCGTTGCGCTCGATCAGGTCTACGCGAAGCCCGGCCCGTGCCAACGTCACCGCCGCCGCCAACCCGTTCTGCCCCGCCCCGACCACGACCGCATCCGTCATTAGTCCAGTCTCCCAGCCGCCTCGCGGACCTTGCGCACTACCTACGCCCTGGGAAACGACCGGCCCTGGGCCACCCTCCGCGTCGGTGCACTAGCGAGGTCGGCTCCCAGCCTTGATCCGCTCAGCGATTTCGGCGATGTCCTCGAGTTCGCCGGCCGCGATGCTCATCACTAGGTCGTACGCCTCATCGTTGGTCAGCGTCAGCCTGCGACCGTTGATTCCTAGAAAAGCGATCGTTGCGGCCAGCGCGAGGCGCTTGTTCCCATCGACCAAAGCATGGTTGCGAGCCAGCGAATGCAGCAGCGCAGCAGCCTTCTGGTCGAGATCGGGATAGGCGTCGGTCCCGAACACCGTGGCCTCCGGCCGAGCCAATGCCGACTGCAGCAGACCGTGATCCCGGACCCCAACCTGGCCGCCCAACGTCCGCTCGGCCACGTACATGAGTTCAGTCAAGGTCAGATAGATCACTGCCCAAGCCGCTCCAGCGCCTCGGCGTACCGCGGGAGTTCCTCGTCGAGTACTTGGCCCAGCAGTTCCGAACGGCTGTGGTTTTCCACGTATTCGCGCACCGCCTGACGAGCGACATCCTGCATCGAACGGGACTCGCGTTCGGCCCGACGGCGTAGTGCATCGGCTTCAGCATCAGAAAGTCGCAAAGTCATTGGCATCCATTGAAGGTATCACCGGTGACACCACCACGGTCGGGCGATGTTGTTCCTACGAGGCGGCGACGCTTACTGATCCCCAATCGACGCGCCGCTTAGCGCGAGACACATCAGCGGCCGAAGCGCTTCTGCGCGGCTTGCTTAGTCACCCCGAGAGCTATCCCAATGCTCAACCAAGAGTCGCCCGCATCGCGTGCCGCCCCCACTGCGTCGTGCAACTCGCGATCGGCGCGGCTGATGCCCTCTTGGGCCGCGATGATCCTGCGAAAATGCACGGCG
>JBBPZD010000212.1:0-8256 GCA_038199265.1 Actinomycetales bacterium | reverse complement strand
GCCGCCCCCGCCACCCACCCCGCGCGCCCCGGCTACACCCCCGTTTCCCTCACCCCGCGGGGGGTCGCGGGCCGCCTGGCCCCCCCAACGCCCAATTCTGCTTACTCGCACCTGCCCATCCGCACCATTGGCTGTTGAGGAATTCATGTCATCGATCACCGGGGTCTCCGTCGGCGAAGATCTGTCGGATCCGTCTGATGACCCCGGTATCGGGTCACCTGCCGGGACTCTGGGAGATCGCGTATTCGGCGGGCTCGCCAAGGGTGCAGGCCTACTCGTCGTCGCCATCGTGTCGCTGGTGGCGATCTTTCTGCTGTTCCAGGCCATCCCTGCGATCGGAAAGGACAACGTCAACTTCCTGACCTCACGCGAGTGGAATACCGCTCAGCTGCGGTTCGGAATCGCGCAGCTGCTCTGGACGACGGTGATGTCATCGTTGGTGGCTCTGGTGCTCGCCGTCCCGTTCGCGGTCGGCATCGCGCTCTTCCTGACCCACTACGCGCCGCCGTGGTTCTCCCGCATCGGCGCGGCCCTCATCGACCTGCTGGCTGCGGTGCCCTCGATCGTCTTCGGCCTATGGGGCGCCTACATCGTGGCGCCGAAGTTCGTGCCCGTACAGGAAGCCCTCAATTCTGTTCTCGGTTGGATCCCACTGTTCAAATCCGTCCCCAGCGTGACCGGCGGCGCGACGATCCTGATGGTCGGCGTCGTCCTAGCGATCATGATTCTGCCGATCATCACCGCGCTGTCCCGCGAGGTCTTCGCGCAGACGCCGATGCAACACAAGGAAGGCGCGCTCGCTCTCGGTGCGACGCGCTGGGAAATGATCCGGGTCTCGGTACTGCCTTTCGGTCGTCCGGGCGTCATCAGTGCCTCGATGCTCGGCCTCGGTCGCGCACTCGGTGAGACGGTCGCCGTGTTGCTGATCCTGACCGCGCTACCAGGTACACCCACCTGGACCTGGTCGCTGTTCAACGGTGGCGCGACGTTCGCCTCGCAGATCGCCAGTGACGCCCCCAACGACCAGAACGACCCCAACGCGATGGGCGCGTTGATCGCCGCCGGTCTCGTTCTGTTCCTGTTGACTTTCGTGGTCAACGCCATCGCCCGCGTCATCATCGAGCGCCGCAAGGAGTTTTCCGAATGAGCACCGTCAGCGCCGCGTCCGGCGCCAAGGGCTTACCGGCCCGCGCCGCACAGTCCGAGCCGCCGCTGCAGGCGGGCCGCTCCAGTGGCCGCGCCTTCAAGAACAATGTGGCCACGGTGTTGATCTGGCTGGCTTTCATCGTCGCCCTGATTCCGCTCGTCTGGATTCTCTGGGAGGTGATTTCCAAGGGCGCCCACTCGATCGCCTCGACGACCTGGTGGCTCAAGGACCAGTCAGGCGCGCTGCCGATCGGCGACACCAACATCCGTGGCGCTCGGCACGCCATCGTCGGCACCTTGGAGATCGGCCTGATCACCGCGCTCATAGCGATCCCTATCGCGATCTTCACCGCGATCTACCTGGTGGAATACGGCCGTTCCGGCAGCACCTCCAACCGGCGTACAGCCAGGGTCGTCAGCTTCATGGTCGACATCCTGAGCGGCATCCCCTCGATCGTCGCGGCACTGTTCGTATTCGCAGTCTGGGTGACCACCTTCCAGCAGCGCCTGATCCCCTTCTGCGTGTCCCTGGCCCTGACGATGCTGATGATCCCGGTGGTCACCCGCTCGACCGAGGAGATGCTCAAGCTCGTACCGAACGATCTGCGCGAAGCCTCGTACGCGCTCGGGGTGCCGAAATGGAAGACCATCTTGCGCGTGGTGCTGCCGACGAGCGTGTCGGGAATCATCACTGGTGCGCTGCTGGGCCTGGCCCGGGTGCTCGGTGAAACAGCGCCGTGGTTGTTCCTCACGGCGTACTTCCAGTACCTGAAGTACAGCCCGTTCTCCAGCGGCGGCATCGCGTCGCTGCCGACCCTGATCTACGGCCAGTCCGACAACATGGCAGGCATCCAGGTCTCTGCCGACCGGGTCTGGGGTGCGGCTCTGACACTCATCATCATCGTGCTGGCCATCAACCTGTTAGGCCGCCTGCTCGGGCGCCTCACGCAGGTCAAGAGCTGATCAACTCCAACCCCGAAAGCGATAACGAGAACTCATGGGCAAGCGAATCGACGTTCAGGACCTGAGCGTCTACTACGGCGACTTCAAGGCAGTCGAAGACGTCTCGATGGTCATCGAGCCACGATCTGTGACGGCATTCATCGGACCGTCGGGCTGCGGTAAGTCGACCTTCCTGCGGACCCTGAACCGGATGCACGAGGTGACCCCTGGTGGTCACGTCGAGGGCAAGGTACTGCTGGACGATGTCGACCTCTACGCACCCGGAGTCGACGCGGTCGGGGTCCGCCGGACCGTGGGCATGGTCTTCCAGCGCCCGAACCCCTTCCCCACCATGTCCATCCGCGACAACGTCACTGCCGGCCTGCGGCTGAACGGGATCAAGGGCAAGAAGGTGCTGGAGGAGAAGGTCGAGCAGTCGCTGCGCGGTGCGAACCTCTGGAACGAGGTCAAGGACCGCCTGGGCAAACCGGGCGCCGGTCTGTCCGGCGGGCAGCAGCAGCGACTGTGCATCGCGCGCGCGATTGCAGTGGAGCCGCAGGTGCTGTTGATGGACGAACCATGCTCTGCCCTCGACCCGATCTCGACCTTGGCCATCGAGGACCTGGTGACCGAGCTGAAAGACCAGTTCACGATCGTCATCGTCACCCACAACATGCAGCAGGCCTCCCGCGTGTCGGACAAGACGGCCTTCTTCAATCTGGCAGCCACTGGCAAGCCTGGGCACCTGATCGAGATGAACGACACCCAGAAGATCTTCAACAACCCCGCCGAGCGATCGACGGAGGACTACATCTCCGGCCGCTTCGGGTAGCCCAGCGCAATGATCAGTGCACAATGTCGGCATGGCCAAGGACAGGAAGAAAGACAAGAACAAGTCCAAGGCCGATGAGAAGGAGCCCACCCCGGTCGTCGAGGAATCGACTAAGGATGAGGGCAGCTTCACGTACGGGTCGTGCAAAAGTTGCGGTTGGCGCGGACGCGCGCGCCGATCGCGGGACAAGGCCCGCTCCGACGCCAAAGATCACGAGAAGTCCTGCGACGGAGAGCACAAGGTCAAGCTGAAGACGACCAACCACCGCGACTGAGCCCGATGCCGCGGTGACGTGGCGTAGACGTATTCGACGTAGGTGCGCCGGACCGGGAGCGCCTCACGGCGCAAGGCCGCTCGTAGCGGCTTTATGTGGAACCCGGGGCTGCCGCGGTCCGACGCACATTCACCCTAACCTCTTACCTGCCCAGGTTGTTCCTGCCCCGGGTACCTGCAATTGAACGACGGGTGCGAAAGCGCACAGCCTGGGCGCTGATTCGGCGCATCGAGGCGGCGCTTACCTTGGTCTGATGCGAAAGATCCTGCGCCCAGGCGATGACGGCGTCGAGCCCTACCCCCTGCTGAACTCCCTCGTCGTACCGCGCCCCATCGCGTGGGTGTCGACGATCTCGCACGACGGGGTGGGCAACCTGGCCCCTCACTCATTCTTTACGGTCGTGTGCGTAGACCCACCGATGGTCGCGTTCTCCTCTGTGGGTGAGAAGGACACCGTGCGCAACGTGCGGGAGACCCGCGAGTTCGTGGTCAACACTGCGACCCGCTCGATGATGGAGGCGGTCAACAACAGTTCAGCCGGCTTCGACGACAGCCAGGACGAAGCCGCGATGCTCGGTATCGCGATGGAGGCCAGCGACACCGTGAGCCCCCAGCGGGTGGCCGACTCCCCTGCCGCTATTGAGTGCGTACTGCACTCAGCGCTTCAGCTGGGCAACTCGACACTGATCATCGGCCGGGTCACCGCATTCTCGCTCGACCCCGACATCATGGACGGCGAACATCCGACGATGGAGGGTCTTGCGCCGCTTTCCCGGATGGGCCTGGATGAGTGGGGCCTGCCGCCGCAGATCGTCCACCTGGAGCGACCCGGCGACCCGTCCACCATCAAGACGAACTGACCTCCACCCGGGCCGCTTCAGTCGAGTTTGCCGAGGCGCCAGAGTGCGGCGCAGCGGGAAAGATCGTTCGCGGTAGTGAGCAGGGCAGCGGCTCGGGCGGCCTGCGTGGCGATGTCCCGGTCCTCGTCGTCGAGCAGGTGGGCCCTGCCCACCGAGACGACTCGGCAGAATGCGGACGCCCGCTCGAGAGCGACCGCGAAGTCGTCTTCGAAGACGCCCGTCAGGATCTCATCGACGAGCGACTGGATGGCCTGTGGTGTAGGCGGCTCTGCGGACCCGGCAATGACGTGGGCCACCTCCGCGCTGATGCGCCCTGCGTCATAGTCGCGTGCCGCACCGACAGGATCGCGGCGCACCCACTCCCGCAACGTGTACAGCCGCCATAGAGCCCCGGGCAGGCTGGTCGCCGGTCGATCCGCCCACAACTCGGCGAGCGTCGCGATCCCCAACTCATCGACGAGATTCACCAGACGTGCGGTGACCGCGGGGTCCTGCGACGCGCGACCGGTGCCGACGAGTACGGCCGCCGTCTCATGCGCTGCTTCGGCGAGCATGGCGGGATCACTCGAGCCACCGAGCCCTTCCAGCTGAGCCAGAGTTCGCAGAGCAGGCCGCCGAGGTGGTCGATTGTCGTCGTTGGGCACGTTTCTCACTCCTACACCCGAGGGCGGTAGACGATCGATCCGTCCGGATCGATACCGATCGAACCGTCCTCCACTGTCGCACCCCACGCAGCAAGCACTTCAGGGTCACCCGAGACCGGGCGCGCGATCCGCTCACCTGAGAGGTTGACGACCACCGTGCAGGCGCCGCGGGCATAGGTGAGGACGTCGCCGTCCCGCTGCACCTCGGTGACACCGAGGGCTGGGTCGGACAGGTCTGAAACCTCGCGGCGGAGTCGGATCAGGTTGCGGTACCAGGCGAGCAGCCGAGCATGCTCAGGGTCGGTGACCTCGTCCCAACGCAACGTGGAGTCTGCAGCGGTCGATGCCTCTTGCGGGTCGGGCACGTCGTCACCCCACCCATGTCCCGCGAATTCATCGTGACGGCCCTTGGAGACTGCCGCAGCGAGCTCCGGCTCCTGGTGATCGGTGAAGTAGGCCCACTTGGACGAGGCACCCCATTCCTCACCCATGAAGAGCATCGGCGTGTACGGCAACGTAAGCAACAGTGTGGCGCCAAGTGCCAATCTGTCACGCGAGATGAGATGCGACAGCCGGTCCCCCGTCGCACGGTTGCCGATCTGGTCATGAGTCTGCAACGAGGCGACGAACTTCCACCCTGGGGTGAGGGCGGGGATGACCGGCCGGCCGTGGTCGCGGCCACGGAAAGTCGACCAGGTGCCGTCGTGGAAGAACGGGGTCCTGGCGACCTTCGCGAAGACGCCGGGCGCCGCGAAGTCACGGTAGTAGCCCTGCGTCTCACCGGTGAGCAGCGAATGCAGCGTGTGGTGCACGTCATCGGCCCATTGACCGCCGAGGCCCAACCCGCCGGCACCGCCGGCTGCTCGCGCAGTCACAGTCGCAGGATCGTTGCGGTCCGACTCGGCTATCAAGGTGAGGGGCCGTCCCAGTTCGCTGGCGAGCGCTTCGGTTTCGATCTCGAGTTGCTCGAGCAGGTGAACGGCGCGTTCGTCGACCAGGGCATGAACCGCGTCCAGGCGCAAGGCGTCGAGGTGGAAGTCACGGAACCACATCAGCGCGTTGTCGATGACGAATCGGCGCACCTCGTTGCTGCCCGGCGCGTCCAGGTTCACCGCGGAACCCCACGGCGTGTGGTGCTTGTCGGTGAAGTATGGGCCGAACTCAGCCAGGTAGTTACCACTGGGGCCGAGGTGGTTGTAGACCACGTCGAGACAGACGCCCAGGCCCCGGACATGTGCAGCGTCGACGAACCGGGCAAGGGCCTGCGGTCCACCGTAGACGGCATGCACCGCGTAGAGGTCGACACCGTCGTAACCCCAGCCCCGATCCCCTGGGAAAGCAGCCACTGGCATCAACTCCACAATGGTCACCCCAAGGTCGACCAAATGGTCCAGTCGCTCTATTGCCGAGTCCAGCGTCCCGTCTTGCGTGAAGGTGCCGATGTGCAGCTCGTAGACGACCGCCCGCTCCAACGGGGTGCCGTACCACTGACAGTCGGTCCACGAGAACGCCTGCGGGTCGACGACTTCGGAGGCTCCGTTCGGCCCGTCCGGTTGATACATCGACCGTGGATCGGGAAACGGGCCCCTGCCATCGATCCGGTAGGAGTACTGCTGCCCGGCGTGGGCCAAGCGGTCGGCGAACCAGTGATCACCATGACGCGTCATCGACAGCGTCTCGTCCGTATCTGCACCACTATCGCGAAGGAGCAACTCCACCCGCTCGGCGTCCGGCGCCCAGACCTCGAACCCCCGCATCAGCCCACCTTTTCCATGAAGAGCACCGGGGCTGTCGCGAAAAGCTCTGCCGCACCGATCTGTTCGTCGATTTCGAAAGACCGCCCGCTCAGCAGGTCAGTCCAGCTGCCCGATTCCAACGTCACCGTCTCATCGGTGAAACCACCGCCCTGCTCCCACCGGGCCGGTGCACGCAGCACGAGAGTCGCGAACGTCGCGCGGGGTCCTCGGTTGAAGACACCGGACACGAAACCTGGCGCGTAGGCACGCACGAAACCGACAACGTGTTCGCTCTCGGATGTGACCGGGGTGTAGGACGCATCGGTGCCGAACGCCGATGTTTCACGCCGCCGCGCGGCAAGAACGGTTGCCTCCAGGCGGAGTTTTTCATCACCCAGTCCGTTCACCTCGCCGGCTGCCATTACAGCTGCTCGACCTGCGAAATCAACTGGCCTTCTGTTGTCCGGGTCGACCAGAGACAGATCGGTAAATTCACATCCCTGGTAGGTGTCAGGCACTCCCGGGAGCGTCAGCTGGATCAACTTCGCACCGAGGGTGAGGGCGCGCACTGCGTTCTCGTTGTCGGACAGGGCGCGCTCGATCGCGGCGTGCAGAGGGCCGCTGCGCATCGCCTCGATGGCGAAGTCGATGACCCGCCGCTCGTACTCCTCGTCACCGTCGACCCACGCAGTGTGTTCCTTGGCCTCGCGCAGCGCCTTCTGCAGGTACCCGGACAACCGGTCGTCGTCGATCTCGCCGACACCGAGCAGGGTCTGCCACACCAGATGCGCGGTCGGCAGGTCGACGTCCGCTGCAGTTGCAAGTTCCCGCGCGATGCGTGACAACTCAGCCCAGGCCAGCGGATCACCAGCAACCGCCAGGATGCGCGCCCGGACGTCCTCGCTGCGTTTGGTGTCGTGCGTCGAGAGCCCGGTCATCGTGCGCGGCCAGTGCTCCTGCTGCCACAGCGCCCAGTCGTGCAGGATCGCCGGTGATGCATCCCGCAACACCGTCGGGTCGCTGCCGACCTCGTTGAGCGCGATCAACCGGTGCCAGCGGTAGAACGTGGTGTCCTCGATGCCCTTGGCCATCACCGGACCCCAGGTCTGCTGCAGGCGCACCGCGAAATCAGTGGCCGAATCGTCGTCGTCGGCCAAGATCGTCAGTGGCAACAGCGCCTCGAGCGTCGCCGACAGATCAGGGCGGGCCTCCATCGCTCGACCGAAGGCCTCTGCCAGGCGCACCCGAGCAGTGTGACTCATCCGGTGATCGGGCCGAACGTAGGCGCGATACACCTCGCCGGCCACCAACAGTTCGACGATTGCCTCGCGTAGTTGCTCACCGTCCAGGTCGGGCAGTGCCTCACGCGCCCGACGCGTCAACCGCTCCACCTCGGGGGCCAGCGACTGGTCGACGACCTGACGTTTGGCCGCGAGCACTTCCTCCTCGAAGTCCGCGTCGCCGCCGGTGGCGGCCCATTCCTGTTCGATGACGTGCGCCGAGGCGGGATCGGTGAGCGCCGCCTGCAGCACTCGCAGTGCGTCGTACCCGGTGGTCCCCGCGCATTTCCAGTTGCGCGGCAACCGTTCAGGCCCTTCCAGGATCTTCTCGACCCAGATCGGTGTCCCGGAAGCGCACGCATCCGTCAGACGCTCCAGATAACCGGCCGGGTCGGCCAGACCATCGGGGTGATCGATCCGGAACCCGTCGATCAAACCTCGACGGTGCAGGTCGAGCAACAGCTCGTGAGTTGCGTCGAATACCTCGGGTACCTCGACACGCACCGCGATCAATCCGTCGACCTCGAAGAACCGGCGGTAGTT
>JBBPZD010000211.1:0-15045 GCA_038199265.1 Actinomycetales bacterium | reverse complement strand
GACCAGCACCGTCGCTATGACGATCCGTCGCCGGGCGGCGATCCACGCGATCAGAAAGACCACGGTTGCGCTCCCTCGTGGAGCACCGCCTGCGACCCTGCACGGACGGCCTGTTCCAGGGCAGTGCGTCCATCCGCTCCGGCGGCGAGGGCGGCTGCGAGCGTGCCCGTGAACGCATCACCGGCACCGGTGGTATCGACTGCTGTCACTGCCTGGCCCGGGGCCTGCAGGTCACCCCATCGGGCTCCTTGGCCACCAGAGGTCACAACCGCCTGCGATACGTCGTACCCAGCGGCCCGCAACTGCTCGGCCTCCCCGGCGTTGACGATCAGCGCGTCGCAATCACCGAACAGTTCCGTGTCCTGGCCGCGCCATGGCGAGGGGTTGAGCAACACGGTGCAGCCGACGTCGCGACCCGCACGGGCTGCTGCGCGGACGGCTTCAGCAGGTATCTCCTGTTGCAGTACGAGCACGTCACCCGCGCGAAGGTCGAGCGCGCCGATCTCGTGTTCGCCGACTTCTGTATTGGCTCCGGGTGCAACCACGATCGTGTTCTCGCCGAAATCGTCGACCACGATCAGCGCGTGACCCGTCGCGATGTCGGGCACGTAGCGCACGCTGGAAATATCGACTCCCCGTGCGTGGAGCAGTTCCCGATACGACTGACCATCTCCTGATCCCACGCAGCCGATGAGCCGGGTGGTGGCGCCAGCACGCGCTGCAGCGGCGGCCTGGTTAGCGCCCTTGCCGCCAGGCCTACGAGCGAAGTGTCTGGCGGTCAGCGTCTCGCCGGGCGTCGGGAGCCGTTCGACCGTAGCAACGAGATCGATATTGAGCGATCCGAGGACCACGACGTCTGCCACGCTCTGATCCCATCACAGACAGAGTCGGTTATCGGCCTCGCCCGCCCACGCACCCTGCGCCCACGCGTTTGCATCGCTGGCCACCCGAACGCAGCCGGATCAGGGGTTTCAGGACCTCGTTTTGGTCGCCGGCGACCAAAACGTAGTCAGCCGGAACGTCAGACGCGCTGGCCCCAGATGACGAGCGAGGTGCTCGTGCGGGGTCGGTCGGCTCGCTGACCTGGCCGTAGCGCGACGATCTGCCCGTCCGGACCGGCTGCGAAAACCCGAGATTGGGCGACCGAGTGGGCCTGGTTGAGCGCATTGGTCAACTGACCGACCTGGGACTGCAACGACTCGACTTCGCGCTGCAGTTCCAGAATGCGAGAGATGCCAGCCAGGCTGACGCCCTCCTCCTGGGACAACCGCTGCACCTCGCGCAACATCTGCACGTCACGACCGGAATAACGCCGGCCCCCACCGCCGGTGCGGGAGGGGATGACCAGGCCGAGCCGGTCGTACTGGCGCAGCGTCTGCGCGTGCATCCCTGCCAACTCGGCTGCTACCGAGATGACGTACACCGGGACGTCGTCGCCCGGGCGGGAGGATGCCATGACGGTTACCCGCGAGCTTTCGCGAACAGTTCAGCACGCGGGTCGCCTTCGGTGTGCTGGGCGAGCGTCTCGACGGCGGCTCGGATCTCGTCGGTGAGTTGGGTCGGCACAATGACCTCGATCGTCGCGATCAGGTCACCGGTAGCCGACGCAGTCGCGACGCCGCGACCCTTCAGGCGCAGCTTCCGACCTGACGGAGTACCCGCAGCGACCTTGACTTTGACCTGCGAGCCGTCCATCGTCGGCACCGCGATCGTTGCGCCGAGGGCTGCTTCAGCGAAGGTGACGGGTACGTCGACCGTGAGATTGTTGCCGTCCCGACCGTAGACCGGGTGCGCCTGCACGCTGACGCGCAGCAACAAGTCACCGGGGCCGGCTTCACCACGCTGACCTTTACCGCGGACACGGATGGTCTGCCCGTCCTTCACGCCGGCGGGGATCTTCGCCTTCACGGTGCTGCCATCGGCAGCCTGCAGGGAGACGGTCTGACCCTCCACTGCGGAACGGAACGGGAGGGAGGTCTTGGCTTCCAGGTCGGCGCCCTTGCTGGGCGGGGCGTTGTAACCGCCGCCCGAGTAACCGCCTGCTCCGCCGAACGGCGAACCACCGCCTCCGCCACCGAAGCGGCCGAGGATGTCATCGAGGTTGAACTGCTGATTGGAGCCGCCCGAGGAGTAGCGCTGGCCGCCACCACCGCCACCGGCACCGCCGAACTGGGAGAAAAGATCCTCGAAGCCACCTGCGCCGCCGCCGGGCATGCCACCGGGGCCTCCCGCCTGAAAGCGCGCCCCGCCGCCGACCATCTGTCGCAGTTGGTCGTACTCCTTGCGGCGTTCAGTGTCGGAGAGTACCGAGTTGGCCTCGCCGATGTCTTTGAACTTCTGCTCTGCGGCCACGTCCCCCGGGTTCTGGTCGGGGTGCCACGTGCGTGCGAGTTTGCGGTACGCCTTTTTGATCTCGGCGTCCGAGGCGTCCTTGGAGACTCCGAGAATCGCGTAGAAGTCCTTGTCGAGCCAGTCCTGACTTGCCATTCTCAGCATTCTCCTTTCATGGTCGCTGTGACGAGCGGCGGGATCCGTGCCCGGTGGCGGCAATATATGCCAACCACTGGAGGGAGAGCCCGCCGCTCGACGCGGGGCTGCGCTTACTTCGGATCGGCGACTGCTACCCGGGCCGGCCGGACGATGCGCTCGCCGATCCGGTATCCGGGCTGCATCACCTGTACGACTGTTGTAACTCTGACATCTTCAGGCAGGTCCGCCTCGACGTTCATCAGAGCCTCGTGTCGCGTCGGGTCGAACGCTTCTCCTGCCGCGCCAAAGCGCTCGACACCGTACTTACCGAGCGTCGACTCCAATTTGTCGGCGATCTTCTCGAACGGCGTGCCCTGGAGATCTCCGTGCTCACGCGTGAGGTGGAAATCGTCGAGCACGGGCAGAAGGGATTCGATCATCGAGCTGGTGTGCAGGTCGCGCTGCACCTCGCGGTCACGATCGACGCGGCGCTTGTAGTTGACGTACTCGGCCTGAACCCGGCGCACATCTTCCAGGCGTTCGCGAGCCAACACCGTGTCGGGGTGCTGCTCGCCAGCGGCGGCCACGCGAGCGAGCTCGTCTTCGAGCGACTCGCCTGCAGCGTCCTTATGCGAGGCCTCGACCGGGGACGACTGTTGCTGGCCACCGGGCAGGTCGTTGCCGACGCCGCTGGCGAAACCGCTGTCGCTGCCTGCGTTCTCTACTGAGTCGTTCTGGTCTTGAGCGTCTGGATTCTCTGGAGTGTTGTCAGAGTTCACTGCATCTCCTTGTTGTTGCTGCTGACGCGGCATCTGGGGATTGCGGACCTCCCCCGTCACCGGGTCGAAACGCCGCTTGTCACGAATGACGACCGGCTCCGCCGGAGCGCCCTCTTGGTCAGAGGACGCTCCGGAACGGGCGTCGGTCACTTGGTGTCCGTGTCGCTTGAAGCCTCGTCGTCGACAACTTCGGCGTCTACGACGTCGTCGTCAGCGGCGGCTGCCCCGTCGGCGGGTGCACCACTGTCACCAGGGGTCGAATCACCTTCGGACTGGCTTGCGGCGTACATCGCTGCGCCCATCTTTTGGGACACCTCCGACACCTTCGCGCTCTTGGTGGTGATGTCGTCGGCCGTTGCGTACTCGTCCTTCAACGCAGCCTTGAGCGAGTCGTTGGCTTCCTTGACCTCGGCCTTGGTCTCTGCCGGGATCTTCTCGTCGTTGTCGGCGAGGAACTTCTCGGTGGAATAGACGAGTCCTTCGGCGGTGTTGCGGGCCTCGGTCTCCTCACGACGCTGCTTGTCCTCAGCTGCGTGCTCTTCGGCTTCCTTGACCATCCGCTCGATATCTTCCTTCGGCAGCGCGGAGCCACCGGAGATCGTCATCGACTGCTCCTTGTTGGTGCCGCGGTCCTTGGCGGACACGTGCACGATGCCGTTGGCGTCGATGTCGAAGGTGACCTCGATCTGCGGCACCCCGCGAGGGGCGGGAGCCAGGCCGGACAGTTCGAAGTTTCCGAGCTGCTTGTTGGCCTTGGCGATCTCACGCTCGCCCTGGTACACCTGGATCTCGACCGACGGCTGGTTGTCCTCGGCGGTGCTGAAGACCTCTGAACGCTTGGTCGGGATCGCGGTGTTGCGCTCGATGAGCTTGGTGAACAAGCCACCCTTGGTCTCGATACCGAGGCTCAGCGGCGTGACGTCGATCAGAAGGACGTCCTTGCGGTCACCCTTCAGCACACCGGCCTGAAGTGCTGCGCCGACCGCGACGACCTCGTCGGGGTTGACAGTCTTGTTGGGCTCCTTGCCACCGGTCAGTTCCTTCACGACCGCGGCGACGGACGGCATACGGGTTGAGCCACCGACCAGGACCACATGGTCGATATCGGAGATCTTGACGCCGGCGTCCTTGATGACGTTCTGGAACGGCGCCTTGGTGCGCTCGACCAGGTCCTTGGTCAGCTGCTCGAACTGTGCGCGGGTGATGGTCTCGTCCAGGTGGATCGGACCGTTCTCGCCCATGCTCAGGTACTGCAGCGAGATGTTGCTGCTGGTCGAGGAGGACAGTTCCTTCTTGGCCTGCTCGGCGCCGTCACGCAGACGCTGCATGGCGATCTTGTCCTTCGCCAGGTCGACACCCGTGGTGTTCTTGACCGTGGTCAGCAGGTGCTCGACGATCCGCTGGTCCCAGTCGTCGCCACCGAGCTTGTTGTCACCGCTGGTCGAGCGGACCTGGATGGTGGAGAAGCCGTCTTCCGGGTCCTTGCCGACCTCGAGCAGGGACACGTCAAAGGTACCGCCACCGAGGTCGAAGACCAGGATGAGCTCGTCTTCCTTGCCCTTGTCCAGGCCGTAAGCGAGCGCGGCAGCGGTGGGCTCGTTGACGATCCGCAACACGTTGAGGCCCGCGATCTCACCAGCTTCCTTCGTGGCCTGGCGCTCGGCGTCGTCGAAGTAGGCCGGAACGGTGATGACCGCGTCGGTGACCTCTTCGCCGAGGTAGGCCTCGGCGTCGCGCTTCAACTTCTGCAGGATGCGTGCGGAAATCTCTTGCGGGGTGTACTTCTTGCCGCCGATCTCCTGGGACCAGTCGGTGCCCATGTGGCGCTTGACCGAACGGATGGTCCGGTCGACGTTGGTGACGGCCTGGCGTTTGGCGATCTCGCCGACCAATACGTCGTCGTTCTTGGCGAACGCCACTACCGACGGGGTCGTACGACCGCCCTCGGCGTTCGCGATGATCTCGGGGTCGTTGCCCTCCAGGACGGCGACCGCGGAGTTGGTGGTGCCGAGGTCGATGCCTACTGCACGTGCCATGGGTGGTGCTCCTTCGTTCTAGGTGCGCCGCTCGCTAGTGGGCGTCGCGTTCGTTTGTGCGCTGGTCCGTTTCCGGCCAAGCGGGCCTTCTGCTTCTGGCCGCACCTCGCTGTCCGTCATCTGACGTACGTGCGAGTTGACTGCTCCAGACTCAACTCTGCGTTGCCCCTGTCTGTCAATTCGAGACTCCGTAAAGTTGCGCTCACTAGACTCAACTACCAACCGGGCGTGGATGTTCCCTGCTGCAGCCAACACCGCAGTTAGCTCGTCGGCTGTAGGAAACTCGGATTCCGTGCCGGATTCTCAATTCGGTGTCGGACGCATGTCGGAGTTCTCAGAGTCATGTCGGTGCGCAGGAGCGGTCTCGTGGCAGCGATGACCCTGTCGGCAGTGCAGACCGGTCCGTCAAGCGACACGTCGGCTGTTCCGTAGCCGGATCGTTCACTGGGCGGGGATCTTCAGTGGGTTGAGGCCTCCGTCTCGATCTCGGTCCGGTCCCCGGACCACAGAGTGTGAAACGTTCCCTCTTTGTCGACCCGGTGGTAGGTGTGCGCGCCGAAAAAATCACGCTGCGCCTGGATCAGTGCCGCCGGTAGCCGCTGGGAGGACAGCGAGTCGTAGTACGCGAGTGCCGATGAAAAGCCCGGGGCTGGTATCCCCGACGCTGCTGCAGTACCGACGATGCGACGCCATGCGGCATCCCCCTCGGCGACGGCGTTCGCAAAGTAGGGGTCCTCGAGCAGGGTCACCAGATCGCGGTTGCGGTCATACGCCTCCACGATCCGGTTCAGGAACTGGGCGCGGATGATGCACCCGCCACGCCAGATCTTCGCGATCTCACCGAGGTCGAGGTCCCAGCCGTACTCCCGCGCACCCGCGATGATGAGGTCGAAGCCCTGCGCGTAGGCGATGACCTTGGAGGAGTAGAGCGCGGCGCGTACATCGTCCTCGAACCCCTCCTCAACGGGTGCAATGTCCGGGCGGGAGGTTGTCGCCGAACGAACGGCGGCACGCTGAGCCGGCTTGGAGGAGACCGCGCGCGCGAAGACTGCTTCGCCGATCCCGGACACCGGTATCCCGAGGCCGAGCGCGTTCTGAACCGTCCACACGCCGGTGCCTTTGGACCCTGCCTGGTCCAGAATCACATCGACCAGGGGATCGCCGGTGTCTTGATCGGTCTGGGAAAGGACCTCAGCTGTGATCTCAATCAAGTAGGACTGCAGATCACCGTCGTTCCAGGCACGAAAGACATCGGCGATCTCGTCGGTCGAGTGTTTGCCGACCCGACGCAGCAGGTCGTAGGACTCGGCGATGAGCTGCATGTCGGCGTACTCGATGCCGTTGTGCACCATCTTGACGAAGTGCCCAGCGCCATCGGTGCCTATATGAGTGACGCATGGCTCGCCCTCGGCAACAGCCGCGATCGATCGAAGAATGGGACCGAGAGTCTCCCACGCCTGGGCTGAACCACCCGGCATGATCGAAGGCCCGTTGAGCGCGCCCTCCTCGCCGCCAGAGATTCCGGCACCGACGAAGTTCAGCCCACGCTCGCGCAAGTCCTTCTCGCGCCGGATGGTGTCCTGGAAGTTCGCATTGCCACCGTCCACAATGATGTCGCCCGGTTCGAAACAATCGGCGAGCTGGTCGATCACTGCATCTGTGCCCTTGCCGGCCTGCACCATGATGATCACCGTGCGCGGTGTGGACAACGAGGCCGTGAAATCTTCGATTGACTCGGAAGCAAGAAAGCCGACGTCGCCGTGCTCACGAAGAAGGTCCTCGGTGCGGGCGTACGTGCGGTTGTAAACCGCGACGATGTTCCCCTCTCGTGAGGCAAGGTTGCGCGCGAGGTTGGACCCCATCACCGCGAGGCCCACGACCCCGATATTGGCCTGCTGCTCGTTGTTCATGACGTTCCTCTCGGATCTGCCGACACATCTGATGCGCGTGTCTGGTCACAATGGGGAAAACCCGGACCCTGCAAGACACATTCCCAGGACCGCGTATCAGACGTGGCCCGGGACCTCTGTCGCGCAGGAATAGGCAACGCAGAGGTAGAGGCCTGCCCGCTGACCGATCGCCAACCCGGTGCGGCAGCTTTGACTCAAGCCCATGCCTATCGTGAGGGCATGGCCTTGTTGAGGACTCGCCGGATGGCCCTGGTGTGACGAGAGCCGTGATGCAGAGCCGCCTGGAGCACGGGGCCTTTGAGATGGTTTGCGCACTGCCGGAGAGTGAGGCCAGCGTGAATTTCCCGAGCTCCTGGCCAGGGACTAGCCACTGAAGCTGTCACGGCAGCAAAACTCATCTGCTGACGTGGGAGACCATCAATGCGGTGACGGCGCAGACCACTAGATCGAACCCGGCCGGCGAAGGGTTCTGGCTCAATCCGGTGTCGGTGCCGTGCCCTAGGTTTCGTTAATGGCAACTCAACGGCATTGGGTGATCGTGGCCTCACGCGATCATGCGAGGCGCGGCGTAGACGCTGGCTTCATCATGGCCAACCACGGCAAGCGGTCGCCTCTGGTGCGCATGACGGCCGGTGACGGCATCCTCATCTACTCACCGACGACCACTTATCCCCACGGTGAGTCGCTGCGAGCAGTCACCATCGTCGGCGAAGTAACCGGCGACGAACCCGAGCCCAGCGATGTGATCGCCGGCGGGTTCCGCCGTGCGGCAACTCTTCGCGAGATCAAGCCACTGCCACTGGTGCAGATCCGCGAGCACCTACCCGTCTCACGCATTCGGTTCGGCTTCTTTGAGCTTGATGCGGTGGACGCCGAGGCCATCTGGAGCCTCGTGGTGCACCCTGACCCAGGGCAAGGTCCGACTGCCTCTAACGCTTAACCGACCCGGCAACGGTTGACATCTAGCGAAATACCGGGTCAGGAACTGCACCGAGGCGTAGGCGGCGACCACGGCGCCGACGAGGACCTGGCCCAGGATGCCATCCCCGCCAGGGCCCGCGAGGGTCTGAAAAAGACCGATCACGCCAGCCTCCTTGTACTCAAGGGTTTCCAGGCTGCAGTGGGTACCAATAGCGACGCCACCCGTGTGCCCCTCACCCGTGGCGGCTACCGCGCGCCGACGCAAGATTTCCCCACCGGCGAGGATGAGCCCGTTGAGGGTCAGGAAGATGGCGGCCAGCGGCTTGGCGAACAGGGTGCGTAGCGGGTGCTCCAGCTTCAGTCCGGTGATGCCGACCGGCACGGTCGCGGCGCCGATCAGCCACGTGAGGCGCTGGGAGGAGGTCTCGATCCGGCGGGTACGGACGCTGGTAATGAAAACGCCAATGATGCGCACCCAGTCCTTGGCGTAGAAGACAAGGAGCGCGATTGCTGTCGCGACGTGCGACGCGACGATGAAGCTCAGGTAGTGCGATCCTTCGCTATTCGCTGCGTCGCCACGGGTGACCAGGTCAGCCCAGGACCCTCCGAGCCAGGCGGGGACCAGAACGGAGTGGCCGAGGATGGAGACCGGGAACAGGTGGTCACCCCCTGCAGGAGACCGATGACAACGGCCTGAAGGTAGGTGAGCACGGTATTCCTTACATAGAAATGAGGGCCGCAGAATCATCGAGGCGCGCAAGCCGGCCCGCAGTGGCGCAGACACCACTGCCCCGGAACCTGTGCTGCCGCTGAGAGCATGCGCCTGGGCCCAACCCGGATGCGCCGCCACTGAGCTGTACGACGATCCGCTTGTGGCACGCGTCTGGCTCGGGTATTCGATGTCCGGATCTGGGCCGCGGACCTTCAACATTGAACTGGTCTGACGCCGTGTCCAGCCGCTGCCCAGCACGCGAGGTCGATGGCTTGATCACGGGCTCACACCAAACCACAGGAGCGATCTCGGTAATGCTCGGTGCGAGCTGGTCAGGATCGATCGCCCTGATTACCGCACTACATGCCGGCTCAGGGTGCCAGGTGGCGCACGGCCCACACTGCCGCGCCGAGGAGGAGGACTGCGCCGCCGGTGAGCACCGAGGTCAGCGGCAGGCTCAGTGCCAGGACGGTGCAGCCGGTCAGTCCAAGGACGGGTACCCAGCGTGGGGGGCGGTGCTCGGCGACGTTCAGCGTGAGGGCGGCGGCGTTGGCGATGGCGTAGTACACCAGGACCCCGAAGGAGGAGAAGCCGATCGCGCCGCGCAGGTCCAAGGTGGCCACCAGGAGTACGACGACCGTGCCGACCGCTAGCTCGGCGTGGTGCGGCACGCCGTGGCGTGGGTGGATTGCGGCCAGTGTTGCGGGGAGGTGGTGGTCACGGGCCATCGCCAGCGTGGTGCGAGAGACCCCGAGGATCAGGGCGAGCAGCGAGCCGAGCGCGGCGATCGCTGCCCCGGCCTGCACGACGGGGGACACGTTCGAAAAGGATCCCGCCTCCACCGCTGCGCGTAGCGGTGCCGCGGTCGCGGCGAGCCCTCCGGGGCCGGCGGCCAGCAGCGCCGATACCGCCACCAGCGTGTAGGTGACGAGGACGATCCCCAACGCCAGGGGGATGGCACGGGGAATGGTGCGGGTGGGGTCACGCACTTCCTCACCTAGGGTGGCGATGCGTGCGTACCCGGCGAAGGCGAAGAACAGCAGCCCGGCGGCCTGCAGCACCCCACCGATACTGGTGCCTGGGAACGGGGACAGACGAGCCGCCGACGCGGTGCCTCCCGCCAGAGCGGCCACCACCACCAGCAGAAGGGTGGCCAAGGTCAGGGCGACGATGACCCGGGTAAGCCAGGTGGATTTCTGTAGCCCGCGGTAGTTCACCGCGGTGAGCACCAGGACTGCGGCAATGGCGACGGGGCGTTCGTGGCCGGGCGCAGCGTAGGAGGCGAAAGTCAAAGCCATCGCTGCGCAACTCGCAGTCTTGCCCACCACGAAGGACCACCCGGCCTGGTACCCCCAGAAGTCCCCCAACCGGCGTCGCCCGTACACGTAGGTGCCCCCCGACTGCGGGTACAGCGCCGCCAACCGCGCCGAGGATGTCGCGTTGCAGTACGCCACCACCGCCGCGACCGCCAGGCCGATCAGCAGACCGGACCCGGCAACCCGGGCAGCCGGGCCGAACGCCGCGAACACCCCGGCGCCCAGCATCGCGCCCAACCCGACCACCACCGCATCACCGACGCCGAGTCGGCGGACCAGCGCGCCCTGTTGTGGCCCCGGATCCGGTGTACCTGCCATGTCCACGAGCCTCCCCTTCGTTACGACGTCCGATATCGGCTCACGATACGACGAGAATGCGCGCGGCCCCCTCCGACTCCTGGGGTTGCGGGCGCGATATCGGTTTACGATCGCAGACGTGAGGTCATTGCTAGCTGGAGCCATCCAGATGCACGTCCTGCACCATGCCGCCGAGCACGAGGTATACGGAGCGTGGATGACCACAGAACTGGCGCGCCACGGCCACACCGTCAGTCCCGGCACCCTGTACCCGACGTTGCACCGCATGGAGGCCGCGGGACTACTCGCCGGCCGTGACGACATCCTGAACAGCCGCAGGGTCCGCTACTACGTCATCACCGACACCGGCCGCGAGGACCTGGCAACCGGTCGTGCCACCCTGCGCCAGCTCGCCGCCGAACTACTCAAACCCTGATCACCCGCTGCCACACCTGAAACCCCAGCCCCGGCCGAAGGCGCGAGACCAAGGGGCCTCGCAAGCACTAACCGACCCCGAGGATGGGCCCCAGCTGGTGGTCACCCCTCGCCTCACCGGCCAAGGACGGGTGCCCGATCCCGGTGCGGTGTCAGTGGTGGGATGAGGCGGACAAAGACGATCATGCCAACCAGCTCATCAAGCGTCTGAGTGACGATCGCCAACGGAGCCAGCTCCAACGCCGCAGGCAGCGACAACGCCAACGGCAGGACGACCAGAGAGTTCCTCGTCGACCCGCTGAACACGAGGGCCCTGCGTGCCGGAACGTCGAGCTTCGCGACCCTCCCAGCGACCAGCCCGAGGATGAGCATCACTACCAAGAACCCCACATAGAGCGGCACAACGAGCAGGAGCTGCCCGATCCGGGACCCAACAGCACTGATCTGGGAGCCGATGACCACGGTGAGGGTCGCCATCATCAGCGGGACCATCAGCATCTGCATCACGTTCTCGATGATCACCCCGGCCCGATGCTTTCGAGCCAGAGATTGCACGAGAGCGGCGGCAATCAGCGGAATGACAATAAGGAACAGGAACGCCTCCACGAACGGGCCCACCTCGATCAGTGACACCGCACCAGACCCTGCGAAAAGGAACAGAAACACCGGCAGCAGAACGATCTGCAGCAACATAAGCAGCGGGGCCGCCGCCAGTAGACGTTCCTTAGCTCCGCCGGCGATACCGGTGAAGACGATCACGTAGTCCACACACGGACTCAGCAACACCAGAAGAACACCCACAAGAAGCGCCTGGTTATAAGCCACGAAACGGGACAGACCCCACACGATCACGGGCACGACCAGGAAGTTGAGGATCAAGACCGCGCTCAAAAACCTGAGGTCTCGGAACGCTTTTCCGACCTCGATCAGGGGTACCCCGAGGAAGGTCGCGAAGAGCAGCAGGCCAAGGACCGGATTGATCGACACCGTCAGGCCCGGGGCAATCGAAGGAGCGATGCTCCCAACGAAAGCGCTGAACACGATCGCGGCGATATACAGAAGGACCTGCTGTCGTTCCATCCAGACCACGACAGCGCCCATGTTCGAACTTTATGGTGGAATTTCCCTTGCCGGACGTCGCAGGTTTCCTATGTGGTGACGCTGGAATGAGTGTGAGCCGGCAACATCATCCGCCCAAGGAGAACGGGATACCTCGTTCGCGGGCAGCAATATCGCTGCTCGAACCGTTACGCCCTCGAACGGGGTGCTCCATACGAGACGCCAGCGGCCGTGCTGGCGTCCCAGTCACCGATCGGGCCCCCGGATAGGTATTGGCAAGAGCCTCGATGCAAATCGCCCACTTATCCCGGTCGGCGGGTTCTGCGGGGGCGTGCCGACGCTCCGTGGGGTCCATAGTCGGTCCAACTGCTCGAGACGTCCGGGCGCTTTGCGGTCAGCCGTGGTGTGCCAGCTGACGTTCAAGTCCTGGGGTTTGCGGAACACCAAGCCGGTCACCTCCGCGGCTCCTGATAGGCGCACTCCCGGTAGCTGATCGAGTACCGCGACCAGTGCCGCACGGGTCTCGAGCCGGGCGAGCTCCATCGCGATACAACTGTGCGGGCCGCGGGCAAACGCGATCTGCTGATCCAGATTTCTGCGGGAGGGGTCGTAGCGATCCGGATCGGTGAAAACAAGGGGATCACGGTTGGCCGCAGTGAGCGATACCCGCACGAGGTCACCCGCCCCGATCGGGGCGCCACCCAGCTCGACGTCCGTTGTGGCGTATCGATCGATGACGGAGGCCGCAGGTTCCAACCGCAGCGACTCCTCGATCACCGGCCCGACCAACTCGTCGTCCTCGCGGACGGCGGTGGTCAGCTCCGGGTCGCTCAACACATGCAGCAGGGCGCTGGTGATCATCCCCTCCGTGGTGTCGATGCCGCCGAACATCAGCACTGCTGCGTTCGAAGTGACCTCGCTGGGCGTGAGCGCAGGAATGGCCGCCGAGAGCAACCCGCCGCGCCTGGTGGTGAGCGTGGTCTGGACCGCCTCGGTGAGGTCGGCCATCGCGGTCACGGCCTCAGGACGCGCCGGCAGCCCTGCGGTGATGTCCGTGACCGCACCGACGATCGCGGCGTACCACCGCAGCACGGTGCTCACCTGCACCGACTGCAGCCCGAGCGCTCGTGCGGCAACGTTCGCCGACAGAGGGCCTGCGAGGGCCGCCCGTAGGTCGGCCTGACCTGTCGGGCGGATCCGAGCCACCAGGTCCCCTGCCAGGTCCGACGTGGTTGTGCTGAAGCGTTCCTGCACCTTCGAGCCTCGGAAGGCATGCCCGAACGGCTTGCGGTGCCGCAGGTGCTCGGGGCCGTCCAGGGAGAGCATGCTGGGTCCGATGACCTGAGCCGTCGAGAAATCGGGATGGTCCACGGTGTACGTCGACGCGTCATGCATCACAGTCAGCGCAAGTGGGTGCGAGGTGACCAGCCACCCGTTGAGTGCGGGTACCCACGCGACCGGTGACCGTGCACGCAGCCGGGCCAGAGCTGCTGGCGCCTGCGGGCCTGAGAGTTCATCCAATGTGAGCTCACCAGGGACGGTCATCCGACTACGGTACGGGCGACGACCCGCGCCCAATCGGCGGAACGATGCCAGCCAGGGCGATATCGACCGCGGCGGCGATCAGTTCGTTGCTGGGGAGCTTGTCGTGCATCATTGCGACGTATCAATACACGGCCCTTTGCCGTGGACTTTTTCAAGCTCACCGCAGAGACCGGCAAGGTCACCGTCGTGGCCGGACCCTGCAGGTGTGGCACGACGAACGGCTCGCAAATAGTCAACAGGTGATCGAGCTGCCCCGAGCGCTTGTACCCAGCAGCGCCACTACCACGCACGATCCAGCATCAGTCAGTATCAATTCGCACTTCTACAGGAGCACACATGATCAAGCGCACCGCCAGCGTCGTAGCGATTGTGGGCCTTGGCCTCGGCCTCGCTGCATGTGGCAAGGACTCCAGTAAGACCGGGGCAACAGGTTCAACCCCTGCCAACAACGCCTCTGCAGGAACAATCGCGTCCACCATGATTTTCGGTGGCCCGGCAGAGTTCAAGACCCGTCCGCAAGGACTCGCTGGTCTGAAGGAAAAGTACGGCGTCGTGTTTCAGAAATTCACCACGACCGACGTGGGCGGACCTATCACCACCCAGGCCTTGAAGAACGGCCAGATCGACGCTGCGGACCTGTTCACCACCGATCCCTCGATCAAAGCCAACAACTTTGTTGTTCTGACCGACCCGAAAAACAACTTCCCCGCCCAGAACATCGTGCCGCTGGTGAGCAAAGACAAGGCAACACCCGCAGTGAGATCAGTTCTTGACGCCGTGTCTGCGGAACTGACGACCACCGCAGTTCGAGACCTGGTGACCCAGGCCGTCACCGACAAGAAGGACCCCGCCGACGTCGCAAAAAGCTTCCTGGCCGCTCACCCGGTCAACATGCCGGGCAAGATACAGGGCGCCACCCTGACCGTGGGTGCAGCCAACTTCCCCGAAAACGTCGTCCTTGGGAACATTTACGCACAAGCGCTGTCCAGCGCAGGTGCAAAAGTGTCCACAAAATTCAACATCGGATCCCGTGAGACTTACTTCCCCGCACTTAAATCCGGAAGCCTAAACGTCTTCCCTGAGTACAACGGCTCGGTGCTGAACTATCTGGACAAGAAGTCGACCGCAGTAACAACCACCGAGGTCGACGCAGCAGTCGCCAAACTATTGCCACCCAATCTTGTCGCCCTCAAGCCCGCACAAGCGCAAGACAGTGACGCGATCGTCGTCACCAAAGCGACCGCCGACAAGTACAAACTCACCTCGATCGCAGATCTGGCGCGCAAGAAGTAACACGCCGAAGGCTCACCACGACAAGCCGGACTGCCCAACCCCCAAGGGCAGTTCACCACCCAAGGCCAGATCGGGGCCTGACGGCTTCAAGCCCCGATCCCCAAGCCGCCGGGCTGCGCGTTTGGTCGGGTAGTCGACGCGCTCACCGGCAGCAGCAGCAGTCAGCTGAACCAGTTCAGAAGCTCCGTTGCACATCCTGCTGAACACGGTATTCCCGGTGCGCTGCGGTTCAGCCCCGCACTCCACCACCTCGAGCACCTTCCGAACCAGGCG
>JBBPZD010000210.1:0-8706 GCA_038199265.1 Actinomycetales bacterium | reverse complement strand
GAGGGCGCCGGTGCTGCGCTCTGGGGTACTGCGGAGGCGCGCGCCCGGGTGCAAGCCGGTGTTCCGGCGGACCGGTTCGCCAGTCCCGAAGAGATCGCTGAATCGGCGTGCTATCTGCTCAGCGACCGTGCGTCGTATGTGACCGGCGAGGTGCTCGTCGTCGACGGCGGTCAGTGGCTCGGCAAGTCGGTGTACACCGACGACCGGGCCTCTGGCTGAACCCGCGCGACCGAGGTGGGCCAGGACCCTTGACACCAAGGGCTCCGACCGTCCACCATTGTTCTTACTGAACAGCTAGTCAGTAACCCTCTCGAGCAGGAGAACAGCAGTGACGTCGCACCTCACGGACGCACAGCAAGGCTTGAGCGTCTTCAGCGATCCGGCATCTGTCGCTGTCGTAGGCGCTTCGGACAACCCGGCCAAGTGGGGGTACTGGCTTGCACGGGGCGCCCTGAGCGGCGGCCACCGCCGGACCGTCGACCTGGTCAACCGCACCGGTTCAACCGTCCTGGGGCATCCCACTGCACCGTCACTTTCGCAGTTGCCGCAGGTGCCGGAACTCGTCACCCTCGCTGTCCCGGCGCCCTCGATCGCCGCCGTCGTCGACGGAGGCCTGGCCCTGGGAGTCCGCGGCTTCCTCAGCATCACCGCGCGCATCCCCGGTGAGCCCGAGCTGGCACGCCGCATACGCGCCGGGGGTGCCCGTCTGATCGGCGGGAACAGCCTCGGCATCTACGACGCCGACAGCGAACTGAGCCTGGCGTGGGGGCACTTCTTCCCGGGCCCGGTCGCGATCGTTACCCAGAGCGGACAGCTGGGTTCCGAGCTCGCGATCCGGTTACGCCGTGAGGGCATCGGGGTGTCCCGATTCGTGTCCGTGGGCAACCAGAGCGACGTCGACGCCACCGAGGTGCTCGCCGAGCTCGCCACCCACGACAGCACCGAGATCATCGCGCTCTACCTCGAAGGATTCAGCAGTGGTGTCGAGCTGTTCGAGACCTTGCGGTTGCTACGAGCGGCCGGTAAACCCACGCTGCTATTGACTGTCGGCGCCAGTTCAGCGAGTTCGCGACTGGCGCGCTCGCACACGGGCTCGATGACCGCTGACACCGACCTGGTCGACGCGGTCTGCCGCGCATCCGGCGTATTGCGGGTACGCACCCCCGCCGAACTGGTCGACGTCGCGCGTGGGTTCCTGACCGTTCGAGGCGTCGCAGGTCGTTCCATCGCCATTGCCGGCGACAGTGGCGGTCAGTGCGGCGTTGCCGCAGATGTGGCAGTCGACGGCGGACTCCTCGTCGCAGCACTCAGTGAACGGACCGAGGGTCGCCTAGCCTCGACCGTGCCCGAGGACGCAGCATACGAGAACCCGGTCGATCTCGCCGGTAGCGGTGAGGAGGACTTGCAGGTGTACGCCTCCGTCATCGAGGACCTTCTCGACGACCCGGGTGTCCAGACAGTCGTCCTCACCGGTTATTTCGGGCTCTACAGCGAGGACACCCCCTCCCTTGCTGAGACAGAGGTACAGGTTGCCCACCGCATCGGCGCCGCCGCTCAGGACCGTGGCAAAGCAGTGGTGGTGCACACCATGGCACCGCACAGCCTCGTCGCGACGGCGCTGCGGACCGCCGGCGTGCCGGTCGTCGGAAGCATCGAACGAGCCGTCCGTATTGTCCGCGGCCTCGCTGCGCTGCACCTGGCACCCCCCGGAGCGACGCAGAAGGGTCCGGCGGTACAGAACCCGTCCGAACCGGGCTACTGGCCGGCGCGAGCGATGCTGATGTCGGCAGGCGTCGCACTACCGGCTGCACGGCACATCGACGACGTCGACGACCTGACCGGACTCGCCGCCGCGCTCTGCGCGCCTTACGTCTTGAAGGCCGGTTGGATCGAGCACAAGACCGAGCAGGGTGCCGTTGTCCTCGGCCTGCACGACGAAAACGCCCTGCGGGTGGCGTACGCCGAAATGCGCGGTCGGCTGGGTGACGGCGAGTACGTCGTGGAGGAACAAGACACCCGGCCGCACTGCGTCGAGATGATCGTCGGGGGCCGCCGCGACTCTGCTCTCGGCCCGGTCGTGGTCGTCGGCATGGGCGGCACCGAGGCAGAGGTCTGGAAGGACGTGGCCATCGAGTGCGCACCCGTCGACGCCACACGGGCGCTCGCGATGCTGGACCGGTTGCGCTGTGCCCCCCTCCTGAAGACCTTCCGGGGGCGTCCCGCCGTCGACACCGACGCCTTGGCGCAGATCGTCGCGTCGATCTCGCAGCTCATCTCCACCCGACCCGACCTGACTGAAGTCGAACTCAATCCGGTTCGGGTGTCGCCGCAAGGCGCGCTCGCCGTCGATGCCCTCGTGGTCCGCTCCCTTCCGTGGGGCGAACCCGAATATTCCGAGGAACCTGCCGCCGACCACGAACAACCGAACAACCAGACCGAATCATCCGTTCTGCCCGCGCACCGACCAGAGGACGCCTTGCGATGACCACCACCGCCACCCCCACGCACACCCCGTGGCCGCTGACCGAAGATCAGACCGACCTGGTTGGTCTGTGCCGCGACTTCGCCCAGCGCGTCATCCGGCCTCGCGGGCGTGAGGTCGACGAAGCCGACGTCGTGACGCCGGTCGATATCTTCGCCCAGGCTGCCGAGCTCGGAATAGCGGACTGCATGATTCCGCAGGAGTACGGCGGCGGCGGGTTCACCGACGTCTTCACCCAGTGCCTGGTGCAAGAGGAGCTGTGCTGGGGCGACCCCGGTATCGGCAACCTGGTGTGCTCCAACGGCTTCTTCTCTGACCCGATCCTGCTGTTGGGAACTGAAGAGCAGAAGCACCGTTGGTTGAACATAGTCACCGGCCCCAACGCGCCGATGACCTCCATTGCCACCACCGAGCCGGGTTCCGGCTCCGACGCAGCGTCGATCATCACCACCGCCACCAAGGTCGAGGGTGGCTACCGGATCAACGGGCAGAAGGCCTGGATCTCCAACGCCGGAGCAGCTCGTTACTACGTCGTGTTCGCCAAGACCGACAAGACCAAGCGCTCAGGTGGAGTCACCGCGTTCGTCGTACCAGGCGACGCGCCGGGCCTCAGCTGCGGTGAGCCGATGCGCAAGATGGGCCAGCGGGCGATCGTCTGCCGCGAGGTCTTCTTCGACGATGTCTTCGTGCCTGATGCCGACCGTCTGGGCGAAGAAGGCCAGGGCTTCTACGGGTTGATGGGCACCTTCGACGTGTCCCGCGTCGTACTCGGCGCGGCTGCTGTCGGCGCTGCCCGAGCAGCCTACGAATACGCCCTGGACTACGCCCGCACCCGCCTGCAGTTCGGCAAACCCATCATCGAGCACCAAGCCGTCGCGTTCCGCCTGGCCGACATGGCAACCCGGATCGAGGCCTCACGGCTGCTCGTGCACCACGCAGCCCGTAGCCTCGATGCCGGTATTCCGGCGCCCGGTCTGGCTGCGATGGCCAAGCTCAACGCGTCGGAGACGGCGATGTTCGTCACCCACGGGGCGGTGCAGACCCTCGGCGGCTGGGGTTACTCCCGTGAGTTCCCGGTAGAGCAGTGGATGCGCGACGTGAAGCTGGAAGAAATCGAGGAAGGCACCTCGGACATCATGCGTCTGGTAATTTCCCGCAACCTGCCCTGATCGATCTCGCAACACCCATTCGGCACGACGATCCCCTCGGAGGGACCATGGCTCAGCTCACTCACCTCACCGGAGGTGCAGCGCTCGTCCGCGCACTCGAACTACACGGTGTCGACACGGTGTTCGGTATTCCCGGCACCCACAACCTCAGTGTCTACGCGGCGCTCGCGGACTCATCCATTCGCTCGGTGCTCACCCGGCACGAGCAGGGCGCCGGATATGCCGCCGATGGGTACGCCCGCGTCAGCGGGCGCCCCGGGGTGGTGTTGACCACCACCGGTCCGGCAATCCTGAATGCCAGCGCTGCTGCTGCGCAGGCGTGGTCAGACTCTGTGCCAGTGCTGTTCATCTCGCCCGGTCTGCCGCTCGCCCACCCGGATCGCGGCAACGGTTATCTGCACGAGGTCAAGGATCAGCAGGCCGCGATGGAGTCGGTGCTGGGGTACAGCCACCGGGTCGCCAGCATCGCCGAGATCCCGTCAGCGGTGGCGTACGCCTTTGCAGCGATGCGAACCGGTCGACCCCGTCCGGTACACATCGAGATCCCGCTGGATCTACTCGACGCGAGCGCCGAGGTGTCGCTGATCGCTCCCGTCGTTCCCGCAGTCGCAGCACCCGACGCGTCCGCGATGGACGCGGCAGTCGAACTTATCGGCTCCTCTTCGCGCCCGGTCCTGATCGTCGGTGGCGGCGCACGCGGAGCGTCGGCCCAGGTGAAAGCTGTTGCAGAGCGGCTCGGCTCGCCTGTCCTGAGCACCGCGAATGGCAAAGGAGTGTTCGACGAAAGTCACCCGTTGAGCGTTGGCGCCGGTCTGCACCACCCGTCCGTGGCGCAGCTGCTGCTGGAGAGTGACGTCGTGCTGGCCGTTGGGACAGAACTGGCACCGTCGGACCTATGGATGGGTCCGCTACCGATCGACGACCGCCTGGTGCGGATCGACATCGACGCCACGTCGATGGTCACCAACGCCGACCCGCGCGTCCGGGTGGTGGGCGCGGCTGATGTCGTTCTGGAAGAGCTGCTGACCAGGCTCGGATCCGATGCCGTTCAGGAGGCCGAGCGTGCTGCCCGGACCGATCGCGCGGCTTCGGCACGCGACGCGTTGATCACCGACGCGCGCACGGAGGGTGCGCCGTGGGTCGACATCTTGGCGGCGCTCGCAAAGGTCGTCGACGGGGACACTGTCGTCTCCGGTGACAGCACGATGGTCTGCTATTACGGCGCCCTCAGCGGGTTGCGGGTACGCCGCACTGCGGGCTTCCTCTACCCGACCGGAATGGGAACCCTGGGCTACGGCCTGCCAGCCGCAATCGGCGCGATGCTCGGCGACGACACCGCGCGCGTCTTCGCCCTGGTCGGTGACGGTGGAGTGATGTTCACCCTGCCCGAGCTCGCCGGAGCTGCTGCCCTCGGTCTGGCGCTGCCGATCGTGGTGGTCGACAACGGCGGTTACGGCGAGATCCGCAACGAGATGGACGACCGTGGTGACGCCGTGCACTCCGTTCGTCTCGGAGGCATCGACTTTCCGGCCGTCGCTCGCGCGATGGGTTGCCACGGAATGCTCATCGAGAACCCGACGGATCTCAGCGCAGCCATCGAGAAGGCCTGGCAAGCGGACCGCCCGACGCTCCTGCACATCATGGAGAACAGCCGCGCCACCCAGTAACGACGACGCGAAACGGTGGGTCACCCCGAAGGGAGACCCACCGTTTGTGCGCGGTATCCGCGGCCCTGATGTCAGCGGACGCGAACGTCCACCGGCACCCTGGTGACTACTTGAGCTCGACGGAGGCGCCGGCAGTCTCGAGCTGCTCCTTGGCCTTCTCGGCCGTGGCCTTGTCGACCTTCTCCAGAACAGCCTTGGGGGCGCTGTCGACAACATCCTTGGCTTCCTTCAGACCCAAGGAGGTCAACGCACGCACCTCCTTGATGACCTGGATCTTCTTGTCGCCAGCGGCGGTCAGGACGACGTCGAACTCGTCCTGCTCGGCCTCGGCCTCTACGGGAGCAGCGCCACCGGCAGCGGCAGCGGCAACCGGAGCTGCTGCTGTGACGTTGAAGGTTTCTTCGAACTGCGACACGAACTCGGAGAGCTCGATGAGGGTCATTTCCTTGAACGCGTCAAGGAGCTCGTCAGTGCTGAGCTTCGCCATGATGGTGGCGTCCTTTCTGTTGGTCTTGCTGCCAAAGAGTGGCGGGATGGGAACTTTGCGCTGAGCCTGTAGCAATCACAGGATTCAGCTTTCGTCGCCACCCTCGGCGACGTCGGTCTCGGGTGCAGCCTGCGTGGCTGGACCCTCCTGCTCGGTTTTGGCGCGCAGCGCCTCGACAACGCGAGCCGTCTGGGACAACGGCGCTGCGAAGAGCGCTGCTGCACCACTGAGCGATGCGTTCATCGCCCCGGCGAACTTGGCGAGCAGGGTTTCGCGCGACTCGAGAGCCGCGAGCTTGTTGATCTCTTCTGCGGTGAGGGCCTTGCCGTCCAGGACGCCGCCCTTGATCACCAGCAGCGGATTGGCCTTGGCGAAGTCACGCAAGCCCTTGGCCGCCTCAACCGGTTCCCCGGTGATGAAGGCGATCGCGGACGGGCCCTGCAGCTGGCCGTCGAAGGCAGTTACGCCCGCATCGGCGGCAGCGCGCATGGTCAGCGTGTTCTTCACCACGACGTAGGACGCGTGCTCACGAAGATCTGCTCGCAACTGGGTCAGCTGCGCCACGGACAAACCGCGGTACTCGGTGAGAACGGCCGCATCGGACTGACGGAACTTCTCCGACAGTTCGGCGATGGCAGCAGCCTTGTCAGCTTTCGCCATGCGGACCTCCTTCAGTGATGGTGGCCACCGGCGTGGAGGACCCGCAACGCGAAAAAGAGCCCCAGCGCAGTGGCGCGGGGCTCTACAGCGGCAGCCATTCTCAGGCTGCTCACCAACCGGTTTCACAACCGGAAGTGCCTTTTGCTCACCTGCGCTGGTTGCCCGACCTCGAGGGACGGGACCTTCGGCAAGCTCGGGTGAGCCAGCAACCGGCGGTCTTTGGTGCCCTTATCGTACGAGGACGCTGCCATCCGCGCCAAATCGCGACCATTTGGTTCTCATGTCAGGGGCTCGTCACAGAGCTGATGTCTGCTACCTCAGAGCTGGGAGGTGCCTGGATATCGACCGCCTTCCCGTAATCAGAGTAGATACGAGTCGATGTCTGCGAACCGGACATCTCGATGATTCTGACCGGAAGGTTGCGATCGTCCAGGGTCTGGACCGTCGTGACACCCACTGCTGGAGTCGCGGTCAAGGTGGCGCCAATGAACGAGGTGTCGGTCACCGTCCACTGGACGGTGCCGGGCAATGCAGCCCCCGAGGCGATGTTCAACAAGGGTTTCACGCTCTGCGCGAACGCTCCCGTGCTGTCCCGTGTGACTTTGACGAACGGCGTAGTTCCTATTCCGGTACCTGACAGATATCCCACCCCGTCGATCACGATGATCTTCAGCTTCTGCCCGTTGAGGTCCTGTGTCAGCGATCCATCCGTCGTGGTGCCCTTGATCCGAACTTCGCCCGAGACCATGATCGAGGGCGCAACGGTGTGCACCTTGTACGTGCCGCCAGCCGCGACGACCGCCGCCCGGACTGCCTTCTGGACGGCATTGGCGTCGATCTTCTGCCCGGCGATGCACTCCCGTATCGCCTTACACGAGGCGGTCTCGGACATCGGGCTCGACGATGCCGGAGGAACGTCAGTTGCGACGGCGCCGCTGCCTGCTGAGCCACCCGCACTACATGCTGCCCCGGCGAACAACACGAGAATCGACGGGCCGAGGGCAACCCTGCCGAATTTGGCCATCCATCACTCCAGGTCTCTCACGCGCCTCGCCGGAACACCGGCATACAGTCCGTCGTCCAGACAGTCTGTCGTCACGACAGCACCTGCAGCTATCACGACTCCATTTCCGATTGTGACACCGGGCAGGATGGTTGCAGCGGCTCCAATCCAACAGCCCTCACCAATCGATACTGCCGAGACCACAGGCGGGTCGATAGCGCGGTCTTCGGGGGGTCCGATTCGATGCGTGTAGGCAAGAATCACCACGCGGGGCGCGATGGTCGACCCTTGACCGATAGTGCACGGAGATTCGATCAAACACCCCACGCCGATGTGCACGTCGGGAGCCAGCACGATGTCGTGACCCCCCAGCCATACCCCTGCCCTGATGCTCACGTCAGCGGCAAACTTGTGGCCTACGGCCCGTAGCAAACCCACACGTGCCGCCTCGGGCAACAGCGAGGACCGCGCAATCGGGTCTGCTAGGTATCGCTCCGGAAAACGCGTTCTCGGCTTTCGGTTCATGAGCAGACCCCACCACATTTTGCCGGGCATAGGCCGACGTATCCGAAAAGCCCCGCATCCGAAGTTCGGGACGCGGGGCATTTCCAGGCGCGTGGGTCAGGCGTCGGCCGAAGCCTCTTCCATCAGGTTACGAGTGCGCGAAGAGTCCAGCGGGATGCCGGGGCCCATCGTCGTGGTCATCGTTGCCTTGCTGATGTAGCGACCCTTGGAGGACGCAGGCTTCAGACGAAGGATCTCTTCCATCGCCGCGCCGTAATTCTCCACGAGCAGCTGGTCGTCGAAGGACACCTTGCCGATAATGAAGTGCAGGTTCGCGTGCTTGTCGACGCGGAACTCGATCTTGCCACCCTTGATTTCGGTAACCGCCTTGGCGACGTCCATCGTCACGGTGCCGGTCTTCGGGTTCGGCATCAGACCCCGGGGGCCCAGGACCTTGCCGAGTCGACCGACCTTTCCCATCAGATCCGGGGTCGCAACGACAGAATCGAAGTCAGTCCAGCCGCCGGCAACACGCTCGAGCAGCTCGTCCGAACCGACGAAGTCGGCGCCAGCGGCCTCAGCTGCCGCGGCGCGGTCGCCGTTGGCGAAAACGAGGACACGGGCGGTCTTTCCGGTGCCGTGCGGCAGGTTGACGGTGCCGCGCACCATCTGGTCGGCCTTGCGGGGGTCGACACTCAACCGCAGAGCTACCTCGACGGTCGCGTCGTACTTGG
>JBBPZD010000209.1:0-18305 GCA_038199265.1 Actinomycetales bacterium | reverse complement strand
GTCCCACCCGGCCGGCCGCGCCCCACCGGCCCCGGGTTACACCAGCCGCGCGCCCCGCTAAATCCCGGGGGGCGCGCTGTCGGTGGCTCACCAGAGGTCAGTCGTTCACGTGCCTCGGGTGGTAGTCGCCGTCGTTCGATGCATGCCGTGGCGCCGCGTCGTCCGAGTGTGCGGGCACCGTAGCGAACAGCTCGTCGGAACCACCATGTCGCGGTGCTTCCCTCTCAGTGGCGCCGTGGGCGGGAGTTGCCACCAGGTCGCTCGCTGAGGGCTCGAAGTCGTAATCCCTGAAACGATCGCCTTCGGTTGCCTCACCGGAAACGGTGCCGACGCCTTCGGCAGCGGCCTGCGCTCTCGCCGCGTCGGCCTTCGCGGCGTCGGCAGCAGATTCGTTGCGCAGTTCGACGTTCGGCATCAGCAGGAGCACCAGGAAACCGATCAGCATGACCGCAGCAGCGACGATGAAGATCAAGTGCATCGAATCTGAGAAGCCGACCTTGAACGGCTGCTGAGCTGCCTTGGGTAGCTGGTTCACCACGGTGGAGTCGTCCTGGAACTTCGCCACCAGGGCGCCGTTCTGAGCGATCGTGGCCTGCACTGCTTTCGGCGCCGCTCCGATTGCTCCCTTGATGTTGTCGCCAACAGTGCTGAACAGCAGGGACAGGAAGATCGCGACACCGAGCGTGCCACCCATCTGCCGGAAGAACGTCGCGGACGCAGTGGCCACACCGATCTCACGCGGCGGAACGGCATTCTGCACGATGAGGGTGAGCGGCTGCATGCAGTTACCGAGGCCGTAGCCGAGGACGAACATGAAGACCGAGACCAGCCACAGCGGTGTCGTTGCAGTGACGAAGAAGAACATCAACAGCAACCCGATAGTGGCGAGTGCGGTGCCGAAGATCGGCAGACCCCGGATCTTGCCGGTGCGTGCGGTGATCTGACCCGAGACGATTCCGGCGATCATCAGACCCAACACGAGTGGCAGCATCAGGAAACCGGCCTTCATCGGCGAGGCTCCGTGCACGATCTGCATGTAGAGCGGCAGGGTGGTGATACCACCGAACATGCCCATGCCGACCACGACACTGGCCACGATGGTGACCGATGCGGCGCGCAATTTGAAGATCCGCAGCGGGATCAACGCATCGCCCTGCATCCGGTTCTCGACAGCGATGAACATGATCAGGCCGAGGGTGGCCAGCACGTACGCGGCAATGGATTTGCCCGAACCCCAGCCCCAGGAGCGACCCTGTTCGGCGACGGTCAGCGTGGGCACCAGTGTGATGACGAGCGCAACGGCGCCCCACCAGTCGATGCGCGCCTTGCGGTGCACCGAGTCGAGCTGCAGCGTGCGCCACACGACGAAGAGCGCCGCGATGCCGATCGGCACGTTGACCAGGAACACCCAGCGCCAGCCGGTGATGCTCAGGATGGTGTCGGTCTCGGCGAAGAGGCCGCCGACGACCGGGCCGAGAACACTGGAGGTCGCGAAGACGGCCATGAAGTATCCGGTGTACTTCGCGCGCTCACGCGGCGGCACCAGGTCGCCGATGATGGCGAGCACGAGGGTGAACAGGCCACCGGCGCCGAGGCCCTGGAAGGCACGGAACCCGGCAAGCATGTACATCGACGTGGCGAACGAACAGGCGGCCGAGCCGATGATGAAGATGGTGATGGCGAACATGAACAGCTTCTTGCGGCCGTACATGTCACCGAGCTTGCCGTAAATCGGAGTAGTGATCGTCGAGGTGATGAGGTAAGCCGTGGTCACCCACGCCTGCACCGACAGTCCGTGCAGATCGTCGCCGATGGTGCGGATCGCCGTGCTGACGATCGTCTGGTCGAGCGCGGCGAGGAACATGCCGAGCATCAACCCGCTGAGAATTCGCACGATCTGCTGGTGGGAGTACTTGCTCCCGGACGCCGGTGCGCTGGCGGTAGAGGCGGTCACATCGACTCCTTCCGTAAGAGAGTGGTGGTGGCGGAACGGGTGTTGACGTGTACCGCGCCAGTCGCGGCAACTGCGCAAGCAGCCCCGAAGTTCTCGGTGAGGTCGCCGTTGAGGCGACGCAGATAGCCATCGAGCTCGCCAGCCTCGGCATCGGTCCAGTCCGACATCAGTGAAGCGAACATCCGGCCACGGCTGTCGTGGATGTCCTCTATGAGGTGCTTGCCATCGGGTGCGAGCGCTATGTTCTGCACCCGCCCGTCGCTGCTGTCGGCAACCTTCTCCAGCACACCGGCCTGCACGAGGTGGCTCACCTGACGACTGACGGTTGAGACGTCGGAGTGGATGCGTTCCGCGAGGGCGGAGACCCTCATCGGGCCAGCTGCGAGAGTGAAGATCACCGGGTAGGCGGTCGTTTCGACGTCCGGGTGCAGCCGGGGCAGGTGCTGACGAAGTGCGCTGAATGTCTTCACCAGGTGCACCAGGTGTTCCCCGACCTGGGATGCCACTTTTTCACTGACCGGCACGGTGGTTCTCCTTCGATAATTGCTTGCAGCACGCAACTATATGGATGAATCGGTAACCAATCAAATTGGTTGTATATGTTCTTCGTCACGAAGACCGTGGGCTGATTTGTTCGTGTGCAGCCGGTGCTCCGGGCACTCGCGTCGGTGGGTCGCGACCTGGTCCCTACCCTTGAGGTATGACGAGCGATACCGGTGTGCAGGCTGCGGCTCACACCGCGCGTCCGCGGGCACGCGGGGCGCGATGGATTTTGACGGCGGCCGCTGCAGCACTGGTCGTGGTGGTGCTCGCTGCGCTCTACACGCGGGCAGCCGCCCCATTGGAGCTCGGCGACCCAGGCCCGGGTGTGCGGTGGGGAATCCCGGTGGTGAACGTGGTGCGCGATCTCGCCGCCGCGCTCACAGTCGGCACGCTGCTATTGGGCGGGTTCCTGGTTCCAGAGGGTGCCGAGACGAGGCGGCGCGCAGTTCTCGCGCGGTACGCCGCGTGGTCGGCCACGGCTTGGTCGCTGACCGCCGCCACCAGCGTCGTCCTCGGGTACTCCGACCTTTCGGGAACCCGCCTCACCGACGCTGGATTCGCAGGGCAGGCCTGGCCGCTGATCTGGCAGCTGGAAACGCTGCGATCGCCCGCGATCATGGCTCTGATGGCCGCCGCCGTCGCGCTGCTCGCCTTCATCGGGCCCGGTGCGCGGGGAATGGCCTGGCTGTTCGCGCTGTCTCTCACCGCGCTCTATCCGCTCGCTCTGATCGGGCATGCCGCCGGATCCGATGATCACGAGGCCGCGGTGGACTCGCTGCTGGTGCACCTGCTCGCGGTCAGCGTCTGGGTCGGCGGGTTGCTTGCGCTGCTGCTGATGTGGGGTCGGCTCGGCAAAGGGACGCCGGCGGTCGTCCGCCGCTACTCGACCGTGGCGCTCTGGTGTTTCTGCGCGGTCGCGCTCTCTGGGACGCTGAACGCGATCGTCCGGGTTGGTTCGATTGGCAATCTGGCGTCCCGATACGGCGTGCTCGTGCTGGTGAAGGTCATCTTGCTGGTGGTGCTGGGCCTGTTCGGTTGGCAACACCGCCGACGCGTCGTCGACCGTCTGGAGGGCGGCGACTCTCCGGGCCGTGCTTTGTTCGCACGGCTGGCCGGGATGGAGTCGTTGGTGATGGGCGCCGCGATTGCGCTCGGCGTGACACTGTCGCGCTCTGCGCCGCCGGTGCCGGAAACCATCCGGACCGTTGACGCGGCGTACAACTTGACTGGCTACCGGGCGCCGGCCGCGCCCCAGGCGTCGTCCTGGGTGACCCTGTGGCGGGTCGAGTGGCTGCTGAGTTCGATTGCTGTCGTTGCGATCGTCGTCGACCTGGTCTGGGCGTGGCGGTTGCACCACCGCGGCGACAAATGGCCGGTGTTGCGGACCGTGTCCTGGTGCACCGGGTGGCTGATCTTCCTCTACATGGTCGACGGCGCGCCGGCGATCTACGGCCGGGTGATGTTCTCGATGCACATGCTCGGCCACATGACGATCTCGATGCTGGTGCCGATCTTCCTGGTGCGCGGTGGGGTCGTGACCCTCGCGCTGCGGGCCCTGCCCAAGCGCTCGGACAAGACGCTCGGACTGCGAGAGCTCATCCTGACCTCGGTCCACTCCAAAATCCTGGGCAAGGTCGCGAACCCTGCGGTGGCGGCCGTCTTCGTGTTCGTGTCGTTGATCGTCTTCTACTACTCACCGCTGTTCAACCTGGCGCTGACGACCCATACCGGTCACCTGTTGATGACGCTGCACTTCATGGCGTCCGGTTACCTCTACGCGTGGGCACTGGTCGGCATCGACCCTGGGCCGACGCGCTGGGCGCCGCCGATTCGCCTGGTGATCCTGTTGATGGCGATCACCTTCCACGCCTTCTTCGGGGTGGCTCTGATGACCGGAGATCAACTGCTGGGCGGTGACTTCTTCACGCTGATCCAGTTGCCGTACGTTACGGACGTGATCACCGACCAGCAGCGCGGTGGCACGATCGCCTGGGGTGCGGGCGAACTGCCGACGTTCATGATCGCGATGCTGATCGCGGCTGAGTGGTATCGCAAGGACACCGCCGAAGGGGAGCGTCAGAGCCGGCAGGCAGACCGCGACGACGACGCGCAACTGCGCGCGTACAACGACTACCTGGCCACCCGTGCCGGGCGAGGGAGTCAGTCATGAAGATCGCGCTGATCCAGCTGGCCTACGACGACGCCGAGACGCTTGCAGCGCGGGTGGACCGGGTGATCGGGTTGGTGCGGTCGTCGGCTGGCCACGACCTGGCGATGTTGCCCGAGTTGTGGGGTGCGGGTGGGTTCTCCTATCGCGAGTGGCGTGATCGCGCGCAGGACGTGAGCGGACCGATCGGGCAGGCTCTGTCGGCTGCCGCCCGGGACGCCGGGGTGTTCTTGCACGGTGGCTCGCTGGTCGAGCGGCCCTCTTCGGGCGAACGCGGCGCCGAGGGCCATGACCTGTGGAACACCTCCGTCGTCTACGACGCGAAAGGTGAGCTGGTTGCGACCTACCGCAAGATCCACCGGTTCGGTTTCGCCGGTGGTGAGCCGAAACTGATGGACGCCGGAACCGAACTCGTCCAGGTCGACCTCCCCACCGGTCAGGCGCAGCCCACCGCGTCCCTTCCAGCCGGGCTGTCGACGTGTTACGACCTGCGTTTTCCTGAGCTGTACCGCGCTCAGCTTGACCGTGGCGCAACGGCGTTCGTGATCCCGGCCGCATGGCCGATGCCTCGGGTCGAGGCCTGGCGGCTGCTGTTGCGCGCTCGCGCAGTAGAGAATCAGTGCTTCGTGTTCGGCTGCAATACCGCCGGGACCCACGCGGGCACCCAGATGGGCGGTCACTCTGCCGTCATCGCGCCGACCGGTGAGGTGCTGGTCGAGGCCGGCGCCGACGAACAGATCCTCAGCATCGAAATCGACCCGGATGCTGTAGCGGCTGTACGAGAGTCCTTCCCGGTCCTCGCCGACCGCCGCCTCTAACCCCTCCCGGTCCAACTAGGTGAACGATTTGCGTCATTGGTTGTTGCTATCGCGAGGGCCGACGACGCAAAAGGTTCACACAGCCACCCCCGACCGTCATTCCAGCAGGGCAAGAACTCGCTCCGGATGGTCCAGGTCGGCCCAGACATATCGGACTACGCGGTATCCGAGTCTGGTCAAGGCGAGCTCTCGGCGCTTCTCGTTGACCAACGCTTCGCTGTTGGCTTGCCCGCGGTACTTGAGCATGCCGTCGAACTCGATCAGCACCTTCGATGCATCGAGCGCAAGGTCGACCCTCGCGACGAAACGACTGGACTGGTCTCGGATCTCCACCTGAGGTGTCACGGCCACTCCTGCTGCGCGAAATATGAGGCGGAGGCGACTTTCGCCAGGAGACTCAGAGCGACGATCCACCAGATCGGTCAGTGTCGCGAGGCGGGTGCAACCCGGAGTGCCACGCGCGGCATGGACGGCTGTCGCGAGCTCACGCGCCGTGATGAGCGAGCGGTGAAGCGCGGAGTCTGCCGCGATCACAGCGGCTTCGACGCCCAGAGTCACCCCGACCTGGGCGATAGCCGCAGCCGGACCGACAGTTCTGATTCCTTGGACGGCGACCACATCGGCTCGGCTAGACACGCGGTGCAGCCGAACACCCGGCCTGCGTGACCACCGCCGGTCTCCGGAGCGGCCGACGTGCACCTCACCGGTATCGCAGTTGCTGCTCGCGGGTATCCCCCACGCCAGCAAAGCGGACTGATGGGTAGCGAAATATCCTTCACCGAGGGCGAGCAAGGTCGCGCGTAGGCGCCGCCGGCTCGTTTCGTCGTCGGTCGTGGTGCTGGCACGTTTCGCACCGGGAACGAAGTAGACGCCCTGGCTACCGCGCTGTACTTCACCGGATGCGTGCCAGGCGCGCAGCTGTTCGTCGGAGGTGCCGAACTCCAACGCATCGCGACGAGAGAAGACGTATCCCTGTGCTCGCACCCGAACCCCGAGGGGCGCGCTCATCGCCATTGGCAGGGACGATTGCGCACTGGCCTCGGTACTCATCCGTAGAGCGTGCGACGGGCCGTCCGGGTCACACTACGGGCGAGGCGCCGGGTGTGGACGAGACGAGTGCTCACGGGTAGCTGTGGACAAGCCTGCCCGCCTGGTCCCCACGAGGTGCCCGTTTTGCGTCCTTGGTTGTTGCTGTAGCGAGGGACGCCGACGCAAATCGCACAGTCAACCCGAAAGAGGGGCGGGTGGGATGACGTGAGGGCGTGGCGGTGTTGCAGGGGCGTGAGCGAAACGGTGGGCAGGGCGAAGGTTCGCGTGCGGGCACCGGAGTTGGCCGGGCGGCGGTGGCTGAATACCGGGGGCCTCGATCTGACGTTGAAGGGTCTGCGCGGCAAGATCGTGGTGCTCGATTTCTGGACGTTCTGCTGCGTCAACTGCCTGCACGTGCTAGACGAGCTGCGCCCGCTCGAGCGGGAGTTCGGGGATGAGATGGTGCTGCTCGGCGTGCATTCGCCGAAGTTCGAGCACGAGGGCGAGCCGGCGGCGGTCGAGGCCGCCGTCGAGCGGTACGCCGTGGGGCATCCCGTGCTCGACGATCCGGAGCTGACGACCTGGAAGGCGTACGCGGCCCGGGCGTGGCCGACCCTGGTGGTGATCGACCCGGAGGGGTACATCGTGGCGCAGCTGTCGGGCGAGGGTCATGCGCACGGTCTCGGGGTTCTGATCCGCGAGCTCATCATTGAGCACGGCGGCAGAGGGACTCTCGCGCGAGGTGATTCACCGTATGTCGAGCCTGCGGTAGCGCAGACTGCGCTGCGGTTCCCGGGCAAGATCGAAGCGCTCGCGGACGACAGCTACCTCGTCTCGGATACGGCCCACCACCAGGTCGTGCATCTGGAGTCCGACCTCACCACCGAGCGCGCCCGATATGGCGGGCCGGGCACATTCGCGGAACCCCAAGGTCTCTGCGTGCTGCCTGAGGACGTTGCGCAGCGAGTGGGATACGACGTTCTCGTCGCCGACAGCGTTAACCATCAGGTCGCGTCGATCCGGTTGTCAGACGGGCGGATTCGGGTCGAGGCAGGTACGGGGCGGCAACTGCGGGAACGCTCGGGAGGAGGAGCCGCGTTGAAGCAGTCGCTCTCAACGCCGTGGGACATCACCTGGTGGATCGACCGGGCTGTGATCGCGATGGCCGGTACGCACCAGCTGTGGGCGCTTCATCTGGGCGCCGACCCAGGTGACAGCTCAGTGGCGGTCCTGGCAGGGACCAGCGCCGAGGGCATCAGGGACGGCGCAGCGCACGATGCGTGGTTCTCTCAGCCGTCCGGCCTCACCACGAGCGCGGACGGGTCTCGCGTTTGGATCTCCGACTCCGAGTCGTCAGCCTTACGGTCGATCACATTGCACGACAGTGGTTTCGAGGTAAATACGCACATAGGGCAGGGCCTGTTCGACTTCGGCCATGTCGATGGTCTCGCACCAGATGCGTTGTTACAGCACCCGCTCGGTGTCGCAGAACTTCCCGACGGGAGTGTCGCGATTGCCGACACCTACAACGGTGCGATCCGGCGTTACGACCCCGCAACCGATCACGTCACCACCCTCGCGACCGATCTCGCCGAACCGAGTGATGTGCTGGCCGAGGCGGGTGACGAGGGAGAGCCCCGCCTCCTGGTCGTCGAATCCGCGGCGCATGCCGTCACCAGGGTCGCGATACCGAGGCAGGCTCAGCGGGTTGAGGGTGCCGCGAACCGGACGGCCCGACCGCCGACGCAGCTCGCTCCGGGCAACGTCACGCTGCGGATCGCTTTCGAACCGCCGACCGGCCAGAAACTCGATCACCGTTACGGCGACCCCACCCAGTTGATGGTGAGCTCGACCCCAGAGGCATTGGTGCGCGAAGGCAGCGGCACCGCGACCGGGTTGACCCGCACGCTCACGCTCGATCCCGCGGTCGGAGACGGAACGCTGCACATCTCCGTCCGGGCGGCCGCTTGCGACGGTGACCCGCTCACGGGCGAGCTGCCGGATCATGCGGCCTGCCATCTCTATCAACAGGATTGGGGTATTCCGGTCGTTCTTCAGCGGGGTGCTCCGAATGAACTGGAGCTGGATCTGCGCGGCGTATAGAACTCAGTCATTCTTCGCCCGCGAGGGTCGGGCTCGCACGTGGGCCCGTTCGCCCTGCGGCCCGATCAGCATCAGCAGCTCGGTGGGTGATGTTCCCGGGTTGGTGAACGCGTGCGGTGTGTGGGTGTCGAACTCGGCTGCCTCACCCGGGGTGAGCAGGATGTCGTGCTCTCCGAGCAGCAGTCGCAGCCTGCCGGAGAGCACGTAGAGCCACTCGTATCCCTCATGGCTGCGCTGGTCGGTATCGCTGGCTCGGTACCCGGCGGGCAGGATCATCTTGTAGGCCTGGATGCCACCAGGCCGCTGACTCAGCGGTAGGAAGGTAGCCCCATAGCGGGTGGTCGGCCGGGGGTGCACGCGCGGATCACCGGTCGCAGGAGCGCCGACGAGGTCATCGAGGGTCAACTGATAGGTCCGTGCGAGCAGCAGCACGATCTCCAGGCTGGGCCGCCGCCCTCCGGATTCGACCCGGGACAGCGTGCTCTGCGCCAGGCCGGTGACCGCCGCGACGTCGGCGAGCGTCATGGCGCGGGTCCTGCGTAGTCCGCGCAGTCGTTCGCCGACGGCGTCCATCACGGGTTCGATGTCGATTGGCGCCATGCGTCTATTTTGCCGGATGCGCAAGAAATATTGGCATCGGGTGCCTCCCGGTTCCACGATCGTCTGTAGGCAGCGCTCCGACTGCTCGCACCGCACAACGCTGGGGGCAACAGTGCAGGACGTATTCGACATCGTCGTGATCGGTGGGGGAGCCGCCGGTCTGAGCGGCGGGAAGATCGCCGCCCGTTCGCGACGCTCGGTGCTGGTGATCGACTCCGGCACCCCTCGCAACGCACCGGCGCACGGCGTGCACAACTATCTCTACGCCGAAGGCACCTCGCCCTCTCGCCTTGTGGAGATCGGTCGCGCCGAGGCGGGGAAGTACGGCGTGCAGATCATCGACGCGAAGGTGACAGGCGCGGCCAGGCTCGATCTACCTGTCGATGGAGAATCTCGGTTCACTGTCGATGTCGAGCAGGACGGCAGCAAGCGCACCATCTCAGCACGTCGGATCCTGTTGGCAACCGGGCTTATCGACACCCTCCCTGACATTCCCGGGATGCGTGAACGGTGGGGCAGGGACGTACTGCACTGCCCGTTCTGTCATGGCTGGGAGGTGCGCGACCAAGGGGTCGGCGTGGTCGGAACAGGGCCGATGTCGCTGCACACTGTGCAACTTTTCCGTGCGCTGACCACCGACGTCATCTACTTCCAGCACACCGCACCGGATCCGACCGAGGAACAGATCGAGATTCTCGCCGCGTTGGGTGTGCCGCATATCGCCGGCCAGGTCGCACGTATCGAGACGACCGACGATCAGCTGTCGGGGGTGCGGATGTCCGATGGTGAGGTTATTCCGCGAGAGGCGGTAGCGGTCACGACGCGGATCGACGGACGCACGGACCTGATCGCCGAGCTCGGGCTGGCGATGACCGACCTGGAGGTGGGCGGGGCGATGCTCGGCAGTTATCTGCCGACAGGCGCCATGGGCTTGACGGACGTGTCGGGCGTATGGGCGGCCGGCAACCTCAGCGATCCGATGGCTCAAGTGATCACGGCTGCAGCTGCAGGCGCGGCCGCAGGTTCGGCGATACATATGGACCTGATGGCTGAGGACACCACCATCGCAGTCGAACGGCACCGCCGCTCGCTCTGAACTGGACAGGCGTGCCACGATTTCGGGATGCCTCTCACCGCAGGGCCCACAAACTCCCTCAGCGACGTAGCGGGAATCCGCGTCGGCCATTACGAACGCATCGGCAACGGCTGGTTGACCGGCACCACCTGTGTCCTGTCGCCGTCGGGCGGGGCAGTCGGCGGGGTCGACGTTCGGGGTGGCGCGCCCGGTACGCGCGAAACGGACCTGCTCGATCCGCGCAACGTCATCGAACGAGTCGACGCAGTGGTGTTCTCAGGTGGGTCGGCGTTCGGCTTGGCCGCTGCCGATGGGGTGATGCACGAACTCGCCCAGGCCGGGGTGGGTTTCCAGGTGGGCGGACCCGGGCAGGTGGTGCCCATCGTCCCGGCTGCGGTCGTCTTCGATCTGATGCGCGGCGGGCAGTACTGGACGCGGCCGGATGCCAGCTTCGGGCAGGAGGCGTACGCCGACGCGCTCAGCTCAGGGGAGAGCGCGCAGGGCTGCGTCGGCGCAGGAACCGGAGCGAAGCTCGGCGATCTCAAGGGTGGGATCGGGACTGCCAGCCAGCTGCTTGCCGACGGCACCGTCGTCGCCGCACTCGTGGTCGCCAACGCGTTCGGTTCCGCTGTCGACCCTGCGACGGGTGAGTTGTATGCGGCTCGTTTCGGCCTGGACGGTGAGTTCGATTCACTTCAGCCGCAGCCCGCGCCGACGATTACCGACATGTCTGCGCGGCCCGACGCCGATGCCGTCCTGCCCGGTAGGGCGACCACGTTGGCCATCATCGCGACCGATGCCACCCTGACCAAGGCCCAGTGCCAGAAGGTGGCGGGGATCGGGCACGACGGTTTGGCGCGGGCGGTTCGGCCGGTCCACACCATGCTTGACGGCGATTCGATCTTCACGCTCGCGACGGGCGAACGCGTCGCGCCGGATGCGGTGGCGATGCACGGGTTGCTGGAGGCGGCGGCCGACTGCGTGACCCGGGCCATCGGCCACGCTGCGCTCGCCGCCGCAGCCATTGCGGACATGCCGTCGTATCGGGACCTGCATTGCCCCGCGGACGCGAGGGATACGCGAGGATGAAGCGGTGACCTCGCAGCCCGTGTCCCACGTGGAGATCGAGCGCAAGTTCTCGCTGGCTGACGCGGGTTCGCTGCCGGACCCGGCGTCCTGGCCCGGCGTCAGTTCTGTATCGGGTGAGCGTTCGTTCTTCCTGGACGCCACCTACTTCGACACCCACGATGTCACCCTGGCCGTGCTCGGCATCGCCCTGCGGCGACGACTGGGCGGCACGGATGCCGGCTGGCATCTGAAACTCCCGCAGACGCAGGACGCTCGGGAAGAGATCCGACTGCCGTTGCAGGCTTCCGATGACGACGAGATGGTTCCATCGGCACTCCTCGAACGGGTATCGGATGTGTTGGGCGATCGACAGGTCGAGCCTGTTTGCCGCGTCGGCACCCGACGAACAGAGTGGGACCTGCGCCGTGGCGAGGTAGTGCTGGCGATCACCTGCGACGACTACGTCAGCGTGCAGAATCTGATCGATCCCGGCCAAGACCGCGAATGGCACGAGATGGAGGTGGAGCTGGTGGACGGTGACACCGACTTCCTCGAAGCCGTCACCTCGCACCTCGCGCGATGCGGCGTACCGCAGGCGAGCATCTCCTCGAAACTGCGCGCCGCGATGGGCACCTTGATGGACGGGCGCAACCATGAGGCCTGAGCCGCCGCCGGTCGCCGCAGCTGTAGCTACGCTGCGCGCCGCCGGAGAGCGCGTCACACCTGCTCGCAGGGCGGTGCTGGAGGTCTTGGAGCAGAGTCAGGGACATGTGGACGCTGAGGCGATCGCTGGCCAGGTGGGCGAGCGCGAGCCGGGCGTTCACCGGGCCACCGTGTACCGCACGTTGCAATCGCTGGTGACTCTCGGCGTCGTCGCGCACACTCACGTACCGGGCGGCTCCACGATCTACCATCTTTTGCCCTCATGTCGGGGTGCTGCCGAGGGCAACGTGCACGCTCACCTGCAGTGCACAAAGTGTCAACGGTTCTTCGACATGCCCGCCGAGTGGCTCGACGGGCTGCGCGAAAGTGCCCTCAGAACAATGGATTTCGAGATATCACCGGGCCATGCCGCACTACTGGGGATCTGCGCCCGATGTCGCGATACGACCGCGACGGCGGCCATCCAGCCGCACCCGCACTGACTGGGTAGTGTCGAAGTCATGACGAATTTCGAGCGTCCGACCGCACCCGACCCCTACGAATCGCTACCGAGCCTCCCGTCGTTCACCGTGACCAGCGACGACGTGACACAGGGGCAGCCACTCAAGCCCGATCAGGTTGCCGCTGCCGGGGACACCTCGCCGCAATTGTCGTGGTCCGGCGCACCGGAGGGCACCAAGTCCTACGTCGTGAGCTGTTTCGACCCCGACGCCCCCACCCCGTCCGGCTTCTGGCACTGGACGCTGGTCGACATCCCCGCGTCAGTGACCTCGCTGGACGCCGGCGCCGGCGCTGAGGGCGGATCGACACCTGGTGACTCTTTTCACGTCCGTAACGACGGCGGCAGCCTCGGGTTCACCGGAGCGGCGCCCCCCGAGGGCGACATCGCGCACCGCTACTACTTCGTGGTGCACGCAGTCGGCGAGGAGAGCCTCGGCATCGACGAGTCGGCATCCCCGACTGCGGTGGCGTTCAATCTGGTCTTCAAAGGCCTCGGCCGGGCTGTGCTGATTGGCACGCACCGGGCCTGAAACGTGTCTGACCGGCAGCAACGCGAAAGCCCGCCCGAGAATCATCTCGGGCGGGCTTTGTGCTCCGAAGAGCGAGTGACGAGAATCGAACTCGCATATTCAGCTTGGGAAGCTGATGTTCTACCACTGAACTACACTCGCGCGACAGCCAGACCATACACGGGCTCGACCCGGGGCGTACAACGCGACGTGGGCGCCCCGGGTCCGTTCTGCAACTGGAGAGGCCGTTAATTCAGCGAGACCGTAGTTCCACTAGAAAACAACGAAAAACCCTTCAACGTCATCGAGACCGGAGTTGAGCCGGCTGGCATGTCGAACGCAAGAACGCCTCGTGCGGTGTTGCCGGGGTTGACCTCGTTGAACAGGACGTCGTTGTCCTCGAGGTAGATCCCTGCTGCGGAATCAGAACTGAAAGTGCGGCCCTGGCTGTCCTTGATCTTCTGGTCCGAGCCGGAGAAGGTCTCGGACTTGTCGCCGACATTCTTGATGGTGATGGAGACCAGTGTGTACTTCCCCTGGGCTTTCTGGTTGAGGTACTGACCACCGATCTGAGCAACCCCGGTTTGAACCTTGGTAACGACGAATTCAAGGTCGCCGTCCTTGACTGCTGTGTTGAGCCCGGGGAGCTTCTTCGGCGCTCTCGTTGACTTTTTGGCTGAAGCGGACGACGTCGAAGCTTGTGATTTTGCCGCTTTGGACGATGCGCTAGGTGTAGGTGATGAGGACTTCGACGAAACCTCGGCCGAAGATGAGGGCCCGGGTGACGCGGTTGATCCGCCACCGCCAACCGCGGAACCGATTCCACCCATCAGCAGTACAGCTCCGAGACCGGTCAAGATCTTGTGGCGAACGAACCAGTTACGTCGAGGGGTCCCAGGGTTCCAATAACCGTTGGGCGGCCCGCCACCTGGAGGGTTGCCAGGGCCCCATCCAGGCTGATTGTTGTTGGGCGGCCCGCCACCTGGAGGGTTGCCAGGGCCCCATCCACGCTGATTGTTGTTGGATGGTGGGTATTGGTTGGACATCAGCTGACTTCTTCCTGGGAGTTCGATGAACGAGTCACGCTAGTCCAGGTACTCAGCTAAGCGGTGTTCGTCAGCTGGTTGATTCACATCGACGTCTGGCCGATCGTGCGCCCGAAACAGTTGGTCATCACGGAATATTCATGACACCTCATTCCAGTTTTGGCGTCTGCCTAAATCAGACCGCAACGCCCCAGAAGACAGAATTCGTTGCCTTCGGGGTCTGTCAACACCACCCATGACTGGTCTGGCTCCTGCCCGATGTCTGATCGCCGAGCCCCCAAGGCCAGTAGTCGATCGAGTTCTTCTTCGGTAGTGGAGTCTTCGGCGCGAACATCGACGTGCACGCGGTTCTTGCCGGCCTTCCTCTCCGGCACCGCGAAGAAGTCGATCTGGGGACCGTCGCCGTCGGCTGGGCCGATCGAGAGGCCGTCCTCTTCGCGGTTGATGACGGCCCAATCCAGCACCTGGCACCAGAACTGCGCCAGCGGCTCTGGGTCGATGGAATCTATGCAGATGGCAGCGAAGCGAATCGTCATATTGCTCATGATGTCGCGAGGCACGGTTCGCCGACATGAGGTCGGGTGGCTGCAGGCCGGTAGCCTCGGTTCGTGCTTCTCTCCGATCGCGACATCCGCGCCCAGATCGACGCGGGCCGCGTGCGGCTCGACCCGTACGACGCGTCGATGATCCAACCGTCCAGCATCGACATCCGGATGGACCGATACTTCCGGCTCTTCGACAATCACAAGTACCCGTTCATCGACCCGGCCGCCGATCAGGAAGATCTGACACGGCTGGTCGAGGCTGATCCCGGGGAACCGTTCGTGCTGCACCCGGGCGAATTCGTGCTCGGCTCGACGTACGAACAGGTCACCCTGCCGGACGACGTCGCGGCACGGGTCGAGGGCAAATCGAGTCTGGGTCGTCTCGGGTTGCTCACTCACGCGACTGCAGGGTTCGTCGACCCCGGTTTCAGCGGCCACGTGACGCTCGAGCTGTCCAACGTGGCGACATTGCCGATCAAGCTGTGGCCGGGTATGAAGATCGGCCAGCTGTGCTTCTTCCAGCTTTCCTCGCCTGCCGAGAACCCCTACGGCAGTGCCAAGTACGGCTCGCATTATCAGAACCAGCGCGGCCCGACCGCGAGTCGGTCGTTCAGTAACTTCCACCGCAGCCAGGTCTAGTGGCGCGCACCGAGGTCGGCCCCGAGCACGACGGGGCCCGGCCGCATCTGGTTCTGCCGTCCGCTCGGCGAGCGCGGGGGATCGTGCTGGCGCTGCACGGGGGAGCCCCGAACAGCACGACCGCGACTCCCAGGTTCGATCCGGGGTACCTACGACTGGTGCTGGCCGCCCGTGCGATCACCGGTCGCACCGGCGGCCACCTCAAGGTTGCGTTGCTGCGTAACGCCGTTCGTGGTTGGAACGGTGCCGCCGGCTCACCGATCCTCGACGCCGAGTGGGCTCTCGACCGAATCACCGCGACCTACCCGGGGCTGCCGATCGGTCTGCTGGGGCACTCCCTCGGCGGTCGGTTGGCATTTGCGATGGTGACGAGGCCGGAGGTGCGCAGCGTCGTCGCGCTCGCTCCCTGGATGGCCGATGCGTATGACGGGCACGATTTCCTGGGCAAGCCCACGCTGGTGATGCACGGCAATATCGACACGATCACCGACGCCGACGCGTCCGAAGATCTGGTGCGCCGTATCCGCGAAGTAGGGGGCGAGGCCCGCTTCGAATCGGTGCCCGGATCGCACCCGCTGATGTGGCATGCGGGCCGCGTCCACTCGATGTCTGCGAAGTTCCTGAGCACGATGTTGGCGTGACCTGCGGGCGCGATGACGTAGATTTTCGAGCGGTCAGGTACCGGTACAGGGCGCTGAGGCGATCTGAATGGCGCGTGTGGTGCCCCTCAAGGAGTCCTGGTTAGATCGCTGCGGCTGTCCGAGCCGTTGTGGTAAGTGCAAAGAATGTGGATGGGAGGCCAGCTTGTCGATGCCAGGTTGGCTGCGACGGATGGCGGCCCGTCGTCTGTTGACGACGTCCGCTTCCCGACGGCACGGACTGTCGGCTGTAACGGTGCTGCCGAAAAAGGTCACCATGCCGCTGCGACGCAACGGTCTGGACCCCGTCCGTGAGCTGACGCAGAAGCGGACCACAGAGCCAGTGACCAAGCTGGGTCGGGTGTTCGGAATCACGGTGTGGCTCGTGTCCGGTCGGGAACAGACCCGCGCGGTCCTGGACAACCGGGATGGCTTCAGTACCGATATCCGGCCGTTGATGGGTACGGGCGCATCCACCGATATCGCCGGCCTCGGATTCACGGATGCGCCCGAGCACACACGTCTTCGACGGATGCTCACGCCGGAGTTCACTGCTCGCCGTCTTGCGTCATTTGTGCCCGACGTCGAGCGAATCGTGGAGCAGCAGCTCGACAAGCTGGAGGCTCAGGGCGGGGTCGTCGACCTGGTGACTGATTTTGCATTTCCGATCCCGTTCGCGGTGATCTGCGAGTTACTGGGGTTGCCCGAGCAGGACCGGGCGCGGTTCCGGGCGCTGGGTCAAACCCGTTTCGACGTGACCGGCGGAGGTGCGGGGACTTTCGGCGCAATGTCCGACACCCAGGAGTTCCTGCTGGGCGAGGTGCGCAGGCAGCGGGTGACGCCCGGAACTGGGCTCATCGCAAACATGATCCGCGCCCACGGTGACCAGATCGACGACGTCGCGTTGGCCGGTTTGTGCGACGGCGTGTTCACGGGCGGTTACGAAACGTCGGCCAGCATGTTGGCGTTGGGCGCCGTGGTGCTCTTAGAGCGCCCCGACGCTGCCGCGCTGGTCCACGACGACGTCGGCCTGGACGTCGTGATCGAAGAACTGCTGCGGTATCTCAGCGTGGTTCAGATCGCGTTCCCGCGTTTCGCGTTGCACGACATGACTTTGTTCGAGCACAGCGTCAAACAAGGTGATGTCGTCATTTGCTCGCTCAGCGGTGCAAACCGCGACACTGCATTCGGCGAAGACTCCGATGCGTTCAGTACCGATCGCGCGCGCCAGGCGCACCTCGCTTTCGGGCGAGGCATCCACCGGTGCATCGGCGCCGAGCTCGCCCGGATGGAGATGCGCGTCGCATTCCGTGCGTTCGTTCGTCGTTTTCCGCATGCCGCACTGGACACCGAGGTGAGCACTTTGGACTTTCACGATTTATCGATCGTGTACGGCGTCCGGTCGCTCCCCGTGCGACTCGGCGCGGCGTCCCCAGCCGTACGTCATGTCTGAGGGGATGCAGTGAAAATAGTCCACGTCGCCGACTCCTTCCCCCCTGATATCGGTGGGATCGAACACCAGGTGGAGACCTTGGCGCGTCGCCAGATCGCCGAGGGTCACGATGTCACGGTGATCACTGCGGTCGCCGATAGGGGGCCGGTCGACCTCGACGTAACCGTGGCGCGTGCTGGACAGGGTCGCTGGCTCACGGTGGCCTTTCCGTGGCGTAGTCACGCGATGGTGGCCGAGATCTTGGACCGCGGCGATGTCGACATCGTGCATGCGCACTTCACAGTGATTTCTCCGATGGCGATCTTCGTCACCCGCGCAGCATCGCGTCGAGGCATTCCGGTGGCGGTGACCGTGCACTCCCTCTGGTGGAAGGTCGCGATTGCGACGCGAGTGTCGACACTGCCGTTTGGATGGGGACGTATGCGAGCGGCGTGGTCGGCAGTGAGTTCGGTCGCGGCCCAGCACGTGCTTCGAACGCTCCCAGGCGTGGATGTGGTCTCCGTGCTACCCAATCTGATCGACACGCCGTGGTGGAGCAACCCAGGACCGATGCGGGCCTCCCCTTCCGAAGGAGGTGAGGTCCGGATGGTCCTGGTGGGCCGGCTGAAGAAGCGCAAACACGTGGACGAATTCATCGACGTCCTCGCTCAGGTACGTCAGCGGGTCCCGTCCAGCGCGCGGGTGAAGGTCAGCATCCTGGGCGATGGGCCACGACGGGGAGACCTGTTGAAGCAAATCGACCGGCTCGGCCTGTCCGACTGGGTCAGCCTGCTCGGATACCACCCGTCCGAGGACATCAGAGCCCGGTGCCACGACGCCGACGTCTTTGTAGCGTCTTCGAGGCAAGAAGCGTTCGGTATCGCCGCACTCGAAGCACGCTCGGCTGGGCTTCCCGTGATCGGATACCGCCGCAACGGCCTGTCCGATTTCATCACCGACGGGGTGGACGGGCTG
>JBBPZD010000208.1:0-10386 GCA_038199265.1 Actinomycetales bacterium | reverse complement strand
GCCACGAGCAGGGTTTGTCGATCAGCGAGGTCATGATGGCGAACGAGGCCGCCTTCCGGCCGTGGGAGGAGACTCGTTCCCAGCTGTTGAAGATCTGGGACGTGATGAAGGAATGCGTCGACAACGGCTGCGCGCGCACCGAAGAACTACTGCCTGGGCGACTGCACGTGCGTCGTCGAGCGCCGGGGTTGTTGCGCCGGCTCACCGAGCAGGAAGCGCTGGCTCGTGCCGGCGGCGGCGTCCCCACCGACGCCCTCTGGGCGATGGAATGGGTCAACCTCTACGCGTTGGCTGTCAACGAGGAGAACGCCTCAGGTGGCCGGGTCGTCACCGCCCCGACCAACGGTGCGGCGGGAATCGTCCCTGCAGTTCTGCACTACTACATGCGCTTCGTCGACGGCGACCGCGAGCTGCGGGGGGACGAAGCTGTCCTGACGTACCTGCTGACCGCAGCAGCGCTCGGCATTCTGTTCAAGGAGGGCGCCTCGATCTCAGGTGCCGAAGTCGGCTGTCAGGGCGAGGTCGGTTCGGCCTGCTCGATGGCTGCCGGCGCGCTGTGCGCGGTCATCGGCGGCACGGTCGAGCAGATCGAGAACGCAGCCGAGATCGGCATCGAGCACAACCTGGGTCTCACGTGCGACCCGGTTGGCGGCCTCGTGCAGGTGCCGTGCATCGAGCGCAATGCGATCGCCTCGGTCAAGGCCATCAACGCCGCGCGCCTAAGCGCGCACGGTGACGGTAGGCACCGCGTCGGCCTCGACGACGCGATCCGCACCCTGCGCCAGACCGGCGCCGACATGCACGACACCTACAAGGAAACCTCGCGCGGTGGTCTCGCCGTGAATGTCATCGAGTGCTGACCTGAGCGGTGCACGCAGAGTGCACCCAACGACGGACACTAGCGACATGCACTTCATCGGTACGGCGGCAGCTGAACTAAGTCATTCCGGGGTGTTCCCGCTCCCAGGCGGGTGAACTGACGAACCGTCACTACCCAGCTGCCTACTTCCGATACCGACCCACTGGGCGAGCTGCACGAAATCGGGAGCCCCGAGGGCATCCTTCTCCTCCAGGGGCTGGGCAAGCGCGGCAGCTGCGGCATCCAGGGTCTGCGCGGTCAGGCGGCCCTCACCCGCCTCGACGAGGCCGACGGTCGCGAGCGTCTCGAACCTGGTCGCGAGTGATCGGCACTCCGTAGCGCTCACCCCCGCCTGTTCGTCAGCGCGATGAAGCGGGGAGGCAAGGTTTTGGGCCCTCGTGCGCACTTCGTGCAGTGGCTTCACCAATACCGCCGGGTGCACCGATCCGCTGCCCGCGCCGGTCTCGGTCGGTGCGAGGCGTGCGGTGTCCTGCAACAGCTGCGCCACCGCTTCCCGTGCCGCGGTCACCCGGGTATCGACCCGATCGGGCTCCAGGTGCGGCACGACCACGAAACCGCAGAGCAGCCCGATCATCACGCCGGCCAGCAGCAGCAGCACATACTCGAGCAGGGTACGACTGGGATCCAGCCCCCTGGTCACCACGTTCATACCGACCGAGACGAGCACGAAGGCACCGATCGAGAGCACCTGGTTGCTGGCGATCAACCACAGCCCGGCGAGCGCACCGAGCAACGCGAACGGCAGCAGCCATCCCTGTGGCAGCAGCCACAGCGCGATCGCCATCACCGCAGCTCCGCCCCCGACACCGAGCAACCGCTGCTTGGCCTTGACGAGGGTTTGGCTCCAACTGATCTGCAGGATCGCGAAGGCAGCGGTGGCCATCGAGGTGCTCAGCGGATCCTTCGGGCCGACCGTCGCCCACGCCAGGAGGAACGTGAGGACGACCCCGATCGCAGTGCGAAGCGCGTGCCGCAGGATCTGCGAGCGCCAGACAAGCACCGACCGGATCGAGGCACGCGCGAACATCCGCCTCGTGGCCGTCGCGTCTGGGACGACATCCTCGTCGCGGCTGCGGGCGAGCTGCTCGATGCGGTCCAGTGCGAGCAGGGCGTGCCTGACCGCGGCAGTATCAGAAGCGGAAGAGTTCGGGTCGGGTAATTGCGCATCAGCAGGGGAATCAGTAGTCGGAGAGGATGGTTTCTGCGCCGCGACCACTGCTGCGACTTCCTCGGCTCGGGCGTCGGCACGGGCTGCGTCCTGCCCCTCCAGCACTCCGCGCAGCGTCCGGTACCCGACCGCGACCTGCAGAACCTCGTCGATCCAGCGAACGGGCTTGTCCCGCAACCACATCGTGTAGGCCTGCCCGAAGGCCGGGTCGGGCTGGGTCAACGTCGCGGCGGCCAACTCACGGGTCACGTCACTGGGGTCACGAAACTTCAGCACAATCCGCAGGCACACGACGAACACGACACCCACGAAAGCGCCGAGAACCGTCTGAGCAGCCGACCCGGTGTCGGTCTGCAGGGCGAAACCGAGAACCGTGATCAGACCGAGCCCCAGACCGGCCTGTTGATAGTTGCGCCCGAGCGCAGGCAACAGGCCCGCGACGAAGATGATCAACGCCACAACGACGAGCGCGACACCGAGCTCGAATTCGGCCACGATCCGGGGTACCGACGCCGACAGCGCCGTCAACGGCCCGTACCAGGCGGCCTTCCGCAGGTCGGCCCGTAGTGAGCCACCGCCGATACCGAGGGTGAAGAAGATCGCGGTGAACCCCGCGATGATGATGGCCGGGCCGGCCCCCACCTGTGCGGAGATGAGCATGGCGCCGCCCATGACCACGATGACGATACCGATCAAGCCGATGTTCGCTGAGTAGTCCGGTCTTCTCATGTGTCGAGCCCTGGGCTTCGAAGGTGCGGCTTTGGCCATGTTTTCTTCGCCCCGTCAGACGATCCAGGTAGCGGTCTGGTCAATCACGCGACTGCCGTCGAGGTCCGCGAGGGACACCCCTACGAACGCTGATGCACCCGGCGAGGTCTGCCAGCGGAACTTGGGCTGGTTCGTCGTCGCTGCTTCCACGATGGTCGCTGCTGCATCACGCGGGTCCTGCGCGCCCGCGAACGCCGCTGCACTGCGTCGCAGGTAGGCCGCCATCAGTTCGGCGTAGGGGTCATGGCCCGTCACCGGTCGATCCTGGACGCCCGTGTTCGCCACAAAATCGCTCGCCACGGCGGCGGGTTCGACGATGGCGATCCCGACTCCAAAGCTGGCCGCCACGGGCGCGAGTGACTGCATCAGGCCCTCGACCGCAAACTTCGCTCCGCAGTAGGCGTCGGCGAACGGTTGACCGACCGCCCCGCCGACACTCGTGACGGTCACGATCCGACCCCGACCCGCGACACGCATCGCGGGCAGCACCGCGCGGGTCAGTGCAGCGACGCCGAGGTAGTTGACGTCCAACTGATCCTGCAGAACCTGGTCGTCCACCTGTTCCAGCGTGCCAACTGCGCCGCGACCGGCATTGTTGACAAGTACCTCGACTTCACCCAGCTCCGCACGGATTCCGGTGAGGCAGGCCGTCATTCCAGCGTGGTCAGTGACATCGAGCGCGCGCACGTCGATCTGTACCCCGGCTGTCTCGGCGGCGTTCCTCAGCCGCCCCGCGCGGCCGACATCGCGCATCGTGGCGACCACCTGCAGTCCTCGCTGCGCCAGGCCCACTGCCGTCCACAATCCCATCCCGCTGGAGGTGCCGGTCACAAGTGCTACGGGTTGCGTCGTCATACCCGTCAGTCTTCACTGATCGCCGGTTCGACACCTACCCCTCACACCTTTTCCCGCCTGCTGCGCGGGCGTAAGGTCGACTTATGAGCCCTGCTGCCCCGTACCTCCTGGAAGAACTAGAGCCGGTTGTCGCCGAGAACCTCGACCGGCACATGCGCTTGGCCCAGGAATGGCATCCGCACGACTACATCCCGTATGAGCAGGGGCGTAACTTCGCGGCGATGGGTGGCTCGGATTACTCACCGGAGGACTCCAAACTGTCCGAGACGGCCAAGGCCGCTATGTTCACCAACCTGTTGACGGAGGACAACCTGCCGTCCTACCACCGTGAGATTGCGACGCGTTTCGGCCGCGACGGCGCGTGGGGCACCTGGGTGGGCCGCTGGACCGCCGAGGAGAACCGACACGGCATCGTGATGCGCGACTACCTGGTGGTGACGCGCGGCGTCGACCCTGTCGAGCTCGAGCGGGCGCGGATGGACTACATGACCTCTGGCTACGACTCCGGTGACAAGACGGCACTGGAGACGGTCGCCTACGTGTCGTTCCAGGAGCTCGCGACCCGCGTGTCGCACCGCAACACCGGCAAGGTCACCGGCGACCCGGTTGCCGACAGGATGCTGGCGCGGATCTCCAAGGATGAGAATCTGCACATGATCTTCTACCGCAACATCGTCGAGGCAGCGTTGAAGATCGCGCCGGACGAGGCCATGCGGGCCATCGTCAAGGAGGTCAAGGGCTTCGAGATGCCAGGTGCCACGATGGCCGGCTTCCGCCGCAGTTCGATGATGATCGCGAAGGCCGGGGTCTACGACCAGCGTCTGCACCACGACGAGGTCATCATGCCGATCCTGAAGTACTGGGACATCTTCAACCTGACCGGCCTGAGCGCCGAGGGTGAGCAGGCGCGTGACGAGCTCGCCGAGTTCATGGAGGGCCTGGACGAGCAGGCGACCAAATTCGTGGACCGACGGGCCGAAGGTCGAGCGCGCGAAGAAGCCAAGACGGGCAAGGCCCCGATTTTCGTCACCTGAGACAGCTCGCCTGCACTTAATAAACGCTCTTTGGAATGCGCGCGAGTGGCACCTGCGCTGGCAACTTCCACCTCGGCGGTACGGCGGAGGTTGCTGAGCGTCCTCGAATCGTGCCTGGCTGATGTCTGAGGTCTGACCCCCGTAGCCGACCGATCCGGGTCGGCGCCCAAGATGGACGTGTGGCAACCCCTCTGACCGACATCTCCGACAAAATTCGCAGCGCCTTCCGTTCCCGTGTTTCCGGTGACCCGACCGGAGCGCCCGACTGGGTGCGAGCAATCGCGACCGTCGGAGAAGGCCCGGGGCACTTCGAACCAGACGGTGTCGTTTGGAGGGTGCACGGCGACCTGTCGACTCTCGCTGGGGGTGTCGCAGCTTTGCTGGGGCAGGCCGCCCACCCGCTGGCGCTCGCGGGTGTTCAGCTGCACTCCGACTACACCGAAGACCCCTGGAAACGCCTTGCGGGCACGGCGCGGTGGCTGGTGGTCACCACCTTCGGGTCCGAGCAGCTGGCCGAACGCGAGTCCGCGCGGGTGCGGGGCATGCACCGAAAAGTGAAAGGGCAGGCACCGGACGGTCGGGCCTATGCCGCAGGCGACCCCGATCTGCTGCGGTGGGTCCATCTGGCCTTCACCGACGCTTTCCTCGCCGGTCAGCTGGCAGTGGGCGCCGACCTGGCACCTCGTTTCGGCCGCGATTGGCCCGACCAGTATGTCCAGCAGTGGGCTGTGAGTGCCGCCAAACTCGGCGCGACAGACCTTCCGAGCACCCGCGCCGAACTGGGTGAGGCCATCGCGTCGTATCGCGACGTACTGGAACCAGTACCTGCAGACCTGCGCTCTTTCCTGGCCGGCCCACCCGGCCTGGGGCGCACCGAACGGCTCGGGTACCGGGGCCTCGCTGGAGGATCCGGCCTGTTGGTGTCTCCGGTGATGGCCGGGTTGGCATCCGTCGGCGGTCGGGACGCGCGCGGTCCCCGCGAAAGGGCTCGCCTGGTGACGACGAAGGCGCTTTTGCGGACCCTTGCGGCGGCGGTCGGCCCCATCAGCCCATCTGAAGAGGCCGCGCGCTGGCGCATCGGTATCGGACCCACCCCGTTCTGGATGGATACCCCCTGATTTTGACCGGAACGTACACCACTATTCGCAGCTTCCCCGGAGTTAATCTCGTTTTCAGATCAGCTTTGCTCGCCGCCGGTCTGCCCTGATCACTCTTCTTTCTCCGCCGCATAGGGAGTGCCATGACCGGTGGCCTGCAGCTTCGCCGCATTCCCTCCGCGCTGCTCGCTGCCCTCGTGGTCGCGGCGCTGCTGCTCGCGTCGATGGTGGTGCTCGCACCACGTGCCTCCGCAGCCGGCCCCTTGCCTATCCGGGGTGAACAGTCCGGTCGCTGCCTCGACGTCTCCCAAGGTCGGCACGCGCCGGGGTCGAAGGTGAACCTCTACGACTGCACGGGGTCTTCGAACCAGGCGTGGACCCTGACGTCGGCTGGGGAATTGCGCATCTTCGAGGGGTCTCGGTGCCTTGAGGTTGCCGGACACCGACGCACTGCGGGCGCAGTCGTACAGCTCTATACCTGCAACGGCGGTGCAAACCAGAAGTGGCGGGTCGCAGCAGACCGGAACATCGCCGGCTCAGAGTCCGGGTTGTGCCTCGATGCACTGGGGCAGCGCACCGCGAACGGATCACCTGTTGCCGTCTGGACGTGCAATGGCGGGGCGAATCAGAAATGGTCGACAACCGGCACGAGCGCTGACAACCAACCGCCCAGTGTCCCGGGCAACCCACGGGTCAGCGGCCTGAGCTGCAACTCTGTGACGCTGTCCTGGAACGCCGCCACTGACAACGCGGCCGTAACTGCCTACGACCTGTACCACGATGGACAGCTGATGAAGTCCGTCAGCGGCGGCACCCTGTCGACCACCCTGTCCGTGGTGGCCGGATCGACCTGGGGCCTCTACGTCAATGCGCGGGACGCTGCGGGAAACGTCTCGCAGGCCAGCGCCAGTGTCTTCATCACGCCACCACCATGTCAGGTCGACACTCAAAAGCCGGCCACTCCTGGCATGCTGGCAGCGAGCGCTTCAGGCACCACAATCAACCTCTCGTGGACAGCAGCGACCGACAATGTCGGCGTACGTGCCTACGACGTGTCACGCGGCGGTACGAAGGTCGGAACCGTGACCGGCACGGCGTCCGCCCCGCCCGCCACGAACTTCGCTGACAGCGGTCTGGCCGCCCGGACGACCTACGGTTATACCGTCACCGCGCGGGATGCGGCGGGCAACGTGTCCGCTACCAGCAATCTCGCGTCGGCGACCACTGGGGCAAGCTGCGGGAGTCCGATCTGCGGTGTACGCCAGGTGACCACAGACACCGACCTGCCGTGGGGACTGACGACACTGCCGGATGGAACGGTTGCGTACGCGCTTCGCGACGCCCACACCATCGTGCGACTCGACCCCGCCACCGGCGCGAAGATCACCGTCGGGAGCGTCCCCGGTGTCACCGGGACGCAAGGAGAAGGTGGGCTGCTCGGGCTGGCCGTAGCAACGACGTTCAGCGCAGATCACTGGCTGTACGTCATGCATACGTCCACCACCGACAATCGGGTGGTTCGGATCAAACTGAACGGCAATGTGTTGGACACCTCTACTGAGCAGATCCTGATCAAAGGCATCCTGCGCAACAAGTACCACAACGGTGGGCGCCTACGTTTCGGCCCTGACGGCAAGCTCTACGTCGCCACCGGCGATGCGCAGAACGGTGACAACTCCCAGAACACCGCCGGACTCAACGGCAAGATCCTGCGAATCAACCCCGATGGCGGCATCCCTGCCGACAACCCGTTTCGCAATCCTGTCTGGAGTTATGGCCACCGCAATCCCCAAGGTCTGGCGTTCGACTTGCAGGGCCGACTGTGGGAGCAGGAGTTCGGTAATTCGGTCATGGACGAGACGAACTTGATCGTCAAGGGCGGGAACTACGGCTGGCCCTCCTGCGAGGGGACCGTCGGAGTTTGTGCCAAACCGGGTTTCATCGCGCCGAAGCGCACCTATCCGACCGCTGACGGATCCTGCTCGGGCATCGCAGTCGTGGGCAGTGCGCTGTACATCGCGTGCCAGCGCGGGCAGCGTCTCTACCGGGCGGTGATCAGCGGGACCAATCTGATCAGTGTGCAGCAGTTCTTCGTAGGCACTTACGGCAGATTGCGGACCGTCGAACCGGCGCCGGGAAACGCACTGTGGCTGACCACGACCAACCAGGGCGACAAGGACAGCATCGCCGGCAACAGCAACGAGAAGGTTCTCCGGGTCACTCTGGGCAGTTGACCGGATCCTGACTGGAAAAAGTCGGACCGTTTTGAATCAAAGGGGCGTTCTCGATGCACCTGAGGGTGATCGCGGTTGGCCGACGGGCCGATCGCCCACCGGCTCTAGGAGAACTGCCCATGCTCGACACCCGCGCGTCGTTCATCTCCAGGTTGCTTCTGAGTGAACCGGCGGAGGCCGCGAAGTTGGCCGTCACGGACGCAGAGCTCTGCATCGACGGTGCTGTGTCACACCTGCGTCTCAGCGCGGTCGCCCTGATTCGGGCGTTGTTGCGAACCGGGCCGGTTCAGACCCCAGCCGCACCAGGATGTGGCGGGTCCGCGCAGACGCAGATGCTGCGGCAGGTTGGCAATTGCGTCGAACGCTCGCTTGCACATCTACGCGATGCGCACGAAGCGACAACACGGCTCTCAAAGAATCCACGGCTCATTCCCGCAGACCGCGAAAAGATCAGTCAGGCCGTGACCGACATGGTCACCGCTCAGATCATCCTGTCCGAGGTTTCCTCTACCGTGGGGCAGGCGACGAATTCTGACGGGTCCGACCTCCCCGGTGCCGGCGAACTACTGTTGAACTCCCTGTCGCGGGCTAGAAGTTTCACGCGTGCTGCCTATCAGCGCCTCGCCAGCGTCCCCACCGTGCCGTTGGTCTACGGCCCCGTGACGTAACCGGCCCTGTCGCGGGTCACTGCCGGCAAGGCGAGCACCTCGACCCTTGTCTAGGAGCAGCTCGGCGCGCGCCCCCTCGACATGGAAGATCCCGGCCGAGCTGAGCGCTCGACCGGGATTACCTACACGTGTCGACCGCCGGACCTGAGACGATCTGCTGTGCGCGAGGGGGGAGTTGAACCCCCACACCCTTTCGAGTACACGGACCTGAACCGTGCGCGTCTGCCTATTCCGCCACTCGCGCGAGTGCCGCCCCAGTGTGCCGCGAACGGGGACCGAACACCAAACCGGGGCATCGCAACCTCCGCGCCTGCCGCTTGCCCATCCGCTGCGCCGTTACGATCGATGTCGCCCGGGGCATACGCCGGGTGAGCCATCCGCAACGCGATGAGCAGATGGACGACCAGGGTGTCCGGGTACGACGACCACGAAACAGGAGGCAGCAATGGGTTTGTTCTCCAATCTTGAACGCCGCCTGTCCGAAGGCGTCAACGGAGCATTCGCCAAGGCTTTCCGTTCTGAGGTGCAACCGGTCGAGATCGCGAGCGCGATGCGGGGTGCCATGGACGACCGCGCCGCGAATGCCAAGAAGGGCCAACGCCCGGTAGTGCCGAATCTGTTCACCGTCGACCTCAGCACCAGCGACTTCGAACGGCTCGACGAGGCCCGCGACGACGTCCACGACGAGTTGATCGCGAGTGCGACTGAGCACGCCGACATGCAGCGATACCTGCCCGGTGGCCAGGTCAGTGTCGAGTTCGCCGAAGATCCCGATCTCGAAACCGGCGTATTCCGCCTGCGACCGTCAATCGCGCGGCAGGTGCAAGACGCACGCAGGCCATCTCGTCGCCAGCAATGGGAGCAACCCGAAGCGCCCCAGCAAGATGACCACGACGAGTACGACGACGCGGAAGCTTTCGACTACGTCGACCCGCCGCAGGAGCAGTACGCCGTTGCGAAATCTCCGAACCCCGCCGCCCCGAGCCCCGCAGCGCCGCGGCGGTTCAAACAGCGCCCGTCGTTGATCATCGACGGCGACAGTTACCCGCTGCTCGGCGCGATCACGGTGATCGGGCGCGACGACGAAGCCGACATCATGCTCGACGATCCGGGTATTTCCCGGCGACACAGCGAAATCCGGGTCACCAACGACGGGCCGCACCTGGTGATGACCGTGAGCGACCTCGGCTCCACCAATGGCACCTTCCTCAACGGAGACCCGATCGACCGCGCGCACCTGCAGGATGGCGACCGGATCACCGTGGGCCGCACACATCTGCTCTTCCAGGAAGGCGGCCGCCGTTGAGCGAACTGACGATCACGGTGATCCGTGTGGGGCTGCTGGTCGCGCTGTGGGCGTTCATCTTCAGCATCGTCGGGGTGTTACGCGGTGACCTGTACGGAGTTCGGTCCCCCCGACCCGACAGTCGGCGTCCGGCTGCGCGGGAGGATCGTCGCCCTGCCAGACCCGCAAAAACCCCCCGCGGCGGCCCCACCCACCTGGCGGTCATCGAGGGCCTGATGCGCGGCATCAGTGTTCCGTTATCCGATGGCGGCGTGCTGATCGGCCGCAACCCCGAGTGCGTGCTGGTGTTGTCCGACGACTTCGCGTCCGGTCGCCACGCCCGCGTCTACCGCGACGGAGACGCCTGGTTCATCGACGATTTGGGTTCGACCAACGG